>NZ_JAVDVK010000001.1:2209741-2525418 GCF_031456835.1 Leifsonia shinshuensis
CGCGGTACGGCGACTCGATGATGGTGAGCGGCACGTGGATGTTCTGCTCGATCCACTGCCGCTGCAGCTTCTGGGTCGCCTCCTCGTCGATGGAGACGTGGACGGCCTCGATGGAGTCGTGCCGGGCGGCGATGGCGTAGTCGAGCGCCTTGAGGGCCGGCTTCTGCATCTTGCCGATGAGGACGATGGCGTGGTCGCCGACGCTTCCGAACGTCGTGACCGGGTCGACCTCGACCTCCTTCTCGACGTCGCGGTAGTACCGGTTCACGCCGAGCATGAGGAACCAGAGGATCGGCATGAAGATGAAGACCAGGTACGCGCCGTGCGTGAACTTGGTGATCGTCACGACGATGAGCACGATCGCGGTGAGGCACGCGCCGAACGCGTTGATGCAGAGCGAGCGGATGATCCCGGTGCGTTCACGCCCGGTCTGGCCGCCCTCGCGCAGCAGCGAGATCCAGTGCTTCACCATGCCCGACTGGCCGAGGGTGAACGACACGAACACCCCGATGATGTAGAGCTGGATGAGCTGGGTCAGGTTCGCCTGGTACACGACCAGCAGCACCGTCGCCGCCAGCGCGAGGATGATCATGCCGTTCGAGTACACGAGGCGGTCGCCGCGGGTGTTCAGCGCCTTCGGGGCATAGGAGTCGCGGGCGAGCACCGAGCCGAGCAGCGGGAAGCCGTTGAAGGCGGTGTTGGCCGCCAGCAGCAGCACCACCGCCGTCGCGGCCTGCACCAGGAAGAAGAAGAACGTGTTGTTGCCGAAGGTGGCGGCGGCGATCTGGGCGATCAGGCTGCGCTGCGGCGACGTCGCGCACTGCGCCCAGCCTTGAAGGTCGCACGGGTTCTCGGCGTAGTGGACGCCGCTGATCAGGGCAGTCGCGGTGAGTCCGGCGAACAGGGTGATGGCGATGCCGCCCATGAGTCCCAGAGTGATGCGGGCGTTGCGGATCTTCGGCGTGCGGAACGCGGGGACGCCGTTGGCGACCGCTTCGACACCGGTCAGAGCCGAACATCCACTCGAGAAGGCGCGCAGCAGCAGGAGCACGACGGCCGCCTGGGTGAGGGAGTCGGCGTGCACCTGGTACCCGGCCGACTCGGCCACCGGAGCGTCGCCGAAGGCGGTGCGGATGAGCGCCGTGACGACCATGAGGCCGATGCTGCCGATGAAGATGTACGTCGGCAGCGCGAACGCCTTCGACGACTCCCGCACGCCGCGCAGGTTGACGGCAGCGATGACGATGACGCAGAGGATGGCGAGCTCGACCCGCCAGGGGGCGAGGAAGGGGAGCGCGGAGATCACGTTGTCGACGCCGGACGCGACCGAGACGGCGACGGTGAGCACGTAGTCCACCAGCAGCGCGGACGCGACGACCAGCCCGGCCTTCTCGCCGAGGTTCTTGTGGGCGACCTCGTAATCGCCGCCGCCCGACGGGTACGCCTTGACGAGCTGCCGATAGCTGAGCACGACCGTGACGAGCAGGACGACGACCGCCGCGGCCACCCACGGCGCGAACGTCAGGAACGCCAGCCCGCCGAGCAGCAGGATCATCAGGAGCTCCTGCGGAGCGTAGGCGACGCTCGAGAGCGCATCCGAGGCGAAGATGGGTAGGGCGAGGTGCTTCGGGAGCAGTTGTCCTTCGAGCTTCTCACTCGGAAGCGGGTCGCCGATCAACCAGCGCTTCGGGGATCTCCCCTCATTTGTCACGAGGTGCGAGCATACTCGCTGGCAATGCACTGTCAAGTCGGCGCGTCGCGCCCCCAGCACCCTCCCGATCTGCAAACACTGGGCGTTGCCCTGCAGACGGGTCGGGTGTGGCGGATTGGCGCGGCACGGCGACCGGCAGTGGTCTCACTGGGAGCCGGATGAGCATTCGCTGACTCTTTCCCAAAGCCGAACGCTCGCGCTCAGCGGCGGCTGAGCGCCTCGGCGACGGTGCGCCGAACGCGGTCCAGTTCGCCCTTGAGGAGCGGGACGACGTCGACGGGGAGGGCGCCGCGCGCCGCCTCGGAACGCAGGTCCGTTCGCAGCTGCTGACGGAACTCGTTGAGCGCCGCCTCCGCATCCCGGACCGCCGTCATCCCGGCTGCGCGTGCATCCCGGCCGGCGTCTCGGGACTCCTGGCGCGGGTCGACGCGCGACGCGTTCCGCTTCGCCTCCCGGGCGGCCGACGCCAGCTCGGCGCGCAGCGTGCGCATGGCGTCGTTCACGCCCGCGCGCACCTCGTCGGCGAGCCGCCGGACCGAGTCGGTGACCTCCTCCTCGATCGCGTCCAGCTCGGGTCGGCGGGCGTCCAGCTCCGCGCGCCCGGCGTCCGTGATCGCGTAGACGGTCTTGCGGCCCTCGGTGGTCTTGGTGACCAGCCCCTCCTCCTCGAGCTTGGCGAGGCGGGGGTAGATCGTCCCGGCACTGGGGCTGTACGTGCCGCCGAAGCGGTCGCTGAGCGCCTGGATGAGCTCGTAGCCGTGCCGTGGGGACTCGTCGAGGAGGCTCAGCAGGTACAGCCGGAGGCTGCCGTGCGAGAAGACGGGGCTCACGCCGACGCCTCCTGCGCATTCGCGCCCTGCGCCGTCGCGGCACTGCGCAGCACTGCCGCATCGCCCGAAACGGAGTTGACGTTGATCTCGACCCAGGTGCCGTTGAGCGTGCCGGAGGTGCCGGTGTAGCCCCTGCCCATCCCGCCGACCACGGTCATGTTGTCGAGCTGCACCTTCCCCGACACCGTGTTCACTCGGTAGCGCGCGCCGACGGCCTCCGGGATGCGGATGGTCGTGTCGCCGGAGACCGTGTTCACGGCGATCTCGTCCGGGGTGCCGGTGACGTCGATCATGACGTCGCCGGAGACGCCGTCGGCCGAGAAGCGGCGGATGGCGCCGGTCGCGGTCACGTCGCCCGAGACGGTGTGCGCGGAGATGCGGCCCGTGTGGTCGCGCACCGAGAGCTCGCCGTTGACGGAGTTGAGCTCGATGTCGCCGGTGAGGCCGTCGGCGACGACATCCCCGGACACGGTGCTGAGCCGCGCGTCCGTGTGCAGTCCGGAGACCAGGGCGGTCGCGGAGACGACGCCGAACTTGAGCTCGACATCGCGCGGCACGAGCACGCTGACGTCGGCCCGGGCGCTGGACCGCATGGACTTGAAGACCTCGATGAAGTTGTCCCAGCGCAGCTGCGGGTGGTCGATCTCGAGGCGGTCGCCGTCGATGACGATCTTCAGGTCACGCCCTTCGACCGAGTGGACCTCGATCCGCGCGCCGGGCTCGTCGTGCCCGACGATGTCGATCTGACCGCCAATGAATCCGACCTTCAGCGCGCGGACGAGCTCCACATCGATGGTGCGGCTCTCGCCCGGCTGGATCAGCCACTTCTCCTGTGCCATGGTTCGTTCTCCTTGCTTCTCCGGTCCATGCCGGGACCGTCGGTGACTCGCGTTATATCGCGACTGTTGACGGATTCACGATATATCGCGATTACGAGGGATGCAAGGGCGCGCGGGCAGGATTCCGGGAGTTCAGGGTCGGGTCAGGGAGAACCCCGAGTGAACTACCGGCGGAGCCAGGGCTGCAGCAACCGGGTGACGAACGGCAGCAGCACGTACGTCATGGTGGGCGTCAGGCAGAGCGTGCTGAGCAGCACCGTCGCGAGCGGCCACAGGCTGTGCCAGCCCGGCACGAACGTCACGGTGAGGTACGTGAAGGCGAGCGACAGCGGGAAGAATCCGAGCCAGATCGTCACGGCCTGCTTCCAGCGCGGCGGCGCCGCGGGCACGCCCGGCTGCGGCTGGTCGAACCAGCCCTCGATGCCGGTCCTCCGCTCGACGCGGGACACCTCCACCAGCTCGCGACCCGCGTAGAGCCAGTCGGCACGGTCGTCCGACGCCTCCCAGGCCTCCAGGGTGTCCGCGTCCGCGAAGCGGTAGAGCATGTGCCACTCGTCGGAGTCGGCGTGGGCGCGCACCCAGCCGGAGCCGAGGAAGCCGTCGTACGTGTTGGCCAGGTTCACGCCGGCCTGCACCCAGTGGGTGACCTCGGCCAGGCGCGTGCTGTCGACACGGCGGGTGATGGACACGGTGATCGGGAGGCGACGCGCTCGTGGCGCATCCAGCAGAGGCTCTTGTGGAGACATGCCTCCATTGTCTCCGCAGCGCGTTACACGCGGATTTCAGAGCGTGCGGTCGCCGATGAGCGACGGACCGTCGCGCACCACCAGGCGCGGCGTCACCAGGCGGTGACGCGGGTCGGTCACCGGGTCGCCGCGCTGGACGCGGCCGCCGTGTGCGCCGGTGAGCAGTTCCAGCACGCCGGCGGCGACCTCGTCGAGCTGCTGGGCGACGCTCGAGAAGCCGAGCGCCTCGGCGACCGGCGTGTCGTCGTAGCCGACGACGGGGATGCGGCCCGCCGTCGCCGTGAGGGCGCCGAGCGCGAGGGAGTCGGAGACGCAGACGACCCCGTCGAGGCGGCCGGCGCGCTGCTCGAGGCGGCGCACCGCGTCCGCACCGTTCGGGACGACGTCCTCCACCGCCGCGTCGAGCAGCCGGAGCTCCTCCTCGGTCAGACCGCTCCCCGCGCGCATCGCCTCCAGCCAGCCGGCGCGGCGGTCGTCGCCCGTCCCGGACCCGCTGGGCCAGCCGATGAAGCCGATGCGCGGACCGCCGCGGGAGAGCAGATGCGCCGTCGCCTCGCGCACGCCGGCGCGCCCGTCCACATCCACCCACAGATGTTCGGGATCGGTCATGTCGTCGATGCCCCACGGGCGGCCGAAGGTCACGAACGACCGGCCGTTCTCGATCAGCCACTCCGTGCGGGGGTCGCCGTGGAACGTCGACGTGAGCACGAAGGCGTCGACGTCGGCGGCGTCCGACAGCCGGCGGAACTGCTCGATCTCGTCCTCCGGCCCCGTCGCGGTGAAGAGCAGCACCCGGAGACCCTGGCGGTCGGCCTGCTCGGTGAGCGCGTGCAGGAACCGGTCGAGGATGCTGCCCGAGATGCCGTCCTGCGTGATGGGGTCGAGGCGGATGCCGATCGTGGAGCTCTTCTGCGTGCGGAGCCGGCGCGCCGAGGCGTGGGGCCGATAGCCGAGCGAGTGGATGGCGGCCTGTACCCGCTCCCGCGTCTCCGGGCGGACGAGCTCCGGCGCGTTGAGCACGTTCGACACGGTCTGGCGGGACACCCCGGCGACGCCGGCGACGTCGGTCACGGTCGGCTGCGCACCCATCGCCTGGCCTCCCTCCGGCTCGTCTCGTGGCTGGATACGACCCTAGTGGGCTGCTTGACACCTGTGGAAGCGCGCGGTTACTGTGACAGGCATCCCGGTTTGATCGTTCAAACTCAGCGTAGTGGCTGCCGATTTGATCGATCAAACCAGGAGTGACGAATCAGGCGACGGAGCGGAGGAGGTCGGATGCGCGCATCGCAGCGGAGCACCGGCACCGGCTCCGGCGTGCCCGGGATCCGCTCACAGACCGCACCATCCGACGGGTTGTCCACAACCTTCCCGCCCCTTCCCGTGTGCGCCCCTCCTCGCGGGCACACTCATACCAAGGAGACACGAATGCGCAAGATCACACACCGCTGGCTCGCGGGCGGCGCCGTCGCCGCGGCGACCGCGCTCGCCCTCACGGCGTGCGGCTCCGGCTTCGGCGGCAGCAGCAGTTCCGACACCGGCAAGCTCACCTCGTCCGACAAGGCGCTGACCGTCATGATCGGCTCGTCCGGCGACGCCGAGACCACCGCGGTGAAGTCCGCAGTGTCCGACTGGTCCAAGAGCTCGGGCACCAAGGCGAACCTGGTGGTCGCGAGCGACCTCAACCAGCAGCTCTCGCAGGGCTTCGCCGCGAAGAAGCCGGCCGATGTCTTCTACCTGTCCACCGACGCGCTGGCCGGGTACGCGTCGAACGGGTCGCTGCTCGCCTACGGCGACCAGCTGAGCAACAAGAGCGACTTCTACCCGGGCCTGGTCAAGTCCTTCACCTACGACGGCAAGTTCTACTGTGCGCCGAAGGACTTCTCCACGCTCCAGCTGGTGATCAACACCGACGCCTGGACGGCCGCCGGGCTGACCGACGCCGACATCCCGAAGACCTGGGACGACCTCGAGGCCGTCGCCAAGAAGCTCACGACGGGCAGCCAGGTCGGGCTCGGCATCTCGGGCGAGTACGCCCGCATCGGCTCGTTCATGGTCCAGGCCGGCGGAAACCTCATGAATGAGGACAGCACCAAGGCCACCGCGAACAGCGAGGCCAACGTGAAGGCGCTCGCCTTCGTCAAGCAGATGCTGAACGGCGGGGAGCTGAAGTACGCGAAGGACCTCGGCGCCGGCTGGGGCGGCGAGGCGTTCGGCAAGGGCCTCGCGGCGATGACGATCGAGGGCAACTGGATCACCGGCGCCCTCAAGTCCGACTTCCCCAACATCAAGTACAAGATCGCAGAGCTGCCGAAGGGACCGGCCGGCCAGGGCACGCTGCAGTTCACCAACTGCTGGGGCATCGCCGCCGACAGCCCCAACCAGGCCGCCGCGCTGAAGCTGGTCGAGAAGCTGACCAGCAAGTCGGACCAGCTCGCCTTCTCGAGGGCCTTCGGCCCGATGCCGTCCATCAAGTCGGCTGCCGACGAGTGGAAGTCGGACAACCCCGACCTGGTGCCGTTCCTGAACGCCGCCGACTACGCCAAGGGCGTGCCGACCGCGAAGGGCTCCGCCGACGTGGTCACCGACCTCAACAGCAAGCTCGAGTCGCTGGCCACCGGCGACCCGAAGTCCATCCTCGACACCACGCAGAAGAACCTCGAAGCGCTGCTGAAGTAGCACGCGCCCACCGGAGGAAAGGCCCGTCATGTCTGCAACCGCGAGTCGGTCTCGTCGCACCGGAATCCGGCGCGGCGAGGCCGCCTCGGGGTGGTTGTTCACCGCCCCGGTCATCCTGCTGCTCGGCGTCTTCCTCGTCGTCCCGGTGCTGATGGCCCTCTGGGTCAGCTTCTCCGACTGGGGCGGTCGCGGCAGCCCCTTCTCGCCGGACGTGAAGTTCGTCGGCCTCGACAACTACGCCACGCTTCTCGGCGGAGGAGGGCTGGCCGAGCAGGACTTCGGCACCGCGCTCAAGAACAACGCCTGGTACGTGGTGCTGGTCGTCCCCATCCAGACCGCGGTGTCGCTCGGTCTCGCCGTGCTGGTCAGCCGCGCGATCCTCCGCGGCCGAGGGTTCTTCCGGACCGCGTTCTACTTCCCCTCGGTGACGAGCTCGGTCGCCATCACGGTGCTCTGGCTGTTCCTGTTCAGCACGAGCGGGGCCGTCAACAAGGTGCTCTCCTGGTTCGGGATCAACGGCCCGAACTGGTTCAACGATCCCAGCGGGATCATCCACAACTTCCTACGGCTCTTCGGCGTCGCCCAGGGACCGGCCGCGCTGACTCAGAACACCGCGCTCGGCGTCTCCTGGTGGGACTGGCTCGGCGGCCCGTCGGTGGCGATGACGGCGTTCATCATCATGGCCGTGTTCACCACGAGCGGCACCTTCATGCTGCTCTTCCTGGCGGCCCTGCAGAACCTCGGCGGCGACGTGACGGAGGCGGCGATGATGGACGGCGCCAACGGCTGGCAGCGCTTCTGGCGCATCACCCTCCCGCAGCTCCGGCCGACGCTGTTCACCGTCCTGACCCTCGGACTGATCGGTTGCTGGCAGGTGTTCGACCAGATCTACACGGGCACCCGCGGCGCGCCGGGCAAGACCACCCTCACCCCCGCGTACCTCTCTTATCAGACGTCGTTCGTCAACCAGGAGTGGGGCCAGGGCGCGGCCATCGCGTTCATCCTGTTCGTCATCATCGTCGTCTTCACGATCTTCCAGCGCTGGGTGCTCCGGGATCGGAAGGTCTCGAAGCGCCGGATGCGGCTCTACCAGCCGGCGCTGGCGGCGGGGACGGCCGCAACCGGCGCTCCGAGCAGCGTGCCGGCCGCGCGCGAGACCGACGATCCCGACCGGAAGGGAACGCTCCGATGAGCACCACAGCGATGCAGAGCGAGCGCGGCGCAGCCGTCTCGCCACCGCCGCCCTCCCAACGGCCCGCCGGCCGCCGGCGCTCCGCGAGCACCGTGGTCGCGACCTCCGTCACCTACGCGGTGCTGGTGGTGCTGGCGATCGTCTACATCATGCCGTTCCTCATCCAGCTGGCGACGTCGTTCAAGACGGACGCGGAGGCGGCCTCGAACCCGGTCGCGCTCATCCCGCAGACCTTCACCACGGCGGCCTACGCGAAGCTGTTCCTCAACTCCGACTTTCCCGTCTGGTTCGCCAACTCGGCGGTCGTCACCATCGTGGTGACCCTGGGCCGGGTCTTCTTCGACTCGCTGGCCGGGTACGCGCTCGCGCGCCTGCACTTCCGCGGCCGCTCGGTCGTGTTCGCCGCCCTCGTCGCCATCATGGCGGTCCCGACCGTGGTGCTGCTCATCCCGAAGTTCCTGGTGATCAACCAGCTCGGCATCTACGACTCGTACACGGGCATGATCGTGCCCCTGCTGACGGACGCCGCGGGCGTCTTCATCATGAAGAACTTCTTCGAGTCCATCCCGGCAAGCGTCGAGGAGCAGGCCCGCATCGACGGCGCGGGGACGTTCCGTGTGTTCTGGTCGGTCGTGCTCCCGATGGCGCGGCCCGCGCTGATCACGATCATCATCCTGTCGTTCCAGGGGTCGTGGAACGAGCTGGCGCACTTCATCGTCTCCACGCAGAGCCCGGCCCTGACCACCCTGACGAAGGGCGTCGCGGGCCTCGCCAGCGGGCAGCTCAGCCAGGGGACGCAGTACCCGCTGAAACTCGCCGCTGCCGCGGTCATGACGATCCCCGTCGCCGTGGTCTTCTTCATCTTCCAGAGACGGATCATGAACGCGAGCGAGGGGGCCGTGAAGGAATGACGGCAGCCACCACCATGACGGACACCACCACCGAGCACGAAAGCACCACCGCCACGATGACCCAGCCCCTCCAGCCGCTCCTGCACGACAGCGTCGTGGTGCTCACCGCACCCTCGCAGGCCTGGTCCGCACCGGACGGGAGGATCGACGGGCACGGCATCCACGGCTTCTACCACTCGGATCTCCGCGTGCTCGATCGCGTGGTCCTCACCATCGGCGGCGCCGAGCCCGAACACATCGCGACCGCCGGCCCGGATGCGGCCACCGCCGTCTTCACGGGACTCGCCCGCGGCATCGACGACCGCACGGCCGATCCGCGCGTGCGGGTCGACCGCACCCGCGTCGTGGGCGCGGGCTCCCTGGAGGAACGGCTCGTCCTGCGGAGCGCGCTCGGCGCGCCGGTCCGCACCACCATCGAGGTGGCGCTGCACGCCGACTTCTCGCCCATGCAGCAGATCAAGGCGGGTCTCACCGGCAGCGAGCATCCGGTGAGCGTCGACGCCACCGACCACGGAGCGGTGCTCCGCAGCGGGCCCATCACCGCGACGGTCCGCGCACCCCGGGCTCACGTGACCGTCGACGGGGATGCCTGTGTGCTGCGCTGGCAGGTGGAGGCACCGGCCCACGGCGAGGCCGTCGTCGAGTGGAGCATCGAGGTCGACGACCCGACAGCGGTGGTCGCCGGCGCGCGCCCCTCCGAGGAGTGGGCGGCGTTCGAGGCCCGCACCGACGACTCCCGCCTGGGCTCCTGGCTGCGGCAGGCGGTGGCCGATCTGCAGGCACTGCGCATGTCGACGCGCGAGCGTCCCGACGACGTCTTCCTGGCGGCCGGCGCCCCGTGGTTCTTCACCCTCTTCGGGCGGGATTCGATCTGGGCCGCCCGCCTGCTCCTCCCCCTCGGGCACGAGCTGGCCGCCTCGACGCTGCGCGTGCTGGCGCACTACCAGGGCACCCGCGTCGTGCCGGACACCGCGGAACAGCCGGGCAAGATCATGCACGAGCTCCGGCCCGGCGCGCTCGCCATCCCGGGCGAGGGGGTCGTCCTTCCGCCTCTCTACTACGGCACGGTCGACGCGACCGCGCTGTGGGTCTGCCTGCTGCACGACGCGTGGCGGTGGGGAATGCCCCGGCACGAGATCGAGCCGCTCCTCCCGCACCTGGAGGCGGCCCTGGCGTGGATGCGCGACTACGGCGATAGCGACGGCGACGGCTTCCTCGAGTACGTCGACACCACGGGCCACGGACTGGCGAACCAGGGATGGAAGGACTCCGGCGACTCGATTCAGTGGCGCGACGGCACCCTCGCCGAGGGACCGATCGCCCTCTGCGAGGTGCAGGGCTACGCCTACGAGGCGGCCATCGGCGGCGCGGAGCTGCTCGACGCGTTCGACCGGCCGGGCGGCGACCGGTGGCGCGACTGGGCGGCGGGGCTCAAGCAGCGGTTCGCGGACGCCTTCTGGATCGACGACCCGGCGGGCGCCTACCCCGCCGTGGCCCTCGACGCGGCGAAGCGGCGCGTGGACACCGTCACGAGCAACATCGGGCACCTGCTGGGGACGGGCATCCTGGATGCGGACCAGGCCGCGCTGGTCGTGCGCCGTCTCGTCTCCCCCGAGCTCTCGTCCGGCTACGGTCTGCGGACGATGTCCACGGACTCCGCCGGCTACTGGCCGCTCAGCTACCACGGCGGCAGCGTGTGGGCGCACGACACGGCCATCGTCGTACGCGGCCTCGCGCACGACGGATTCCGCGAGGAGGCCGCCGTGCTGTCCGACGGGCTGCTCGCAGCCGCCGCCGGCTTCGGCTACCGGATGCCGGAGCTGCACGCGGGAGACGGCGCGGACGAGACGACGTCGCCCATCCCCTACCCCGCGGCGTGCCGCCCGCAGGCGTGGTCCGCCGCGGCGGCGGTGGCCGTGCTCGGCGCGCAGCTGGGGCTCCGGCCGGACGCAGCGGCGGGCGTGCTCGAGGTGGATGCGGACACGGCCGCGGGCGGGATGCGGGTGAGCGGGTTGCGGTTCGCGGGCGAGAGCCGCGACATCACGGTCTGACGCGTCGGCCCGGCCCAGTCGGCTCCTACAGCTGCGCCATGATTTGGCGCGCGATGATGCGTCCCGCGCGGTTGGCCCCGATCGTGGACGCCTGCGGCCCATACCCGGCGAGGAATATGCGCGGGTCCTGCCAGGAGGCGCCGGACGCGACGGTCAGTCCGCCCGACTTCTCCCGCAGCCGAAGCGGCGCCAGATGACGCAACTCCGGACGGAAGCCGGTCGCCCAGATGATCGCGTCCGCCTGCGTAAACGAGCCGTCCGGCCAGCGGACGCCGTCCTCCTCGATCCGGGTGAACATCTCCCGCTCGATCAGCACACCGCGCTCGATGCCCGCGGCGATGCGTCGCGTCCGCGGCACGCCCGTGCCGCTCACGATCGACGGGAGCGCCTGTCCGGCCCGGGCTGCGGCGTCCTGCATCGCGACGGCCGCGACGCCGCCCTCGATCGTCAGCTCGGACTCGTCCCGGAAGTCGACGGGCCGCCGGGTCGCCCAGGTCAGCGAGGACGCGATGCCCTCGAGCTCGAGCAGGAACCCGATCGCGCTCGTGCCGCCGCCGACCACCACGACGGACTGCCCGGCGAACTCGTCCGCCGACAGATAGCTCGACGTGTGCACGTGCCGGCCGCGGAAGTCGTTCATGCCCGGGTAGTACGGCACGAACGGCGCACCCCAGGTGCCTGTCGCGTTCACGACGATGCGCGTGCCCGTCTCGCCCGCCGTGTGCTGGACGACGAGGTCGGCGCCGCGGTCGAACACGCTCGTGACGGTCACCGGGCGCTGCACATCCAGCCCGAAGTATTCCTCGTAGCGGCGGTAGTAGCCGGCCACGATGTCGCGGGCCGGAAGGGATCGGTCCGCCGTGTCGAAGCTGAGCCCCAGCTCCGACATCCCGGGGAGGTCGTTCACGTGGTGGGCGCTGCCGAGCTTGAGCGCATCCCACCGGTGCTGCCACGCTCCCCCGGTACGCGGACCCCGGTCGTAGACGATGAAGTCGACCCCGGGAGTCAGCTCGAACCGCCTCAGGTAATACGCCACGGCGAGGCCGGCCTGGCCTGCGCCGATCACCACCACCTGGGTGTCGGTCCTGGTCGTGCTCACGCGCTCATCCCACCACTTCTCGCTGTGCGGCGACTCGGGGTGCCATGAGGGCCGCATGCTAAACTCGATGCTAGTTTTCACTGTTCTTATTCGATCCCCGGCGAGTCTCTCGTGCGGGCTGGGACCAAAAGGGGGTCACGCATGGGGCGCGGCCGTCAGAAGGCGAAGCACACCAAGATCGCTCGCCAGTTGAAGTCGTTCAGTCCTTCCGTGAATTACGACGCCCTGGAGCGTGAGCTGACCGGTCATTCCCACAGCGAAGACGACCAGTACGCCAAGTGGGCGGAGTACGAATCCGACGAGGAGACCGAGTCGGAGGACGAGTACGAGTACGACGACGAAGACGAGGAGACGGGCACCCCGAAGCGCGCGTAGCGCCGCCCTTCGCTCCTGAGCCAGCCCTCCCCAGAGCCAGGCCCGCCGGGTCGTCAGCGATCCGGCACCCCGAAAAGCTGTCACCGTCGGGACGTGACGTTCGTCATGCCCGCGCTTCACGCATCCCCACCGCGCGCACGAGGCCGAGCACACCCAGGATGCCGCCCGCGGTGAGCAGGATGCCCCCGGCGAGCATGGCCAGGTCCTGTGCGGTGCTCGCCGTCGCGGGCGCACCGTCGGTGGGGTCGTCCGGCGGCAGCGCCGAGGACGCACCGGGCAGGGCGCCCGCCCGGTTCGCCCCGTTGCCCGCCGCCGGCACCGCGGCCGGCACCGCAGGGAGGCGGACGGTGGCCGACGCTCTGGTGACGGCGGTGGATGCGCGCTGCAGCAGCACGAAGAAGGTCGCGGCGGGCGATCCTGCGGGGCGCGGCGGCAGGTCGACGCGGACCGTCGCGGTGGTCTGCCCCTCGTCGAGCGCGACGGTCGTCGCCAGGGGCGAATAGTCCGCTCCGGCGGCGGCCGTGCCGTCGGCGGTCATCAGGTCGGCCGACGCCGTGCCCTCCGCGGAGGCGCGTGCGACGGTGACCAGCACACTGCTGCTCCCGGTCACGACCGATCCTACCGCGACCTCGAGCGGCGCGCTCGGAGCTGTCGCGGTGACGGTCGCGCTGCCGCCGGAAGGGAGGAGCCCCGAGCCGTCGGCCGGGAGGTAGGTCGCGGTCACCGTGTGAGCGCCCGCGGCCGCCACCGGAAGGTCCGCCCGGGCGACGCCCGAGGTGGAGACGGGAGCGGTCACCGCTGGGCCGCCGTCCAGGGCGAACGCGATCGCGCCCGTGGAGGGCGGCGCGAGCAGCATCCGCGTCACGGCGGCGGAGACGGAGACCGTGTCGCCCGCGCTGATCCGTTCCGGCGCGCTGACCGCGACCGCAGTGGCCGCCGTGCAGGCGGGAGCGCCGTCGAAGCGCACCGCAGTGGCGCCGAGGCGCCAGGCGAGGTCCGGTTCGGCGGCCGAGTCGAGGGTGAGCAGCCAGACGCCGTGGTGCTCCCCCGGCGCGAAGGTGGAGGGCTGGCCGCGGTCCGCGGTGCCCGCGGTGAGGTCGTTCGTCCCGGATGCGGCGGGCACGGTCACGGGGCTGGCCGCGGTCGAGCGATACCCGAGCACGACCGTGCGGGACGAGACGGCGCCGAGCGGCGCATCCTGCACGCAGTCGACCAACGGCACGAGCGCATCCGCAGGCCCGGCGGCGGACGCAGGCGCCGGTGACGGCGCCGATGGCGCAGGGGTCGCGGGTGGAGGGGACGCGGGGAGCCCGGCCGCCGCAGCGGGCGCCGCTCCCAGCAGCGCACCGACAGCCGCGAGTGCCACCGCACCCGCCATGCGAAGGCTGGCGTGCGGTCGGCTCACACGCGCCACTCTAGCGGCAGGCGCGGGCGGGGCGCTCCGACCAAAAAGGGTGACGCGGGCTCAGGCGGCGTAGCCGCCGACGAGGCGCACCGCGCCGCCGTCGACGCCCTTGGCGCCCTGCTCGAAGCCGGTGAGGTCGCGGGCGCCCGTGGACACCGTCCCGGCACGCCAGGTGGGAATGCCGTCGGCGGTGAGCGCGGCCGCGACCGCCTCGGCCGCCTCCGGAGCGACGACGGCGAACATGCCGATGCCGAGGTTCCAGGTGCCCTCGCTCGACTCCAGGCTGCTGCCCGCCAGGTCGCTCAGAATGCGGAACACCGGCGTGGGCGACCAGGTCGAGCGGTCGACCTCCACCCACGACCCGACCGGGAGCACCCGCGCGAGGTTCGCGGCGATGCCGCCGCCGGTGACGTGACTGAGGGAGTGGATCGCTCCGCCGAGGGACGCATCCTGCATCACCCGCAGCAGCGGTCCCGTGTAGAGCCGGGTCGGCTCCAGCAGCGCCTCGCCCACGACGCCGCCGAACTCCTCGGAGCGGTCGGTGAACCCGATGCCGCGCGCGGCCAGGATGTGGCGGACCAGCGAGAAGCCGTTCGAGTGCAGTCCCGACGAGGCCATCGCGAGCACCGCATCCCCGTCGCGGACGCGCTCGGCGCCGAGCACGTCGTCGGCCTCCACGGCTCCCACCGCAGCGCCCGCGACGTCGTAGTCGTCGGCTCCCAGCAGGCCGGGGTGCTCGGCCGTCTCACCGCCGACCAGGGCCGTTCCGGTCTCGGCGCAGGCGCCGGCGATACCGGCGACGATGGCGGCGATGCGCTCGGGGACGACCTTGCCGCAGGCGATGTAGTCGGTCATGAAGAGGGGACGCGCGCCCACCACGACGATGTCGTCGACGACCATGCCCACGAGGTCCTGGCCGATCGTGTCGTGCTTGTCGAGTGCCTGGGCGATGGCGACCTTGGTGCCGACGCCGTCGGTGGAGGTCGCGAGCAGCGGCCGGCGGAAGTCGCGCAGGAAGGACACGTCGAAGAGGCCGGCGAACCCGCCGACACCACCGAGCACCTCGGGGCCGTGGGTGCGGCCGACAGCGGCCTTCATGAGCTCGACGGCCCGGTCGCCGGCCGCGGTGTCGACGCCGGCGGCGGCGTAGGAGGCGGACGAGGAGGCGGTGGAGTCGGTCACCGCTCCATCGTATCGGCGGAGGCGGGCGCCTCCCGCCTCACTCCTGGCGGCCGGGGTCGCCGAACGACAGCAGCGGCTCCAACTCGGAGTCCGGGCCCGGCTCGCAGCCGTCGGAGGTCGCGTCGGAACCGTCGTCCGTCGCGGCGACGGCCGGACGCTCGAGCAGGTTCTTGCCGAGGTGGTGCGCATCCGGCAGCTCGATCGGGTAGTTGCCCGTGAAGCACGCCGTGCAGAGGCGCTCGCGCGGCTGCTCGGTCGCGTCGATCATGCCGTCTTCGGAGAGGTAGCCGAGGCTGTCCGCACCGATCGACTGGCGCACCTCCTCGACCCCGAGCCCGGTCGCGATGAGCTCGGCGCGCGACGCGAAGTCGATGCCGTAGAAGCACGGCCAGGTGATGGGCGGGCTGGAGATGCGGACGTGCACCTCTGCTGCGCCCGCCTCACGGAGCATCGAGACCAGGGCGCGCTGGGTGTTGCCGCGGACGATCGAGTCGTCGACGACCACCAGGCGCTTGCCCTTGATGACCTCCTTGAGCGGGTTCAGCTTGAGCTTGATGCCGCGCTGGCGGATGGTCTGCGACGGCTGGATGAACGTGCGGCCGACGTAGGAGTTCTTGACCAGGCCCTGTCCGAACGGGATGCCGGACGCCTGCGCGTAGCCGATGGCGGCGGGCGTGCCGGACTCCGGGGTCGGGATGACGAGGTCGGCCTCGACGGCGTGCTCCCGGGCCAGCTGGCGGCCCATCTCGACGCGGGCCTCGTAGACGCCGCGGCCGGCGATGGTGGTGTCGGGACGCGCGAGGTAGACGTACTCGAAGACGCATCCGGCGCGCTTCTCGGTCGCGAACCGCTGGCTGCGCAGTCCGTTCTCGTCGATGGCGATCAGTTCGCCCGGCTCGACCTCGCGCACGAAGCTGGCGCCGACGATGTCGAGGGCGGCGGTCTCGGAGGCGACGACCCAGCCGCGCTCCAGCCGGCCGAGCACCAGCGGTCGCACGCCCTGCGGGTCGCGCGCCGCGTACAGAGTGTGCTCGTCCATGAAGACGAGGCAGTAGGCGCCGCGCAGGCGCGGAAGCACCTCGAGGGCGGTCGACTCGAGGGTGTGGTCGAGGTCGCCGGTCAGGAGCGCCGTGACGACGGCCGTGTCGGTCGTGTTGCCGCGGGAGAGCTCTCCGTCGTGCTGCGGGTAGCGCTCGTGCACGAGCTGCATCAGCTCGGCGGTATTCGTCAGGTTGCCGTTGTGGCCGAGGGCGACGGTTCCGCTGGCCGTGGACCCGAGCGTCGGCTGCGCGTTCTGCCAGCTGGACGCTCCGGTCGTCGAGTAACGCGTGTGGCCGACGGCGATGTGGCCGGGGAGCGAGTTGAGCGCGTTCTCGTTGAACACCTGCGAGACGAGACCCATGTCTTTGTAGATCAGGATCTTGTCGCCGTCGCTCGTCGCGATGCCCGCCGACTCCTGGCCGCGGTGCTGGAGCGCGTAGAGCCCGAAATAGCTGAGCTTCGCGACCTCCTCACCGGGGGCCCAGACGCCGAAGACACCGCAGGCGTCCTGCGGTCCCTTCTCGCCGGGAAGCAGTTCGTGACTGAGAAGACCGTCGCCTCCGGCCACAGCGGACCCCTTTCAGGAAGTCGGGATGTTCAGCTCTCGGTGTCGCTGGTGGTGCTCTGCGTGCTGCCCTGCGTGGTGCTCGGTGTGCCGGGCTCCGGCTGCGAGCCCTCGCGCCGTGCAGGCGACGACCCGGGCTCGGTGACGCGCACGTCGATTCTATCCGCCTGGACGCTGCGCGCTCGACGCGCGGTGGTGCGGTCGAGGATGAGCGCGACGACCGCGCCGACGGCGACGCCCACGGTGACGCAGATCGCGAGCAGGAAGCCGAAGACGCTTCCGCGGTCGTACGTCGGGTTCTCCGGGAACGCGAAGGTGAGGATGAGCGCCACGATGGCGAACAGCACCGCGCCCGTGATCATGAACCGGAAGTACCGCGGCGAGCGCCGCACCCGCACCTCGGCCGGGGTGACGGTCTCTTCGACCTCGTCGACCGGCTCGTCCTGCGGGGTGTCGCTCATGACTCCCATTCTCCCAGATCGAAGCTGGGTGACCGTCGGTGACGGAACCTTACGGAACGGCGACGGCGGTCAGTAGCGCAAGGGCACGAGGCCCTCGAGGGAAGCGCGCTGCCCGGAGGCGTGGACGGCGCCCGAGGCGACGCCCTCCTCCCAGGTGAGCGACCCGGAGGCGAGACCGAGCCAGGTGGCCGCATCCATCTCGACGACGTTCGGCGGGGTCCCGCGGGTGTGACGCGGACCGGGGATGCACTGCACCGCACCGAACGGCGGCACCCGCACCTCGACGGTGTTGCCCGGCGCCCGCTCCGCGAGCAGCTGCAGCAGGTACCGCACGGCCGTAGCCGTCGTGTCACGGGGCGCTCCCCCCGCGACGGCGGCCCGGACGGCCGGTCCACCCACGTCGTCCGCGATCTTCGCTCTCGCCATGCGTTCCATCCTTCCACCCGGCTGAGCCGCGGCATCCGCTCCCTCTAGCATGGTGGCGTGAAGATTCTCGTCCTCGGTTCCGGTGCCCGCGAGCACGCCATCATCACCGCGCTGCTCAGCGAGGAGGAGCGGCACGACATCGTCGCGGCGCCCGGCAATGCGGGCATCGCGCAGGATGTGCGGGTCGAAACGGGCCTGGACCCGCTCGACGGCGAGGCGGTCACCGAGTACGCGATCGAGCACGGCATCGACCTGGTCGTCATCGGCCCGGAGGCTCCGCTCGTCGCAGGGGTGGCCGATCCACTGCGTACCCGCGGCATCCCCGTGTTCGGACCGGGCAAGGCCGCGGCGCAGCTCGAAGGGTCGAAGGCGTTTGCGAAGCGGATCATGGACGCCGCGGGCGTTCCGACCGGCCGTGCGGTGCGCGCCGAGACGCTGGCCGAGGCGGAGCGCGCGCTCGACGAGCTGGGCGCGCCGTACGTCGTCAAGGCGGACGGCCTCGCCGCAGGGAAGGGCGTGCTCGTCACGGAGGACCGCGCCGCGGCCGTCGAGCACGCGACCCACTGGCTGCGCCACGGCGGCGTGCTGATCGAGGAGTTCCTGGACGGCCAGGAGGTGTCGCTGTTCCTGGTCAGCGACGGCCACGACGTGCTGCCGCTCTCGCCGGCGCAGGACTACAAGCGCCTGCTCGACGGCGACGCGGGCCCGAACACCGGCGGGATGGGTGCGTACTCCCCTCTCCCCTGGCTGCCGGAGGGCTTCGTCGACGAGGTCATCGACACGATCGCGCTACCGACCGTCCGCACCCTCGCCGCCGAGCAGACCCCGTTCATCGGGCTGCTCTACTGCGGCCTGATCGTGACCGACCGCGGCATCCGCGTGATCGAGTTCAACGCGCGCTTCGGCGACCCGGAGACCCAGGTGGTGCTCCCACGGCTGGTGACCCCGCTGTCCACGCTGCTCTACGCCGCCGCCACCGGCGGGCTCGGCGGGATGCCGCGACCCGAGTTCGCGCTCGACACCGCCGTCACGGTCGTCCTCGCGAGCGAGGGCTACCCGGAGGCGCCGCAGACCGGGCGCCCGATCACGGGGCTCGGCGAGGCGGCCGCGGTGCCCGAGGTGACCATCGCGCACGCGGCGACCGTGCTCCACGAGGCGACGGGCGAGCTGCTCGCGACGGGCGGCCGCGTGCTCTCCGTCGTGGCCCGCGGCACCGACTTCGCCGAGGCGCGCGACCGCGCCTACACGGCGCTCGGCCGCATCCACCTCGCCGGCTCCCACTACCGCACCGACATCGCCGCCCGCGTCTCCTGACCCCCACGCCTCGACACCCTCCGTCGAGTACACGATTTGTGCACGCCTTCGCGGCGTGTCGCGTGCACTAATCGTGTACTCGACGGTGGGCGGAGCGCGGGACTAAGGGAGCAGGCGGGTGAGGAAGGGGTTGCGGAAGCGGGCGGCGGGGTCGAAGCGCGACGCGAGAGCCGCGAAGTCGGAGAGGCGCGGGTAGAGGGACGGGACGATCCCGTCGCGGTCGACGTAGAGCTTGCCCCAGTGCGGACGTGCGCCCAGCGGCAGCAGAGCGGCCTCCAGGTCGGGCAGCACCGCCTCCACGCCGGCCTGGTCGCGGAACCAGGTGAAGTGCAGGCCCACGACGTCCGTCTCGTAGGCGCTCGACAGCCAGAGGTCGTCCGCCGCGACGGTGCGGATCTCGCTGATCTGCAGCAGCGGCGCGATCAGGGGCGCGAGCGCACGCACCGCTTCGATCGCCTCCACGGCTCGTGCCCGCGGCACGAGGTACTCGGACTGGATCTCCTCGCCGTTCGACGGCGTGAACGCGAACCGGAAGTGCGCGAGGCGCTCGCTCCACGGGCCGACCACGCCCAGCTGCTCGGTGGTGTTGCGCACATCCATCGTCGCGATCATGTGCCGCGGCTCGGTCAGCGCCGGGGCGCCGAAGAAGTCGTCCTCGATCAGCGTCTCGGCTCCGGCCAGCTCCTTGAGCCACGCGAGCGACACCGCCTCCTCGTCCCAGGTCGTGAAGAGGCTGACGCTGTACGCCGCCGAGGTGACCTCGTCGAACCGCCCGAGCACCGCATCCCACGGCACACCGCCGAAGAGCCGCTGCCGCGCGTCGTAGGTCGGACGGATGTCGAGGGTCACGTCCGTGACGACGCCCAGCGCCCCGAGGCCCACCACGGCGCCCTCGAAGCCCTCATCGCCGCGGCGCAGCTCCACGAGCTCGCCCGAGCCGTTCAGGATGCGCAGCCCGGCGACCGCGGTCGCGAGGTTGCCGTTGCGGTCGCCGGAGCCGTGGGTCGCGGTTGCGATCGCGCCGGCCACCGAGATGTGCGGGAGCGACGCGAGGTTGTGCAGCGCCCATCCCGCGTCCTGCAGCTCGCGCGCCAGGTCGCCGTAGCGGACGCCGCCGCCGACCGTCACCGTCCGCGCCGCCTCGTCGATGCGCACGTCGCCCGGGAGGCCGGCCGTGCTGATGAGCACGCCCTCGGTGTCGGCAAGGTCGTTGAACGAGTGGCGGCTGCCGAGCGCGCGAACCGCCGGGGAGTCCAGGACGAGGTCGCTCAGCTCCTCCAGCGTGGTCGGGCGGGCGATCCTCGCCGCGCGGTACTCGTAGTTGCCTGCCCAGTTCTTCTCGCCCATTGCGGCCCTTCCTCGGGTCATCGTCAGCGGCCGGGCGGCCGTTGGCACCCCTCCATCCTACGGATGTGACCGGACACATCAACCTCCGCCGCCGGCAGCGAAATGGTGCGTAGCCAGGCCGGTGAGGCGCGCAGTATGGTGCCCGTGAAAAGCGACGAGGGCCGCTTGGGAAAGGGGCAGACATGGCCGACTTCGAGTACGGTCCGGCGGAATTCATGGTGGCCGCGTTCGATACGGACCGCCCGTCGGCGGGCGTCGTTCAGGCGATCCTCGACCTGGTCGCGAGCGGCACGGTCCGCCTGCTCGACCTCGTCTTCGTCGAACGTCACGACGACGGGAGCATCGACATCATCGAGCTGGAGGAGATCGGCGACGAGATCGGGATGACCGACATCACGCTCGAAGGCAGCGGCCTGGCCGGCGACGAGGACGTGCAGCAGATCGCCGAGCTGCTCGAACCCGGGACGACCGGCGCGATCCTCGTGATCGAGCACCTCTGGGCGAAGGAGCTGGCGAGCCGCTTCTTCGAGTCCGGCGGCGTCGTGCTGCACAGCGAGCGCATCCCCGCACCCGTGCTGAACGCGGTGGCGGCCGAGGCGTACGAAGAACTCGAGACCACGGAGAGCTGAGGAGGACAACCATGCCACTGCGACGGATGGGACGCCCGGGACTGATCGGGATGGCGGCGCGCACGGCGGTGGTCGCCGGTACGGCGACCGCGGTCTCCGGAAGCGTTCAGCGCCACCAGCAGGAGAAGGCGCAGAGCCAGTACGACCAGCAGCAGTACGAGCAGCAGCAACAGCAGATGCAGATGCAGCAGATGGCGCAGCAGGCGGCAGCGCAGCAGGCCGCGCAGCAGCCGGCGCCGGCGGCGGCTCCCACCGAGGACGACATGATGACGAAGCTGCAGCAGCTGGCGACCCTGCACACGCAGGGCGTGCTCACCGACGAGGAGTTCGCGTCGGCGAAGGCGAAGCTGCTGGCCTGACGCGCATCCCGGTCTCGCCGCCCGCCCCTACGATGGACGGGTGAGCGAGATTCCGGGATGGGTCCACGTCTACTCGGGCAAGGTGCGCGACCTCTACGTGCCCGAGGGCGCCGAGGGGCTCGCCGACACCGACAGTGTGCTGGTCGTCGCGAGCGACCGGGTGAGCGCGTTCGACCACGTGCTGCAGCCGGGCATCCCGGACAAGGGCGAGCTGCTCACCACCCTCAGCCTGTGGTGGTTCGACCAGCTGGACGACGTCCCGAACCACCTCGTGCCCGACCACACCCTCGTCGGCGAGCGCGTGGTCGAGCGGATCCCCGCGGCCGTGTCGGGCCGCTCGATGCTCGTGAAGCCGCTCGACATGTTCCCGGTCGAGTGCGTCGTGCGCGGCTACCTCACCGGCAGTGGATGGACGGAGTACCAGCGGAGCCGGAGCGTGTGCGGCATCCCCCTTCCCGACGGACTGCGGAACGGCGACCGCCTGCCCGAGCCGATCTACACCCCGGCCTGGAAGGCCCCGCTCGGTCAGCACGACGAGAACATCAGCTTCGAGCGCACCGTCGAGCTCGTCGGCGCCGACGTGGCCGAGGAGCTGCGGCGACGGTCCCTGCACGTCTACGCGCGGGGAGCCGCGATCGCGGAGGCGCGCGGCGTCATCATCGCCGACACCAAGTTCGAGTTCGGCGCCGACCGCACGACCGGCGTGATCACGCTCGCGGACGAGGTGCTGACCAGCGACTCCAGCCGGTACTGGGATGCGGCCGCGTACGCGGCCGGGACCACGCCGGAGGAGCGGATGGCGAGCTTCGACAAGCAGATCGTGCGCGACTGGCTCGCCGCGAACTGGGACAAGACGGGCGAGCCGCCGGCGCTTCCGCAGGACGTGGTCGAGCGCACCGCGGCGCGGTACCGGGAGCTGCTGGAGCGGCTGACCGGGGAGTAGCCGCGGCGCGACGGCGAGCGGGGCCATTCGTCCGCGGGCATGCCGGGCGGTATAGCGTCCCGTCATGGACCAGCTCACCCTCCCCGCGACGGCAGCCGTCGCCGATGCCGCCGTCCGCCTCGGCATCCCTGTCGGAACGGCCCCCGTCAGCCTCGTCGCCCTGCTCCCTGGGCGCCCGTTCGCCGGACCCGCCGCCCCCGTCACCCATCTCGGCAGCGTGGATGTGCTGCTCGAGACCATCGACGACGCGCCTCCCGGAGCCGTGCTCGTCGTCGACAACGGCGGTCGCGACGACGAAGCCTGCGTCGGCGACCTGATGCTGCTGGAGGCGGCGACCGCCGGCCTCGCCGGCGCGGTCATCTGGGGCCGGCACCGCGACACCGCGCAGCTGCGCGAGATCGGGCTGCCGGTGTTCAGCCGCGGCGCGCATCCCTTCGGCCCCCGCCGGGTGCCCCCGGCCGGAACCGCGATGCGGTCGGCCTTCCTCGACGGGGTGACCGTCACCCCCGAGCACTGGATCGTCGCGGACGACGACGGCGTCCTCGTGCTGGCGGCCGCAGACCGCGAGGCGCTGGTCGCGGAGGCGGCGCGCATCCAGTCGGTGGAGGGCGCCCAGGCCGAGCGGATGCGCGGCGGCTCGTCCCTGCGCGACCAGCTCGACTTCGCCCGCTACCGCCGCGAGCAGGCCGCCGACCCGGCACTGACGCTGCGTCGCTACCTCGCCGAGAACGGCGGTGCGATCGAGACGTGAAATTTCCCGCATCCACCGGGCGTTGAAGGGTCCATGCCCGAACTGCTGCCCGCCGACTCCGCCATGGGGGCCGTGACCCTCCGCGTCGCCGACCTCGACGCCATGACCCGCTACTACCGGGACGCCGTCACGCTGACCGTGCTCGCGGCGGAGGGCGACCGCGTCATCCTCGGTCGCGGCGCCACACCGGCGGTCATCCTGGAGCACGCCCCCGAGCTGCGTCACGCGTCGCCCGGCGAGGCGGGGCTGTTCCACACCGCGATCGTCTTCGACACCCAGGAGGCGCTCGCCGCGGCCGTCTACTCGGTCGCCCGCCGTGCGCCGGGAACCTTCACCGGCAGCGCCGACCACCTCGTGAGCACCGCGTTCTACTTCACCGACCCCGAGGGGAACGGCGTCGAGTTGTACTGGGACCGCGACCGCAGCCTGTGGAGCTGGACCCACGGCCAGGTGGAGATGGCGACGCTCTACCTCGACCCGAACCGGTTCCTGACCGAGCACCTCACCGAGCGCGGCGTCGCCCTGGCCGACGCCGGCGGGATCGATCCGTTCGGCGACGCCACGGTCGGGCACGTCCACCTGTCGGTCGGCGACGTGGAGTCGGCGCGCGCGTTCTACGTCGACCGGCTCGGCTTCGAGACCACGGCGAGCCTCGGTGGCAGCGCGCTGTTCGTGAGCGCCGGCGGCTACCACCACCACATGGCGATGAACACGTGGAACAGCCGCGGCGCCGGTCCCCGTCGGCTCGCGCTCGGCCTCGGCGAGGTCGAGATCCGCGTGCCGTCGGCCGACTACCTCGGGGAGCTGAGCGAGCGGATGCGGCACTACGGCGTCGCCGCCCGCGACGATGGGCGGTCGGTCACGTTCGACGACCCATGGGCGAACGCCGTGCGGGTCGTCGCGGAGCCGGGAGCGCCCGCGCCGGCGGCCGGAGCCGCGGCGGAGACGCTCCCGGCCTGAGTCAGTGCGCCGCGGGCAGCGGCGCGTCGCCGACCGGCGCCTCGTCCGCCGGCGCCTCGCCCAGGGCCGGCGTCCGGCTCGTGGCCAGGGACAGGCCCTGCGAGCGGCGACGGTAGAGCAGCGCCGACAGCACGGCGCCGAAGGCGAAGAACGCGGCGCCCCACCAGTACGCGGTCGCGTAGCTGTGCACGGCAGCATCCTGGATCACCGCGGGAGTCGGCGGCAGGTGCGAGGCCAGGTAGTCCGTCGCCGCGGTCGCGGCCAGCGTGTTCAGCAGCGCGGTGCCGATCGAGCCGCCGACCTGCTGGCTGGTGTTCACGAGCGCAGAGGCGACGCCCGCGAAGTGGCGGTCGACGCCGAGCGTGGCGGTCTGGATCGCCGCGGGCATGATCGAGCCCATCCCGGCGCCGAGGATCATCAGCGGCGGGAGGATGTCGGTGGCGTAGTTCGCGGTGACGCCGAGGTGCGTGAGGTACACCATCCCGGAGCCGGCGATGACCATGCCGATCGGCACCATGACCTTCGGCCCGAACCGCGGGACGAAGACGTTCGTGGAGAACTGGGCGGCGATCACCAGCATCACGATCATCGGCAGGAAGGCGAGTCCGGTCTGGATGGGCGTGAACTTCAGCGTGGTCTGCAGGTAGTAGGTCACGAAGAGGAAGATGCCGAACATCCCGGAACCGGCGATCAGGATGGAGCTGTACGACGCGCCCCGGTTGCGGTCGAGCACGATGTGCAGCGGGAGCAGGGGATGCGCGGCGCGCCGCTGCCAGAGCACGAACACCACGAGGAGCAGGACGGCGGCGCCGAGGAAGCCCCAGGTGAGCGGCGAGTCCCAGCCGTCGGTCTCGGCGTTCGAGAAGCCGTAGACGAGCGAGAAGAGCGCGGCGGAGACGAGCAGCGTCCCCGGGACGTCGAGCCTCGGACGCGGGCCGGTGCGCTTCACCGAGGTGACGAACAGCGCGGCGCCGATGATCGCGATGATGGCGATCGGGACGTTGATATAGAGGTTCCAGCGCCAGTTGAACTGCTGCGTGAGCACACCGCCGAGCAGCAGGCCGACGGCGCCGCCCGCCCCCGCGATCGCACCGAAGATGCCGAAGGCGCGGGCGCGTTCCTTCGGGATGGTGAAGGTGGTGGTCAGCACGGCCAGCGCGGTGGGGGCCAGCAGCGCGCCGAACGCGCCCTGCAGCGCGCGGGCGCCGACGAGCATCCCGAACGTCCCCGCCGCGCCGCCCAGCGCGGAGGCGCCGGCGAACCCGATGAGGCCGATGATGAACGCGCGCTTGCGGCCGATGAGGTCGGAGATGCGGCCGCCGAACAGCAGGAGGCTGCCGAAGGCGAGCGAGTAGGCGGTGACGATCCACTGGCGGTCGGCGTTTGAGAAGCCGAGGTCCTGCTGAGCGGACGGGAGGGCGATGTTCACGACGGTGGAGTCGAGCACCACCATGAGCTGGGCGAGGGCGACGGTGACGAGTGTCCACCAGCGCCGGGAGTGCGGAACGGCGGTTCCGGACGGTTCGGGTGAGACCGCGGTGACGGAGGAAGTCGGCGACATGAGCGCCAGCATATACGAAACTGGCGAGTTTCGGATCTCCCGAGTTCTAAAATTAACCTTACAATGGTCTGGATGCATCGACCAGACCTGAAGGAGCCGCGATGACGCAGCTCGACACCGACGGCGCAGCCCCCCGCCTGGGCCGCCGGCGAGACCACACGCGCGACGCCGACATCCTCGACGCCGCGCTCGAGGTGCTCGCCGAGACCGGCTACGACGGGATGACGATCGACATGGTCGCGGCCCGGGCGAAGGCCGGCAAGGCGACGGTCTACCGGCGCTGGGCGTCCAAGGGCGACCTCGTCGTCGACGCGATCGCGTGCATGAAGAAGAACGACATCGACCTCGAGCACCTTCCCGACACCGGCACCCTGCGCGGGGACCTCGTCGCGATGATCCGCCCGCACGCCATCCAGGACGGCGAGAAGAAACTCCAGGTGATGGCCGGCATCACGTCGATGCTGGCCCGCGACCCGCAGCTGGTCGACGCCGTCACCGCCGCGATCGTCGAGCCGCGCGCGTCCCTCAACCGGCTCTTCATGCGCCGCGCGATCGAGCGCGGCGAGATCCCGGCGGACACGGACGTGGACACGCTGGCCCTGATCGTGCCCTCGATGACGGCGTACCGCGTCCTCATCCTGCAGAAGCCGGTGGACCGCGAGTTCCTGCTGTCGCTGATCGACGGGGTGCTGCTGCCCGCGGTGGGGCTGAAGCCGTAGGTCGCGCGCGGGCGGCGCGGTCGCGCCGCGGTGCGCCGCCGCCGCTGCCGCCGCTCTCTGCGACATTCGGCACGAATCGTCGCAGCGCGCTTCCGCATCATTCGGCACGAATCGTCGCCCCGCGGCGGCCTTTCGCAATATTCGGCACGAATAGTCAGCGCACGCTCTCGCAACATTCGGCACGAATAGTCCCTTCGCGGCGCGCTCGCGCCGCATTCGGCACGAATGGTCGCGCGTGACGTTGGAAGATTTGGCACAAATCGTGGTTATGGGGGGCGCTTTCCCTACATTTGGCACAAATCGTGGGGCCGGTGGCGGTGCCCAGGATGCTCGGAGCAGCACACCCCTGAGCGTGCGGCGCGGCGGGAGCGTAGCGCGATTTGGCACAAATCGTGGTTATGGGGCGCGCTTTCCCTGGATTTGGCACAAATCGCGGGGCGCTTTCCCTACATTTGGCACAAATCGTGGGTGCCGGCGGCGTCGCGCGGGGCCGGGATGCGCAGAGCGCCGCACCCTGAGGGTGCGGCGCTCTGTCGTGCGCGAGACGAGGGTCAGTCGGTGACCGGCGCGGCGTGGATGCCGTGGGGCGGTTCCTCGCCGGGGGCGACGTCCGTCGCGGGCGGGACGGGGGCGGCGTGCGAGCCGCGCGGCGTCGCATCCACGGGGACCGGTGCCGCGTGCGCACCGTGCGTCGGCCCGGTCGCCTCGTCGGCCGTGCTCGCAGCGCCGGACTGCACCGCGCCGACCCCGGCCGGCTCGGCCGCGCCGGCACCCGCACCAGCGGCACCAGCACCGGCCGTACCAGCACCCGCGCCAGCGGCACCCGCACCCGCACCCGCACCCGCCGGCGCTCCGGCGCCCCAGGCGCGCGGCTTCGGGCGCTCCCACCAGATCACGATCAGCGCGCCGAGGAAGGCGACCGCCGCGGGGAGCAGCAGCGCCTCCGACATCGCCTGCGTGAAGCCGGCGTGCAGGAACTGCGGCAGCTCGGTGCCCGAGGTCGCCGCGCCGGCGTTGGCCGCCCCGCCCGGCGCCTTGGGCAGGTCGACGGCGAGCCGGCTCTCGATCAGGGCGGCGATCGAGGCGCTTCCGAGCACCGCGCCGATCTGGCGCGTCGTGTTGAAGACGCCCGAGCCGGCGCCCGCCTGGTTCATCGGCAGGTTGCGCGTCGCCGTGGTGGAGATCGGTCCCCACACGCCCGACATCGCGATGCCCAGCAGCGAGCTCGGGATGAGCAGCAGCCAGATGTTGACGTCCGGCGACAGCATCCGCGAGTACAGGAACAGCGAGAAGGAGAACAGCACCAGCGCGGGCGTGGTGATGTTGCGCGGGTTCACCCGGTCGATCAGGCGGCCGACGAACGGGGCCAGCACACCGGACAGCACGGCCGTGGGGGCGAGCATCAGCGCCGACTCGGTCGGGGTCAGTCCCCGGACGGTCTGGAAGTAGAACACGAGCGGCAGCGCCATGCAGGTCACCGCGAAGCCGACGGTCGTGATGGCGCCGTTCGCGAGCGAGAAGTTGCGGTCGCGGAATAGCGGCAGCGGGAGCAGCGGCTCCTTCTTGTTGACGGCCTGCCAGACGATGAAGGCGGCGAGCACGACGATCCCCGAGATGATCAGGCCCCACACCGAGATCGGTCCCCAGATGACGCCCCAGTCGTAGGTGCCGCCCTCCTGGATGCCGAACACCAGCAGGAACATGCCGACAGCCGAGAGGACCACGCCGAGGATGTCGAAGCTGTGGGTGTGCGTCGGCAGCTTGGGCACGAGCCGCACCGCGAGGATGAACGCGACGATGCCGACCGGCACGTTGATGAAGAAGATCCACTCCCAGCCGAGGGTGTCGACGAGGATGCCGCCGAGCAGCGGGCCGACCAGCGTCGCCACACCGGCGACCGCGCCCCAGAGGCCCATGGCCGCACCACGGCGGTCCGGCGGGAAGATCCGCGTGATGACCGCCATCGTCTGCGGCGTCATGAGCGCCGCACCGAGGCCCTGCACGACGCGGGCCGCGATCAGGATGCCGATGTGCCCGGCGAACCCGCACCAGGCGGAGGCGCCCGTGAAGACCACAAGGCCGATCAGGTAGATGTTCTTCGGCCCGAAGCGGTCGCCGAGACGACCGGTGATGAGCAGCGGCACGGCATAGGCGAGCAGGTAGGCGCTCGTCACCCAGATGACGGCGTTGTAGTCGGTCCCGAGGTCGAGACCCTTCATGATCGACGGGTTGGCGACCGACACGATGGTGGTGTCGATCAGGATCATGAAGAACCCGATGACCAGCGCCCAGAGGGCAGGCCACGGCTTCAGTACGCGTTCCATGTCACGTTCTTCCTGTTGAGAGCGGTGTCGCTCAGTGCTTCTCCTCGACCCAGGAGATCGCTCCCGACTCGAGGTCGTCGATGAGGGCTTCGAGCGTGGCCACATCGGCCTCCGCCATCGCGCGCTGATAGCGCACATCCACCCAGTACATCGCCGGGACGGACTTGGCCCGAATCGTTCGGATCCCCTCGTCGTAGGCGGCGATGTCGGCCCGGATGAGTCCGATGCGCTTGCGGAGCAGCGCGACAACGGAGCCGACCGGCAGGTTGTGCGCCTCCCCCAGCGCGAGGGGGAACTCCGGGTACTCGTTCACGGGCGTGCCGATGATCTCGGCGATGCGCTCACCCAGGGCGAGCGTGCCCTCCTCGGTGATCGCGTAGGTGGTGCGCTCGGGCCGGTTGCCTTCGCGCTCGGTGCCGGTCACCCGCACCAGGCCGTGCCGCGCCAGGCGGTCGACCGTGTGGTAGAGCGAGCCGGGCCGCACCTTCACCAGGCGGTCCTCGGAGCGGAGCATGAGGGTCTGGTACATCTCGTACGGATGCGACGGACCTTCGGCCAGCAGCGCGAGGGCGGCGACCGCGAGAGGGGTGAGGATGCGTGATTCAGCCATGAGTGTTCCGGTTTGATTATTCCAGAAGGAATATACCGCTCCGACCAACGCAGGTCAACCGATCTCCGCATCCTGCCGCTACGCTGCCTCGTGGAGGTGCGCGATGACCAAACACCGACGCGAACGCGAGGCAGAAGCGCTGGAGTCCGAGGAGGCCGAGGCAGCGATCCGGGCGACCGAGACCGACGACACCTTCGTCGACGCGGACGAGGCGCTCGAAGCGGACGAAGAGCGGGACTGACCGGATGCTCTACGCGCTGCCCGGCGACCGGGCTCCGCAGGTGGACGCCGACGCCTGGGTGGCGCCCGGAGCGACCCTGGTCGGGGCGGTCACGCTCGAGCCCGGGGCGAGCGTCTGGTACGGAGCGGTGGTGCGGGCGGACAACGCGCCGATCCGCATCGGCCGCGACTCCAACCTGCAGGACAATGTCTCCGCGCACGTCGACCCCGGCTTCCCGCTGACCGTCGGCGAGCGGGTCTCGGTCGGGCACAACGCCGTGCTGCACGGGTGCACGATCGAGGACGACGTCCTGGTCGGGATGAGCGCGACCGTGATGAACGGAGCGACGGTCGGCAGCGGCTCGCTCATCGCCGCGGGGGCCGTCGTCACGCAGGGCGCGGTCATCCCGCCGCGGTCACTCGTGGCGGGCGTCCCCGCGAAGGTGCGGCGCGAGCTCACCGACGACGAGCTGGACGGCATCCGCCGGAACGCCGCCGTGTACCTCGACAAGACGGCGGAGCACCGGGACGCTCAGGCGCTCTAGCCGGGCACCGCGACCTTGCGCTGCGACCGGTCGTCAGCCGTCGAGCATCGCCCGGTTGAGGGCGAGCAACTGCTCCGTGAACATGCGGGCGCCCCCCTGCGCGGGGTGCCGCACCGCGGGCGCTTCGATCCCCGCCTCGGCGAGCGCACCCTGCGCCTTGCGCCCTACGGCGACGATGGTCTCGATGCCGAGCGCGCGGATCAGCTCCTCGGCCACCGGGGCGCCGGCGCGCACCTCGGACGAGCGCGGGGTCCGATTGGTCAGCGGCCGTCCCGCGACGAACGGATGGTGCGGGTACACCGGCCAGGAGAGCGGGAGCGGACCGCGCCAGGCGCTCATCTTCTCCCAGAAGACGCGGCTCGACGCCTCCCAGGGCGCCTGCGGCTGAGCCGGCAGCTCGAGCCCCGGCAGCACGCCGGCATCCACCTCGCGCACCGAGGTGAAGGGCACGCCGGTGACGGTCATCCCGCGCCAGCCGGGAGCCTCGCCGAGCAGCAGGATGGGCGCGTGCGGCGTCTCCAGGTAGCGGCGCAGGTTGCGTTCGCGGAGCCGGCCGAGCTCGTCGAAGCCGAACAGCAGCTCGGCGTCGTCCGGGGCCGGGACCTCCCGGATCAGGTCGAAGAAGCGGTCGAGCATCCACCCAGGCTACGGCCGCACCGCCACCCGGGGGTACGCGGCGGACGCGAGCGCCCGATCCACCTCGGCGAGCGGGAATGTCTCGCCGACCTGCTCCGCGAACGGGTACCGCTGCCAGGCGGAGGCGAGGAACCGCACGGCCTGCTCCAGGTGCCGCGGTGCGTAGTTGTGGACGCCGCGGATCGTGAGCAGGCGGCGCACGAGCTGCTCGGGGGCGACCGCGAGGTCCGGCCCGGGCGAGACGGAACCGACCAGGACGAGGACTCCGCCGATATCCAGGCCGTCGAGCAGGGTCCGCACGGCCGCCGGGTTCCCGGAGAGCTCCAGGGCGGCGACCGGAGCCGCGCCCCGGCCGCCGGCCTTCGCCAGCACTGTCGGCAGTGAGGTGGCGTGGTCCGCGCCCGGGCTGGGGTCGGCCACGCCCACCGCGCCGAACGCGAGCGCCGCCTCCCGGCGTTGCGGGATGGGGTCGCTCACCACGACCCGCGCGCCCGCATCCGTGGCCATCGCGGCGGCGGTGAGTCCCATCATCCCGGCTCCGGCGATGAGCACTAGTGCGCCGTCGAGCGGGACGATCGCCTCGGCGGCCTCCACGGCGGCGGCGACCGTCGCCGTCGCGCAGGAGGCCGGCGCGAGCACCACGGCCGGGATGTCCTCCGGCACCCGCACCAGTGGCGTGCCGTCGAGGATGTGCGCGTGCGTCGCGAACCCGCCCGACAGCTCCCAGCCCCTGCGCATCCGCTCGTGGCCGTACTTCTGCAGGTTCGAGCACCTCTGCGGCAGGCCGCGGCGGCAGCGCGCGCAGCGCCCGCACGGGACGGCCACCGACCACACGACGCGCTCCCCCAGCTCCACCCGATGGCCGTCGGTCGTCTTGGCGCCGCCGCGGCCGAGCGCGATGACGCGGCCGACCTGCTCGTGCCCGAGCACGAGCGGCGCGGGCGCCTGCCGGTGACCGAGGACCGTGTGGATGTCGGAGCCGCACACCGTCGCGAGCTCCACCTGGGCGAGCACGTCACCCGGGGCGAGCCGCACGCCGGGGACCGCGACCGCCTCATGCGTGTGCCCCTCACCCGGCCACACCATCGCGGTGGCCGACGGGTACACGCTCACCCCCATCCCCAGGCGTGCCGGCGGTGCGACGACGCGCGGGGTGACCGCTTTGATCGTCACCGGGCGTCGGCCCCCTCGGCACGACGGTCGGCAGCGTCGCCGGCGGCGCGGTCGGCGGCGGCGCGGTCGGCGGCGGCGCGGTCGGCATCCGTGTGCTCGTAGCCGAGCAGCTCGGGCAGGTCGGCGACGCTCGTCAGCACCGCGTCCGCGCCGGCCTCGAGGAGCTCGTCCTCGCCGTCCGTACCCGTCAGCACACCGACGACGAGCCCCGCGCCGGCGGCGATCCCCGCCGAGATGCCGTCCGCCGTGTCGTCGACCACGACCATCCCCTCGACGCTGGAGGCGCCGGTGCGCAGCAGCGCGGTCAGCGGGAGATCGGGGAAGGGCTGCGCCCGGCCTGAGTCCGCCGGAGTGAGCACCGCATCGGCGATCCCGGTCCAGCCGACGGCGTCCAGGAGGAGGTCGACGGCCGGACGCGGGGAGCCGCTCACGATCGCGACCTTCACGCCGGTGGCCCGCAGCCGGTGGATGAGGTCCTCCGTCCCGGGGAGGGCGCGCGGCGCTCCGGCGCCGTCGTCGAGCACCGTGGTGCCGGTCAGGCCGAGCACCACCAGCTCGAGGTCGGCGAGGTCGTCCTCGTCGCGGTCGTCGCCCTCGGGGAACTCGTCGGGCCTGTCGTCGAACTTGTCCCACTCCTCGTCGTCCGCGCCGGTCGCGTCCGCGTGGCGCGAGGCTGCGGCGTCGTCGATCGTCACGTCGTCGAACTCGCTGGTGATGCGTCCGTCGGGGGTCATGGTGGTGCCTTTCGTCGCGGTCGGGACTAACGGGCGCGCGTGGCGCCGGCGGGGAGGAGGGAGCCGGGCGCGTCCGAGAACAGCTCGTCGACGACGCGGTCGGCGAGACCGAGCCCCGTCGTCATCCCGATCCCCGCCGTCACGGAGACGACCCGCACATCCGGGGCCGGCGCCGCGACGAGGAAGTCGTCGGGCGCCGCCGCGTGGACGCCCTGCCAGCGTTCGCGGACCCGCAGAGGCACGGCGCCGAAGAGGTCGCGCGTCTGGTCGAGGAGTGCCTCGAAGGCGGCCTCCGGCTGGAAGGGCGAGGCGTCTTCGCTCTGGCGAGCCGTCGATCCGATGAGGAGCGAGCCGTCCGGGCGCTGGGCGAAGGAAACGTCCGCGCCCAGGGCCGCCAGGGCGGGCTGCTCCGCCACCAGGCGGTCGCGCAGGGCGCCGGCGCTCGGGGTCCGCGAGAACGCGGTCTGCTGGACGAGCGACCAGCCGGTCAGGAGGGGCGCGGAGAGCGGAGCGTCGAGTGCCGCATCCACCAGCAGCATGTCGAGGCCGCGGCGCTGGATGCCGTGGGCATCCGCCATGCCGGGGAACAGCTGGTCGACATCCGCGTCAACGGCGACGACGACCGCGTCGGCGGCGACCCGGCCGCGGCTCGTGTGGACGGTGCCCGCCTCGACGGCGAGCGCTGTCGTGTGCCAGAAGAGGTCGACCCCGTGCGCGTCGAGCCAGCGGGCGATCGCCGGGGCGGCCTCGCGCGGGTCGACCTGCAGGTCGGACGGGAGGTACGCTCCCCCGATCGCCACACCGTCGGCCAGCGGTGCGCTCTCGCGCACCTGCGCAGGTCCGAAGAGTCGCACGTCGTGGCCGCCACGGCGCTCGCGGAACTCCTCCAGCACCGCCAGCTCGTCGGCGTTCCGTGCGACCACGACCGTGCCGGACTCGCGCAGCCAGAAGCCGGCCTCCGGGGCGAGGGTCAGCCAGAGCTCGCGGGCGAGTTCGGCGTAGGCGCGGGCCTCGCCGTCCTGACCGGTGATGCAGAGGTGACCCGAGTTCCGGAGCGACGCTCCGTTGACCGTGGACGCCCGCTCGACGACGGCGACCGTGAGCCCGCGGCGGAGGGCCGCGACGGCGTGGCCGAGGCCGACGATGCCGGCGCCGACCACCGCGAGATCGTAGTGCCTGCCCATCCGGTGCCTCCCTGTGCGGTGGACGACGCGGCGGACACGGTGGCCACGCCGCGCACGCGCGTCGTTCCACGTCGGCGTCCCGCCAGGCTAGGAGCGGGGTGCGACGAGGCACGCAACGCCGGGTAACGGCAGGGTGAACGGCGGGAGGACGGACGGCACTGCCGCCCGATCCCATCTCACTGTTGCACTTATCCGACGACCGGCGCAGAATTGCAGCATGGCCGACGGCGACAACACCCGAGAGTTCGATCCCGACATCGTCACCGACTTCCGGGAACGGATGTCGTACGGGTCGTACCTGGACCTCGACACCCTCCTGAGCGCGCAACGCCCGGTGAGCCGGCCGGCGCACCACGACGAGCTGCTGTTCATCATCCAGCACCAGACCACCGAGCTGTGGCTCAAGCTCGTGCTGCACGAGCTGGAGTCCGCCCGCGACCTGCTGCGGGCCGACGACCTCTCCCCCGCCCTCAAGCGGATCGCCCGGGTGAAGCACATTCAGCGCACGCTGACCGAGCAGTGGTCGGTGCTGGCGACGCTCACGCCGACCGAGTACGCCGAGTTCCGTGGGTTCCTCGGCAACTCGTCCGGCTTCCAGTCGTACCAGTACCGCGCCGTGGAGTTCGTGCTGGGCAACAAGAACCGCCGCATGCTGAGCGTCTTCGAGAGCGACCCCGCCGCGCACGCACTGCTGTCCGCGCTGCTGGAGGCGCCGAGCATCTACGACGAGTTCCTCCGTTACCTCGCTCGTGCCGGCTTCGCCGTCCCCGAGGCGCTGCTCGACCGCGACGTGACGCAGGCCCACGTGTTCACTCCCGAGCTGGTGCCCGTGTTCCGCGACATCTACGAGCACGCCACCGACCACTGGCGCGAGTACGAGGCCTGCGAGGAGTTCGTCGACCTGGAGGACAACTTCCAGCTCTGGCGCTTCCGCCACCTGAAGACGGTGCAGCGCACCATCGGCATGAAGACCGGCACGGGAGGTTCCAGCGGCGCCGGGTTCCTGCAGAAGGCGCTCGACCTCACCTTCTTCCCCGAGCTCTACGCCGTCCGCACCGAGATCGGAGCACCCGCGTGACCCACGTGCCCGACCTACCCGACCGGTCAGGGGCGGCCGCCGGCGACCTGTACCTCACGGTCGACGCCGTCTGGAACGGCCGCCGATTCCTCGGCGAGACCACCTTCCGCAGCGACGGCGAGCGCCTCCACCCGGTGACGGACGTCCCCGCGCACGCGCGCACACGTCACCACCGCATCGCCGGGACACTGTTCCCCCGCCTCACCGATCACCACACGCACCTCGGGCTCACCGACCAGCACGCCCTGCTCTCCGGTGGCATCACGCACGCGATCGACCTGGGCTGGATCCCCGCCGTGGCAGCCGGGTGGCTCACCGACGACCTCACGCGCCCGGCGGTCGCCATCGTGGGCTCCCTGCTCACCTGCGTCGGCGGTTACCCGGTCAACGCCGGGTGGGGACCGCCGGGCTCCTCGACGGAGGTCGGCGGCGAACGGGAGGCTCGGCTGGCGGTTCGTGCGAATGTCATGCTGGGAGCCTCCCGCATCAAGGTGACCCTCAACACGGTCGCGGGCGAAACTGTGGACGACCGCATCCTGCGCGGAATTGTGAGCGAATCCCACGCGCAGGGCGTTCCGGTGACCGTCCACGTGGAGGGCGCGGGGCAGACCGCGCGAGCCGTGGCCGCGGGAGCCGACCAGCTGGCGCACACGCCGTTCACCGAGCGCCTCGACGACGCCCTGATCGCCGAGTGCGTCCGCCGCGGCATGAACTGGGTCAGCACGCTCGACATCCACGGCTGGGGCGACCCCACCGAGCACCACCGCATCGCCTCCGACAACCTCGGCCGCTTCGCCCGCGCGGGCGGCACCGTGCTCTACGGGACCGACCTCGGCAACGGCCCGCTCCCGGTCGGCGTCAACGCGCGCGAGCTGCGCGGGATGCTGGATGCCGGCGTCCCCGCCGAGGCGGTGCTGCGCTCCATCGCCGGCGGCCGGCCTACGCCCGAAGGCACAGCGCCGACGATCGGCCCGCGCATCGCTCTCGTGCCGTCGCCGCCTCCCGAGGATCTCACCGACGCCCTCCCCGACTGGCTCGCCGATGCCCGCGGGCTCACCGTCGCCCGGCTCACCGCATCCGCACACGACACGAATTCCCACGACACGGATTCCCACGCCACCAGCTCCACCGAGGACCACGCATGACCGACTTCGACACCGCCCTTCCGTCCACCCTGTCGCCCGACCCGCTGACCGCCGCCCGGGCCCTCGACGCCGCGGACCCGCTCGCCGCGTTCCGCGACCGTTTCGCCGGCATCGACGACGGCAGCGCGCAGGTCGCCGCGTACTTCGACGGAAACTCGCTGGGCCGCCCGACGCGCGCGAGCGTCGAGCGCATCCACCGCTTCCTCCTCGACGGCTGGGGCGACCGCCTGATCCGGGGCTGGGACGAGGAGTGGATGGACCTCCCGTTCGTCATCGGCGACGACCTCGGCCGAGTCGCCCTCGGCGCCGCGCCCGGCCAGACGTTCATCGGCGACTCGACCACCGTGCTGCTCTACAAGCTCGCCCGGGCGGCGGTGGATGCGCTGCCCGAGCGCAGCGAGATCGTGCTCGACACCGACAACTTCCCGACCGACCGCTACCTCCTGGACGGGATCGCCCGCGAGCGCGGCCTCAGCCTGGTGTGGATCGAGGCCGACACCGAGGCCGGCGTCACGCCCGAACAGGTGGCCGCGGCGGTCGGCCCCCGGACGGCCCTCGTCGTGCTGAGCCACGTCGCCTACCGGTCGGGCTTCCTGGCCGACCTGCCCGCGATCACCCGGATCGTGCACGACGCGGGCGCGCTCGTGCTCTGGGACCTCTGCCACTCCGCCGGCTCCGTCCCGGTCGAGCTCGACGCCGCGGACGTCGACCTCGCGGTCGGCTGCACCTACAAGTACCTGAACGGCGGACCCGGTTCGCCCGCGTTCGGCTACGTGAACGCGCGCCTGATCCCGCGGCTGACCCAGCCCATCCAGGGGTGGATGGGCGTGCGCGACGTCTTCCTGATGGGTCCGGAGTACCAGCCGGCCGAGGGCGTCCGCCGCTTCCTCAGCGGCACGCCGCCGATCGTCGGCATGCTGGCCATGCGCGACACGATCGCCATGATCGGCGAAGCCGGCATCGACGCCGTGCGGGCGAAGTCCGTCGCGCTGACGGAGTTCGCGATCGCGCTTGCCGAGGAATGGCTGACACCGCTCGGGGTCGCACTCGCCAGCCCGCGGGATGCGGAACGCCGCGGCGGCCACATCACCCTCAGCCACCCGGCGATGCGCGACGTCACGGCCCTGCTCTGGCAGCGCGACGTCATCCCCGACTACCGCGACCCGGACGGGCTGCGCATCGGCCTGTCGCCGCTGAGCACCGGCTTCGAGGAGCTCTGCGTCGGGATGGCCGCGGTGCGCGACGCCCTCGGCGAACTGACGCATGACTGAAGCCGCCGCCGGACGCGACGACCTCGAGGCGAGCAGCGGCAGCGCCACCGCGCTGCTCCGGACCGTGGTCGGCAACGTGCTGCGACCGGCCGGCGGGTGGATGAGCGCCGCGGGCGCGGTGCGGCTGATGGATGCGCTGGACGTGCCTCCCGCGACCGCCCGCTCCAGTCTCGCGCGGCTGTGCACGCGCGGCGTCCTGCGCCGGGAGCCGCGCGACGGCGTCGCGGGCTATGCGCTCGATGAGGCCGCCGTCCCGATGCTCGAGAGCGGGGACGCGCGCATCTTCGGCGAGCGCTCAGAGGCGACGGCATGGTGCCTGCTCTCCTTCTCCTTCCCCGAGCGCAGCCGCGGCAGCCGCGATCGGCTGCGCCGCCGGCTCGGCGCGCTCGGCTGCGGTTCGGTCGCCGACGGCCTCTGGATCGCGCCCGCATCCCTCGAGGACGAGCTGGCCGCGGCCGCCCGGGAGATCGCCGCCGAGGCGGAGGTCGTGCTGTTCGCCGATGCGTCCCCACGCGGCGATCTGGCCGCGGGCCTCGCCCGCTGGTACGACCTGTCGTCCATCCGTCGCGCGCACGAATCCTTCCTCTTGCGCTTCGGCGACGCGCGGCCGCCCGCCGACGATGCCCAGGCGTTCGCCCTGTGGATGCGCGCGCTCGACGAGTGGCGCGTCATCCCGTACCGCGACCCCGGCCTCCCCGGCTCCGCGCTCGATCCGGACTGGCCCGGGGACGCGTCCGCGGCGCTGTTCCGCCGGCTCCGCGACGAGCTGGAGGAGCGCGCGATCGCCTATGCGGCCGCGGTCGCCGCCCCGGAACCTGCTGTCGGCCGCGCACGGTAGAATCGTCGGCGAACCCCCACCCTTGTCGCCCGAGTGAGCGGAGTATCCCCGTGCCGACCATCGTTGTAGAAGTGATGCCCAAGGCCGAGCTGCTCGACCCGCAGGGGAAGGCGGTCGCCGGAGCCCTGGCCCGCACCGGACGCGGCGTCGTCAGCGGTGTGCGCGTCGGCAAGCGCTTCGAACTGACCGTCGACGGCCCGATCGACGACGCCGTGCGCGCCACGGTCGAGGAGATCGCGGGCGAGATCCTCTCCAACTCGGTGATCGAAGACGTCGTGGGCATCCACTACCCGGCCGAGGTGGACGCCTGATGCGCATCGGCGTCATCACCTTCCCTGGCTCGCTCGACGACCGCGACGCGCTCCGCGCCGTCCGCCTCGCCGGCGCCGAGCCGGTCGCGCTGTGGCACGGCGAGCACGACCTCCAGGGCGTGGACGCCCTCGTGCTCCCCGGCGGCTTCAGCTACGGCGACTACCTGCGCTGCGGCGCCATCGCCTCCCTCTCGCCGATCATGACCGAGGTCGTGGATGCGGCGCAGAAGGGGATGCCCGTGCTCGGCATCTGCAACGGCTTCCAGATGCTGGCCGAGGCGCACCTGGTCGCGGGCGGCCTGATCCGCAACGACCACGGCACCTTCATCCGGCGCGACCAGCACCTGACCGTCGAGAACACGCAGACGCCGTGGACGAACGGCTTCGAGCAGGGCCAGGAGATCGTCATCCCGCTGAAGAACGGCGAGGGCGGCTTCATCGCCTCGGCCGAGGAGCTGAAGCGGCTCGAGGGCGAGGGCCTCGTCGTCTTCCGCTACGCGGGCGTGAACCCGAACGGCTCGCTCGACGACATCGCGGGCGTGCGCAACGAGCGCGGCAACGTGGTCGGCCTCATGCCGCACCCCGAGCACGCGGTCGAGCCGGGCTTCGGCCCCGACACCCACGACGCCATGCGCTCGGGCACCGACGGCCTCACCTTCTTCACCTCCGTCATCCGCTCGGCGCTCGTCGAGGCCTGAACCCCTTCTCTCCGTCGGCGTGCACCGCCGAAGGTCGATGAATTCGGGAACCACCGCACCCGTCGTGGACACTTCATAGATGTGAGGGGTATCCGAATCGACGAGCCGGACGTGCTCGAACGCGTGAACGCCGGTGATCCGGATGCGTTCGGGGCACTGTTCGACCTGCACCACGACCGCGTGTTCCGCCAGGCCATCCGGCTGACGGCGTCGATCCACGACGCGGAGGACGTGACAGCCGTCGTGTTCCTGGAGGCGTGGCGCCGACGGGATGCGATGCGGGTCGTGAACGGCTCGGTCATCGGCTGGCTGCTGGTGATGACGAACTTCGTCTTCCGCAATTACGCCCGATCGTCGCGCCGCTACCGCGACGGACTGCGACAGCTCCCGCCTCCCGAGCACGCCCCCGACCATTCGGACGCCGTCGACGACCGCATCGACAGGGATGCGCGCCGGGCGGCACTGCGCACGGCGCTCGCGACGCTGCCGAGACGCGACCAGGACATCCTGACGCTCTGCGTACTCGAAGAACTCAGCACGGCCGAGGCCGCGGACGCGCTGGGAGTGGCGCCCGGAACGGTCAAGTCGCGGCTGTCCCGGGCGAAGAGCCGACTGGCGGCCCTGCTCGACGATCAGGCCGCACTGCAGACGAACGGAGGAGCGCGATGAGCACCGAGCCCACCTTCGACCCGCGCCGCAAGGCGGCGATCCGCGATCTCGTCGTGGCGAACGCCGCGGCCCATCCGGGACGTGCCGGGGGACGCAAGCGCACCGCGCTCGTCGCCTCGCTCGTGGTGATCGCGCTGACCATCTCGGGCGGCACCGTCGCGTACGCGCTCGGCACCGGACTGCTCGACCCGGCGCCGGTCGCCGCACCGACCCCGTCGCCGACGCCGACGCCGACGGCCACGCCGACGCCGACATCCACGCCGACACCAACGGCTGAGCTCCCTGTTCCCGCCGGTAGCGATCAAGCGATCAATGCATGTACCGTGCTCGGGCGGATGTTCCAGGTGGATGGCGCTTCCGAGGCCGAGACCAAAGCCAACGCTCAAGCGCGTGGGGCGGTCGTGGTCGCCGACGCGACAGCAGCGCGGAACGCGGACCCGCAATGGAACGAGCTCGCGGACGCGGTGACTGCGGCCCAGGCGCGACTGATCGAGTACCTGGATGAAAACACCCCCGAAGGAATCCACGCGTTGGAGACCGCCGCTGCGCAAGCGCGGGACGAGTGCGCGCCGCTGGGTGTGACGGTCGTTCTCGAGCAGGGCTGAACCGGTCTGCCGAACGAGCGCGGTGGGCGGGCGGATCTACGCGCAAGGCAATGCCCCGCCTGACGCCCGGTAGACTGGACCCCATCCCCCGCCTGCCCCGCCCAGCCAGGAGTGCCCGCGTGACCGACACCGCAACCGCCCACGTCGTCGACACCGTCGCGAACGCGATCGAGACCCCGGAGCGGGAGCAGCCGTTCGCGGCTCTCGGGCTCAAGGAGGACGAGTACGCGCGCATCCGCGAGATCCTCGGCCGCCGCCCCACCAGCGGCGAGCTGGCGATGTACTCGGTGATGTGGTCGGAGCACTGCTCCTACAAGTCGTCCAAGATCTACCTGCGGCAGTTCGGCCAGAAGGTCACCCCGGCCATGAAGAAGAACCTCATGGTCGGCATGGGCGAGAACGCCGGCGTGGTGGATGTCGGCGAGGGCTGGGCGGTCACCTTCAAGGTGGAGTCGCACAACCACCCCTCCTACATCGAGCCGTTCCAGGGCGCCGCGACCGGCGTCGGCGGCATCGTGCGCGACATCATCTCGATGGGCGCGCGCCCCGTCGCGGTCATGGACCAGCTGCGGTTCGGCGCGATCGACAGCCCGGACACCGCCCGCGTCGTGCACGGCGTCGTGTCGGGCATCTCGTTCTACGGCAACTGCCTGGGCCTGCCCAACATCGGCGGCGAGACCTACTTCGACCCGGTGTACCAGGGAAACCCCCTCGTCAACGCGCTCTCCGTCGGCGTGCTCCGCCACGAGGACCTGCACCTGGCCAACGCCTCCGGCGCCGGCAACAAGGTCGTCCTCTTCGGTGCGCGCACCGGCGGCGACGGGATCGGCGGAGCGAGCATCCTCGCCTCCGACACGTTCTCCGCAGGCGGCCCGACCAAGCGCCCGGCCGTCCAGGTCGGCGACCCGTTCGCCGAGAAGGTGCTCATCGAGTGCTGCCTGGAGCTGTTCCGCGACAAGCTCGTGGAGGGCATCCAGGACCTCGGCGCCGCCGGCATCTCGTGCGCGACCAGCGAGCTCGCCTCCAACGGCGACGGCGGGATGTTCATCGAGCTGGACAAGGTGCTGCTGCGCGACCCGAGCCTCACGGCCGAGGAGATCCTCATGTCGGAGAGCCAGGAGCGCATGATGGCCGTCGTGAAGCCGGAACTGCTCGACGCGTTCCTCGCCGTGACCGCCAAGTGGGATGTCGAGACCAGCGTGCTGGGCGAGGTCACCGAGACCGGCCGCCTCGTCATCAACTGGAAGGGCGAGGAGATCGTCAACGTCGACCCGCGAACCGTCGCGGTCGACGGCCCGGTCTACGAGCGACCCGTCGCCTACCCGACCTGGATCGACGCCCTGCAGGACGACACCGCCTCGGCGCTCCCCCGCCCGACCACCGGCGACGAGCTCCGCGAGCAGACGCTGGCGCTCCTCGGCAGCGCGAACCTGGCCGACAAGGGCTGGATCACCGACCAGTACGACTACTTCGTCGGCGGCAACACCGCGCTCGCCTTCCCGGACGACGCGGGCATGATCCGCGTCGACGAGGAGTCCGGCCTCGGCTTCGCCATCGCGACCGACGCCAACGGACGCTACTGCCAGCTGGACCCGAAGCAGGGCGCCAAGCTGGCGCTCGCGGAGGCGTACCGCAACGTCGCCGCGTCTGGCGCGGTACCGGTCGCGGTCACCGACTGCCTCAACTTCGGCAGCCCGGAGAACCCCGAGGTCATGTGGCAGTTCTCGCAGGCCGTCGAGGGCCTTTCGGACGCGTGCCTGGAGCTCGAGATCCCGGTCACCGGCGGCAATGTCTCGTTCTACAACCAGACCGGCGACACCCCGATCTTCCCGACCCCGGTCGTCGGCGTGCTCGGCGTCATCGACGACGTGGCCCGTCGCATCCCCGCCGGCTGGCAGGACGAGGGCGAGAACATCTACCTGCTCGGCACCACCCGCGAGGAGCTCGACGGCTCGGCGTGGGCGGGCACCATCCACGGCCACCTCGGCGGACGTCCGCCCGCGGTCGACCTGGATGCGGAGCGCTCGCTCGCCGAGGCTTTGCACGCGGCCTCGCTCGAGGGTCTCGTCTCGTCCGCACACGACCTCGCCGACGGCGGCCTCGCCCAGGCCCTCGCCGAGAGCGTCATGCGCTTCGGCGTGGGAGCGCGGGTCTGGCTCACCGAGATCCAGGAGCGCGACGGTGTGGATGCGGCGACCGCCCTGTTCTCGGAGTCGACCGCCCGCGTGATCGTCACCGTCCCGCGCGAGGACGACGTGAAGTTCCGCGGCCTGTGCGAGGGACGCGGCATCCCCGCCCTCCGCATCGGCGTCACGGACGCCGAGGTCGGCGCCCAGCCGGTGCTCGAGGTGCAGGACGTCTTCACGATCGGCCTCGAGGAGCTGCACGGCGTGCACCGCTCGACGCTTCCGGAGCACTTCGGTCCGACCGTCGCCTGACGGGCGCGGGCGCGACCGCGATACCGACGTCGCTTCGGCGTGTCGAGCGCCGAGGCTGATGAGGCGTCGCCGCCGCATGCCGCTACGGTGAGGGCATGACGAGAGCGCGGCGCGTGGTGACTTGGATCGCCGGCGTCGCGCTCCTCGGATCCGCAGTATTCGCCGCTCTGCGAGCGACGCCGTGGCCCGCGGCGCTCATCATCCGCCGCGTGTTCACGAAGGGCGCCGCCGAGACGGTGGCCGAGATGGAGCCGTTCGTGCCGGACGGGGTGACCGCTCGCACCCGCGTGGCGTACGCGTCCGGATCGCGCGACACCACCTTCGACATCTTCCGCCCGGCGGCGGCCGAGGGACCGTTGCCCACCGTGGTCTGGATCCACGGTGGCGCTTGGCTGTCCGGCGTGGCCGCGGACGTGACGCCGTACCTCCGCATCCTCGCCGCCGAGGGGTTCACGGCGGTCGCGCCCGACTACACGATCGCGCCCGAGGCGGTCTACCCCACGGCGCTCCGGCAGCTCAACTCCGCGCTCGCCCACCTCGTCGACAACGCGGCGGAACTCGGCATCGACCCCGCCCGCATCATCCTGGCCGGAGACTCCGCGGGAGCACAGCTCGCCAGTCAGCTCGCCGCGATCACCAGCGACCCGGCGTACGCGCGGCAGGTGGGCATCCGGCCGGCCCTCGAACCGTCGCACCTGGCCGGGGTCGTCCTGTTCTGCGGCGTCTACGACCTGCAGGCGCTCGCCGACCTGACCGGCCTCCTCGGCTGGGGATTCAAGACCGCGATGTGGGCCTACAGCGGAACGAAGGACTGGTCGGACTCGGCAGCCGGCCGGACGATGTCGACGATCCGCGCGGTCACCGGCGACTTTCCGCCCACCTTCATCTCCGGAGGAAACGGCGACGGGCTCACGGCGTCGCAGTCGCTGCCGATGGCGGCCGCCCTGCGGGCAGCCGGCGTGGACGTGACCGAGCTCTTCTGGCCGGTCGACCACGAGCCGTCCCTGCCCCACGAGTACCAGTTCCACCTGCGATTCGACGAGGCGCAGGAGGCGCTGACCGCCCTCGTCGACTTCCTCCACGGGCTTGCCGTCACTCAGGACGACGCAGCCTCCTGAGCCTCGAGAGCCGGCGGCGCAGCGCCCTCGGCGACCCGCTTCGTCTTGTCCCATCCGCGCTTGCCCGTGATGATCCGCCACAAGGCGCCCCACGCGCAGGCGAACGCCAGGTAGTTCATCACCAGGAACGAGTGCCCGAGGACGAGAGCCGAGATCAGCGAGTGCCGCCGATCGCGACGGAGGAAGACGACGACCGAGAGGATCGTGGGACCGAACGCCAGAACGTAACCGACTGCCAGTCCGATGCACAGGCTGAGGATGCCGTCGACGTAGGCGAAGATCGCATCCAGGCGCAGCAACGTCTGCACGATGTTCCAATGCCACAGCAGCGACCACGGGAGATCGAACAGCCACGGAACAAGCAGGTAAGCGCTCAGTTCGAGCGCACGGACATTCGTGAGCCGCGGATTCGACCAGATCTCGCCGAGGCGCTTGGTCGTCATCATGTGACCCTGGTACCAGCGCCGCCGCTGGACGAACAGTCGGCGGAGTTCGGTCACCCCCTGCTGGTCGACGGATGCCGTCGGAACGGTCTCGAGCGCCCAGCCCTGCTGGGCCAGGGTGATGGCCAGATCGAGGTCTTCCGTCAGGGAGCTCGACCACGGTTTGGCTCCGATGCCGTCGAGTGCGGTGAATCGGGTGACCTGCCCGTTCCCTCCGAGGCTCACGGTGCCCGTCTTGCGGCGGCCGTACTGTGCGAGCGCCGCCAGCGACCAGAACTGGAAGTCTTGGAAGCGGGTCAGGAAGTTGGTCTCCCGGTTCCGGATGCGCACGGCGACCTGCAGGCCGCCCACCTCCGGATCTTCGAAGACGGGGAGGATCTCGCGGAACGCCCCGTCGGAGAGCCGCCCGTCCGCATCCATCACCACGATCAGCACGCGGGACGGATCCTGCCCCCGCTCGGCGACGAGCTTCCGCACCAGCTGAAACGCGTCGTTGAGGGCCTCGCCTTTGCCCTGTCGCGCGTGAGGGGCAGTACGCCGGTGGACGATGGTGCTGGAGTCGCCGGCATCCTCGGCGATGGCCGCCGTGCGATCGTCGGAGCCGTCGTCGATGACGATGGTGGTGTTCCGCCGACCGCCGTTGAGCGCGGCGACCGTCGCGCCGATCACCGCTTCCTCATTCAGGCACGGGACCAGCACATACGTGTCGAACGTCGCCGGCTCATCGACGAAGGGCCGGCCGTAGGTGGCGTCCCCCTGCACACCGACAGTGAGCCTGCGTCGCCGGAGCTCGTGAAAGCCGGCGAAGGTGACCCAGAGGAAGTAGACCAGCGAGAGGGTGATCACCAGCGCCGCGAGGACGTTGATGACCATCATGATGGCGGTCACAGCCTCAAAACCTCCGCCGCCGGTGATCCATCCCTCATCAGTCCGCGTCCCCGGCGACCTCCTGGCGGCGCTTCAGCAGGTAGGTGCGCAGGGTCATCAGCCCGCCGATGACGATCGCCGCCGCGGCGAGCGAGTATCCCAGCCAGCCGACGCTGGATCCTGTCATCGCGAGGGCCTGCGTACCAGCCGCTCCCACGCCGACGACGACGCCCGTTGAGTTGTACATGTGTGCTCCATACCTTCGAGTCGGAAAAGTCCCGGGAACCCTGCACGCTCACCTCTGGAACGGAAACGGCGGATGTCCCTCGGACTTAGAGACGAAGTAATGCCCGCTTTCTGACGCGGGCTCGCCTGATGCGTCCGATTCCCAGACAGACCCCAGGTTCCGGCGCGCCCGACGGCCGAGAGTGCGGCCTAGCGGGTCGCCGCCTCCTGCGCCGCGAGCTCGGCCTGCCGCCGCGTGAACAGCCGCACCCGTTGCTGCGTGAGCAGGATGCCCGCGAGCACGACCACCGCGCCGACCGGCTCGTTCCACGTCAGGTGCTCGCCGAGCACGAGGATGCCGAGCGCGACTCCGACGACCGGCGTCACGTAGGTGACGCCCGACGTGGTGGTGGGTCCCCAGGCGCGGAGGACGTTCATGTTCCAGATGTAGACGACGCCCGTCCCGAGCGCGCCGAGCGCGAGAAGCGACAGCAGCACCGGCCAGCTGAACGCGATCGGATGCCAGGCGACGATCGGCGTCAGCAGGATCATGATCACCGCGGCCAACCCGATGTTGAGGAGGGCGCTCGTGGTCGCGGAGATCGCGCGCGGGCTGATGAAGCGGCGGATGTAGCCGAAGCTGAAGCCGTAGCAGGTGACCGCGCCGAGGCAGGCGAGCTGGCCCCAGAGGCTGCCGGCGAGCGCATCCACCGCCCACGGTCCGACGACGATGACCACGCCCAGGATGCCGATGAGCACGCCCAGCACCTGGTCGCGGTTCAGCTTCTCGACCCGGAACGCGGCCGTGACCAGGATCGCGGTGGTGATGGGCGTGACCGCGTTGTAGATGCTCGCCAGGCTCGACGACACGTACTGCTCCGCCCACGCGAACAGGAGGAACGGGATGACGCAGTACGTGATGGCGACGACGGTGAAGTGCAGCCAGATGATCGGCTCACGCGGGAGACGGGCGCGCATCACGAGCGCGATGATGCCGAGGGTGATCGCTCCGAAGACCAGGCGCGCCCAGGCGACCTGCCCGAAGCTCACGCCCGTGAGAGCGACCTTCATGAACAGGAAGCTGGCGCCCCAGACGAGCCCCATCGCGGCGAACTGCAGAGCGACCTTCACCCCTCGACGCTAGCGGGTGCCGCCGACCCTCCGCGCGCGGAAATGGGACACGAATGGATGAGATCCGGCCATCCGCGGAGCCTCGCCGAGCCGCCTCCCAGCGGCCATCATGGAGGCGGGAATACTTCCCGCGCCTCCACGTTGTATGCATTTGCATAGAACAGCAAGACCGAAAAGAGGAGCCAGCCATGCAGTACGGAATCTTCTCCGTCAGCGACATCACCCGCGACCCCGTGTCCGGGCAGACGCCGAGCGAGGCGGAGCGCATCGACGCGATCGTGAAGATCGCGAAGCACGCGGAGGAGGTCGGGCTGGACGTCTTCGCCATCGGCGAGCACCACAACCCGCCGTTCTTCTCCTCGTCCCCCACCACGCTGCTGGCCCACATCGCCGCGCTCACCGAGCGCCTCACGGTCACCACGTCCACCACGCTGATCACCACGAACGACCCGGTGCGCATCGCCGAGGAGTACGCGATGCTGCAGCACCTCTCCAAGGGCCGCATGGACCTGATGGTCGGGCGCGGCAACACCGGCCCGGTGTACCCGTGGTTCGGCCAGGACATCCGCCAGAGCCTCCCGCTCGCGCTGGAGAACTACAACCTCCTGCACCGGCTGTGGCGTGAGGACGTCGTGGACTGGGAGGGACGCTTCCGCACACCGCTGCAGGGCTTCACCTCCACGCCGCGCCCGCTCGACGACGTGCCGCCCTTCGTCTGGCACGCCAGCATCCGCACCCCGGAGATCGCCGAGCAGGCCGCCTTCTACGGCAACGGCTTCTTCGCCAACAACATCTTCTGGCCCAAGGAGCACTTCCAGCGCCTGATCGCCTTCTACCGCGAGCGCTTCGAGCACTACGGCCACGGCACCGCCAAGCAGGCGATCGTCGGCCTCGGCGGCCAGGCGTTCATCGCGAAGAACTCGCAGGACGCGAAGAACCAGTTCCGTCCGTACTTCAACGAGGCGCCGGTGTACGGCAACGGCCCCACGATGGAGGAGTTCACGGACGCGACCCCGCTGACCGTCGGCAGCCCCCAGGAGGTCATCGACAAGACGCTGACCTTCCGTGAGTGGGCCGGCGACTACCAGCGCCAGCTGTTCCTGATGGACCACGCGGGCCTGCCGCTCAAGACGGTGCTCGAGCAGCTCGACCTGCTCGGCGAGCACGTCATCCCCGTGCTCCGCAAGGAGACCGAGGCCCGCAAGGACCCGGAGACGCCCGACGCCCCGACGCACGAGTCGCTCATCAAGGCCAAGTACGGCGACGCCGACCCGCGCCAGCCGCGGCCGAACGCCAACCGCGGGGACAACGTCACCGGCGCGTCCCCCTACCAGGACACCGAGGAGCAGTTCCAGGCCAGCTACCCGTCGCTCTGACGGCGGCCGTGAGAACAGCGCACCTGAGAGAAGGAAGATCATGACCACATCCCCGCGACCGTTCCGCGTCGTCGTGGTGAACGCGGGCGTCAGCGACCCGTCGTCCACCAAGATGCTCGCCGACCGGCTCGCCCTGCGGGTCGAGGCCGCCGCCCAGCGCGACGGCCGCACCGTGGAGACGCTCAACCTCGACCTGCGCGAGGTGCTGCCCGAGCTCGGCGCAGCCCTGGCCTCCGGTCACCTCGGGCCGAAGTTCACCAAGGCGATCGAGGCGCTCAAGTCGGCGGACGGCATCATCGCGACCGCGCCGGTCTACAAGGCCGGTCCGAGCGGGCTGTTCACCTCCTTCTTCCAGGTGCTCGACAACGACCTGCTGATCGCGAAGCCCGTCGTGCTCGGCGCGACCGCCGGCACGGCCCGGCACGCGCTCGTGGTCGACGGCGAGATGCGCTCCCTGTTCGCCTTCCTCCGCACGATGACCGCGCCGACCTCGGTGTTCGCGTCGACCGAGGACTGGCAGGACAAGTCGCTCGGCAAGCGGATCGACCGCGCGGCCCGCGAGCTGGTCGTGCTGATGGAGTCGGAGGTCGAGTCCAAGATCACCGACACGTCGTGGGACAGCTACCAGCACGAGTTCGGCTCGGCCGGAGGGAACGAGCTCGGCATCGACCTCGGCTCCGACCTGATGCGCCTCGCCGCGGGCGGGACCCTTCCCGGCGCCCGGCGATAACCGCGGACAGCCTTCCGTCCGCGAACAGGCCCCGGCATCGCCGGGGCCTGTTGCCGTCTCGGGACCGGAGCGGCCGCGGTAGGGTGCAGGGTAGAACAGGGAGGTCTTGGGGTTGGACGTTCTCAGCGTGCTGCAGTGGATCGGCGTCGTCGTCTGCCTGATCCTCGCGCTCTCCGGGCTCATCCCGGTGGTCGCGGCCGCGGCGACGTTCGTGGTCATCCCGTTCCACGCGTGGATCAACCACTACAAGAAGGCCGCACCGTACCTCCCGCGGGTCGCCATCGTCGTCCCGGCCTGGAACGAGGGCGCGGTGATCGGCGCATCCATCGACCGGCTGATGAAGCTGGACTACCCGCTGGAGGCGCTCCGCATCTATGTCGTCGACGACGCGAGCACCGACGACACCCCGGATGTCGTGCGCGACCGCGCATCCCGCTACCCGGGCAACGTCCACCTGCTGCGCCGCGAACAGGGCGGCCAGGGCAAGGCGCACACCCTCAACCACGGCATCGCCAAGGTGCTCGAGGACGACTGGATGGAAGCGCTCCTCATCATGGACGCCGACGTCATCTACACGCCCACCTCGCTGCGCCGCATGACCCGTCACCTCGCGGACCCGGAGGTCGGCGCGGTGTCGGCGTACATCCACGAGGGCAGCGAGGACCGCAACTGGCTGACCAAGTTCATCAGCACCGAGTACGTGCTCTCGCAGCCGGCCGCGCGCCGGGCGCAGAACGTGCTCGGCGCGCAGGCCTGCCTCGCGGGCGGCGCGCAGCTGCACACACGTGAGAACCTGCTCGCCATCGGCGGCCGGATCGACACCTCCACCCTCGCCGAGGACACCATCACCACGTTCGAGACGCAGCTGCAGGGCCGGAAGGTCGTCTTCGAGCCGCACGCGCACGTGCTCGCGGAGGAGCCGCGCGCCATCGACGGGCTCTGGAAGCAGCGGCTGCGCTGGGCGCGCGGCAACGTGTCCGTGACCGCCCGCTACGCGAAGGTCTGGTTCCGCCCGACCCGCCGTCACCACCTCGGCGGCATCAGCTTCGGGATCGTCTGGTTCTCGCTCTGGCTGCTGCCGCTGATCATGATCCTGTCGTCGATCGGGCTGGCCGGGCTACTGTTCCTCTCGAACGAGGTGGCGACCGGGGTGTTCCGCGTCCTGTGGATCTCGGCGGCCCTTGCGTACCTCTTCGTGCTGATCCTGGGCTCGCAGACCGACGGGGCGACGACCAAGCGCGAACTGGGTCACGTGCTGTTGTTCCCCGGGATCATCAACATGCTGGTGATGGTCACGGCGCTGTTCCCGCCCGTGATGCTGGTCTGGCTGCCCGGGCTCTTCGGCGTCACGCTCGACGGACCGGCCCTGTTCGCCATCACGCTGGCCATCTACATCTGGATCCCGTTCTCGATGGTGGTGGCGTGGCTGGCGCGCAAGGCCGAGAAGACGCGTGCGGGCCGCTGGCTGTCCCCCGCCCTGATCTACCTCGCGGGCTACGGCTCGCTGCTCTGCGCGATCACCTTCGACTCCTACCTGAAGGAGCTCGCGGGCACCGAGGCGCGCTGGGACAAGACCGAGAAGGTCGGCCGCGTCGCCACCGGCTGAACTCTCGTACCGCGGGACCACATCCCGAGGATGACGCCGGCCCCCGGAGATGCCTCCACCGGACGATGTCCGCCCGCGGCCCCGCCGCCAGGCTGAGGGCATGAACACAGCACCATCCCCCGACTCCGCACCTGCCTCCGCACCCGCCCTCGTCGCGACCGGCCTCGTCAAGAGCTACGGTCCCTCCACCGCCCTCGCCGGGGTGGATGTCCGCGTCGCCGCCGGCGAGTCCGTCGCCATCATGGGCGCGTCCGGCTCGGGCAAGACGACGCTGCTGCACTGCCTGGCCGGGATCGTCCGTCCGGACAGCGGAGCCGTGGTCCTCACCACCGGCTCCGGCCGGTTCGACGTCACCGGGATGGACGAGACCGGCAGGTCGCGCCTCCGACGGGAGGAGTTCGGTTTCGTCTTCCAGCAGGGACTTCTGCTGCCGGAGCTGACCGCAGTCGAGAACGTGGCGCTTCCCCTCATGCTGACCGGATCCGATCGCCGCTCGGCCGAATCGACGGCGGCCGGCTGGCTGGCCGACCTCGGCCTCGCCGGTCTCGAGTCGCGCCGCATCGGCGAGCTCTCCGGCGGCCAGGCGCAGCGCGTGGCGATCGCCCGCGCGCAGACCACCGGCGCGTCGGTCGTGTTCGCGGACGAACCGACCGGAGCACTCGACTCGGTGACCTCCGCGGAGGTGATGGATGCGCTCATCCGCTCCACCACGGGACGGGGGCGGTCGCTGGTGGTCGTCACCCACGACGAGTCCGTCGCCGCGCGCTGCGCGCGCACCGTGCGCCTCGCGGACGGGCGGATCGTGGACGGGGTGAGCGCGCGATGACCACCCTCCGTCTCGCCTGGCTGTTCGCCCGGCGCAGCGGCTCCGACCGGTCGACGGTCGCGCTGCCGCTGACCGCCTTCGCCGTCGTCACCGCCCTCCTGATCATCGTCGCCGGAGGGGCGCAGGCCTTCTTCTCGTGGACCGACGACCGCGCGGGGCTCTACCAGGTGCTGGCCGTCGTCGCGCTATCGCTGCTGGTGGCGCCGCTCCTCGCGCTCGGTGGCTCGGCGGCCCGGCTGTCGGCACGCCGACGCGACGACCGGCTCGCCGGTCTGCGGCTGCTCGGGGCCACCCCCCGGATGGTGAAGAGCCTGGCCGTCATCGAGTCGGCCGGCCTCGCCCTGGCGGGTGCCGTCCTGGGCGTGGTGCTCGCCGTCGCCGCCTCGCCGCTGGTGGCGATCATCCCCTTCCGCGGCGCGCCGCTCGGCCCGTCGTCGCTGCTCGCTCCGGTCGGCATTCTGGCGATGGTCGCGGGCGTGGTCGTGCTCTCGGCCGTCAGCGCCGTCGTCGGGCTTCGTCGTGTCGTGCTCTCACCGCTGGGCATCCGCACCCGGCAGCAGGCTCCGCGCATCCATTGGGTCAGGGCGATCGCCACGGTGCTGGCCCTGGCCGCGATCGTCGGGCTGATGGCGCTGGTCCAGGTCGTGCCCGACCTCGGCGTGGTGCTGGTCGTGCTCACCATCGCCTTCGCGGGCAGCCTCACCGTCTCGCACCTCGTCGGCCCGTGGCTGCTGCGGGTGCTCGCCTCCCGGCAGGCGCGGCGGGCGACGACCGCGCGCCGCCTGCTCGCCGCCCGCAGCATCCTGGAATCGCCCAAGGCGGCCTGGCGCCAGGTCTCCGGTGTGACCATGACGAGCTTCGTCGCCGTCGTTGCCGGCGTCGGCCTGGCGGTCATGGATGCGGCAGGCGGGTCGGCGGACGCCGAGACCCGCCAGCTCGTCGCCGACCTCCGCACGGGCGTGATCATCACCCTGATCGTCTCCTTCCTCATGGTCGCGTGCTCGGTCGGCGTCAACCAGGCCGCGGCGATCCTCGACCGGCGCGACCTCTACGTCAGCCTGGACCGGATCGGGATGCCCGTCGCCGAGATGAACGCCGCCCGCAGCCGCGCCGTGCTGTGGCCGCTGCGGATCACGTCGATCGGTTCCGCCGTGACCGCCGCCGTCGTCCTCTTCCCGCTGACCGGTCTGAGCCTGCTCCTGTCGCCGTTCACGCTCGCGACGATCGCGGGCTGTCTCGCGGCGGGCATCGGCCTGGTCTGGGGCGCGCTGCGCGCGACGCGGCCGGTGCTCTCCCGGGTGCTTGCGGAGCCGTCACCGAGCCTGTGACCGGTCCGCCGGTCCAGTAGGGTCGAGGCATGGGAGAGAACCGGGAGCGCGAGATGGAGGATGCGCTGGCGCAGCTGCACAGCATCCGTCAGAGCATCGACAACATCGACGCGGCGGTCATCCACATGCTCGCGGAGCGGTTCAAGTTCACCCAGCAGGTGGGCGCGCTGAAGGCCGAGCACGGACTGCCCCCGGCCGACCCGGAGCGCGAGAAGGAGCAGATCCAGCGGCTGCGCGCGCTGGCGGAGGAGAGCCACCTCGACCCCGCGTTCGCGGAGAAGTTCCTGACCTTCATCGTCGCCGAGGTCATCCACCACCACGAGCGCATCGCCGGCGAGAACGGTCGCTGAGCCGGTGGGCTGGGATGCGGCGTCCCTGCCGGACGCGAGCGGCCGCACGGTCGTCATCACCGGCGCGAACGCGGGCGTGGGCTACTTCACCGCCGAGCAGCTCGCGCGCGCCGGAGCGCACGTCGTGCTGGCCTGCCGCGACCCCGAGCGCGCGGAGGCCGCGGTCTCGGCGATCCGCCGCAGGGTCACCCGCGCGAGCGTGGAGGCGATGCCGCTCGACGTGACCGATCGCCGTTCCATCGACGCAGCCGCGGAGGCGATCCTCGAGCACGGCACAGTGGATGCGCTGGTCCTGAACGCAGGGATCGTGCACCCTCCCCGGTCTCGGCGGACCGATGACGAGGGCAACGAGCTCGTGCTCTCCACGAACGTCCTCGGCCACTTCCGGCTGGTGGCGCGCGCCCTGCCCGCGCTCACCTCCGCTCCGGACGCGCGCGTCGTGACCCTCGGCTCGCTGGCCAGCCGTCTCGGCCGCCTCCGCCTCGACGACCTGCAGCTGGAACGGTCGTACACGTCGTGGCGGGCGTACGCGGGGTCGAAGATCGCCGCTCAGGCCTTCGGCTTCGAATTGGACCGGCGATTCCGCGCCTCGGCGACGCCGGTGCGAAGCATCGTGGTGCACCCCGGGTACTCGACCTCGGGTCGCACGCCGGGCATCCGCGGGGTCAATCAGCCGACACGGCTGAAGCGCTTCGCCGACAACCTCCAGGCGGCCTGGACGCAGGGCAAGGACGACGGCGCCCACGTGCCGGTCCGGGCCGTGCTCGACGCGGACATCGAGGGCGGCGACTACCTCGGCCCAGCGCTCTGGACCAAGGGCGCCCCGGTCCACGCACCCGCCACCCGGGCGTCGCGGTCGCCGCGGCTCGGAGCGCGCCTGTGGCCGCTGCTCGAGCAGGCCTCCGGCCAGCCGTTCGCCCTGCTCTGAGACTCTCGTCGCATTCCCGTCACGACACGACCGCGCCGCCGTCTTAACAAGCACAGCCCGCGGATCGACCGCGGGCGACCGGCGACGGAGGACTGCGCGTGATCACACTGGATCGATTGTCGAAACGCTACGGGGATCGGCGCGCGGTGGACGACGTCTCGGCGACGATCCAGGCGGGTGCGGTCACCGGCTTCCTCGGTCCGAACGGCGCGGGCAAGTCGACGACGATGCGCATGATCATGGGCTTCGACCGGCCGGATGCCGGCTCGGCACTCGTCGAGGGACGCCGCTACGCCGACCTGGACGCGCCTTTGCGCACGGTCGGCGCCCTGCTCGACGCGAAGGCGGCCCACCCCGGGCGCAGCGCCCGGAATCACCTGATCGCCCTCGCCGCGACGAACCGCATCCCACGTCGCCGCGTCGACGAGGTCATCGGGATGACAGGCCTCGAATCGGTCGCCGACAAGCGCGTCGGCGGCTACTCGCTGGGCATGGGTCAGCGGCTGGGCATCGCGACCGCCATGCTCGGTGATCCGGGCGTCCTCATCCTCGACGAGCCGGTGAACGGACTCGACCCCGAGGGGGTCCGCTGGGTGCGGGAGTTCACCCGGCAGCTCGCGCGCGAGGGCCGCACCGTGCTGCTCTCGTCGCACCTGATGAGCGAGATGGCGCAGACGGCCGACCACGTGATCGTGCTCGGCCGCGGCCGGGTGCTGGCGGATGCGCCGATCAGCGAGATCGTCGGCTCGGCTTCCGGTGACCACGTCCGGGTGCGCAGCCCACGCGTCGGCGCGCTGACGGCCGCGATCCAGTCCCCGGATGTGACGGTGACACCCGTCGGCGACGACACGGTGGAGGTGCGCGGTGTCGGAGCACAGGTGATCGGCGACGCCGCCGCGTCGGCGGGCATCCCGGTGCACGAGCTGACCCCGGTCCGTGCATCCCTCGAGGAGGCGTACCTGGATCTGACGAAGGACGCCGTCGAGTACCGGACGGAGGTCGCACGATGAGCGGCAGTGTCGCGGCACCTGAACGGGAGCGCACCCGACCGCGCGGCGGCGGAGTCAGCTTCGGCGGCATCCTGTCGTCGGAGTGGGTCAAGCTGCGATCGCTGCGGTCGACGTGGTGGGTCGCCAGCAGCCTCGTCGTCCTGGGCGTGGCGATCAGCGCACTCCTGGCGTTCTCCCTCGGCGGCGACGTCCTCGACGACCCGCGGAATCACGACGGCACGAGCACCGTCGCCCTCCCGGTCGGCATCGCCCTCGCCTTCCTCCAGCTGATCGTCGTGGTGCTCGGTGTGATCTCGATCACCTCGGAGTTCGGGACCGGCATGATCCGCTCCTCGTTCGCCGCTGTCCCCGGCCGGATCTCCCTGCTCGGAGGCAAGGCCATCATCGTCGGCTCGGCGTCGTTCGTTCTCGGCGCCGTGACGGCTGTGCTCTCGTGGGCGGCCTCGTACGCGATCCTGGTGGCGCGCGGCGCGTCGATCGCGTTCCCCGACCTCTCCGTCCCGCTCTGGTCGATCCTCGGCACGGCCGGGTGCCTGGCTCTGACCGCGGTCTTCGGGCTCGCCGTCGGCGCGATCGTCCGGTCCACCGCCGTCGCGATCTCCATCTGCGTCGGGGTGCTCTTGGTGCTGACCATCGTGGTCCAGATCGTCATCGGGGTCACCCAGGCCGAGTGGCTGGCCCACGCGCAGGACTACCTGCTGAGCAACGCGGCGACAGGTGTCGTCATACCCCGAGCCGAAGGCGCGATGGCCCCGTGGCAGAGCCTCCTCATCGTGGTCGGCTGGGCGGTCGTGCCGCTCGTCGCCGGGCTGGTGCTGGTGCGTCGGCGCGACGTTTGACCCGCTAGGCGCGCCGGTCGCCCGGCGCGCCTACGCGGCGACGACGATGGAGAGCAGCCGGTGGTCGGCCGGCACCTTGGCGCGGAGGGCATCGCGGGCAGCGTCATAGTCCGCGCCCTCCGCCTCGAGCTCCTGGACCGCCGACTCGCGGATGACGGCGGTCGCGATGACCCGCCCGCCTCGCGGCATGGCGTTGTGCACCTGGAGGAGGTCGAATCCGCCGGGCACCTGCGCTTCGATCAGCGCGCGGGCCGACTCCGCATCGTCCGCCTCGGCGGTGAGTTCGCTCGTCAGACTGGTCTGGATGAGTCCCCGCACCTTCATGCTCCAACGGTATCGGACGGCCGGACCTGCCGCGGCCGCCCCGCGGCCGATACGGTGAAGGGATGGACTACCGCACCCAGCCCATCGATCCCACCTCCGAACGTGACCTCTCCGCGGGCGGCCTGCGCCTCGCGCTGGTCGACACGACCGATGCGGCCGCCTTCGACGGTTGGATCCGCGCCGACTTCCGGGGCTTCCACAGCGGGCGCCCCAAGGAGGAGGTGCTGGAGGAGGCGCGCGGCTACCTCGGCGGCCGCCGCACCACCGGCGTGTACGACGACGCGATCCCGACGCGGGAACCGGTCGGCACGGTCAACTCGTGGGTCGCGCCGCTCACCGTCCCGGGCGGCGCCCGCGTCGACGCCTGGGCGATCAGCTCCGTCACCGTGGCGCCGACGCACCGGCGCCGCGGCATCGCCCGCGCCCTGCTCGGCGGCGAGCTGCGCACCGCGCACGCGCTCGGGGTTCCGCTCGCCATCCTCACCGTGTCCGAGTCGGTGATCTACGGACGCTGGGGCTTCGGTCCCGCGACGTACGCGACGGCCTGGACGGTCGACACGAAGCGCGTCCGCTGGGCGGGCGCCGAGACCACCGGGCGCCTGTCGTTCACCGATCCCGAGGAGTACCGGGACACCGCCGAGCGGGTGCTCGACCGCGTGATGGCGGGCCGGCACGGCGAGATCGGCCTGGAGACCTACCTGGCCCACCGCCTGACCGGACCGCTGAAGGGCAACACCGAAGCGGACCAGTACCGCCTGGTGCGCTACGACTCGCCGTCCGGCGAGCCGGAGGGGTTCGTGTCGTACACGGTCAAGGGCGACGACGACTTCACGCGCCACACGGTGGACGTCAGCTACCTGGCGGCGGCCACCGACGAGGCGCTCACCGCCCTGTGGCGCTACCTGCTGGAGCTCGACCTGGTGGCCAGCGTGAAGGTCTGGACGCGCGGCGTCGACGAGCCGCTGCCCGCGCTGGTCTCCGACATCCGCGGCGCCCAGGTCACCGCGGTCGAGGACCACCTGTGGGTGCGCATCCTCGACGTCCCGGCGGCGCTGCAGGCGCGGACATACGAGGGCGACGGCTCGATCGTGCTCGAGGTGGCCGACGACCTCGGCATGGCCGGCGGCCGCTACCGCCTGACGGTGACGGACGGCCGCGCCGAGGTCGCCACCACCGAGGACGACGCGGACGTGACCCTGCCCGTGGCCTCGCTGGGCAGCGTGTACCTCGGCCACGACACGGCCCGGGCGCTCGCGCTGGCCGGCCGCATCCAGGGCGACGCCGAGGCGCTCGATCGGCTGTTCCGCACGGCGGTGCCCCCGCGCCTCAGCACCTGGTTCTGAGGCCGGAGCGGCCCGAGCGCGTCCGCCTCAGTCGATCAGGTCGTGGCGCACCACGATCTGATCGCGGGCCGGGCCGACGCCGATCGCGGAGATGCGGGCGCCGGACATGCGCTCGAGGGCGAGCACGTAGTCCTGTGCGTTCTTCGGCAGGTCCTCGAAGGTGCGGGCGCCGCTGATGTCCTCGGTCCAGCCGGGGAACTCCTCGTAGATCGGCGTCGCGTGGTGGAAGTCGCTCTGCGAGGCCGGGACCTCGTCGTGGCGCGCGCCGTCCACGTATCAGCAAGGTGACACCACCCACGTGAACGCTCCCTCAGCCTCATTCGCTCCAAGTACTTAGATCGCCTATGTCCTCGAGGATCGACCTCGCCATGGGATCTCCATGGTCGACGGCTCGCTGGAGCCACTTGCGGGCGGGGTCTTCCTCGCCTTCCCGGAGCAGTTCGATTCCAAGATTTGTCATGGCGTAGGCGTCGCCCAATCGGGACGCTTGCTCATAGAGCACTTTCCCTTCCGCGGCCCTGCCGTGGTCGCACAGGTAGTTCGCAAGCGGCACCATGCTCTCGACCTCTCCGCGATCCACGCCGTAGCGAAGCACGATAAGAGCTTCGTCGCTGCGCTTGCGGTTCAGGAGGAGCATCGCCAGGCTGGCACGTGCCCGCGGGTCTGCATCAACAGCCTGTCGAAGCAGCGGTTCCGCTTCGACGTATCGGCCCTCCTCCTCGAGAAGGATTCCGAGTTCCCCAGCTACATGCTGCTTCAAGGACGGAGCACTTTGCACGCTTCTCAGCAGCCCGATGGCACGGCGCCTCTGGCCCTCCTCAGCCAGATCCAGCGCTCGATTGAACACCGCCTGCGGATTACCTCGAGCGATCAACGACTCATAGAGAGAAGTAGCGTCGGCGTCCCCTCGTTCGGCCAGCACCACGGCGAGATTGACTGCGGCCTCTTCATCACCAGCCTGATTCCACGCGGATCTGTAAGCAATTTCAGCTTCGCGATCGCGGTGAAGGGCCCTGAAGCTGTTCCCGATGTTGAGGCCCACCCACGTCGCCCCGAGGCGCTCGGCCTCTCGGAAACGTGCAATCGCCTCCTCATGAGAGCCCGCGGCCGCAAGAGCGTTGCCGTCATCCACCAAAGCTTGTGCCGTGCGATCGTCGTCATTCATTTTCGCCTCTTGTTCGGGTTTACGATTCGCTTGCCGCCACCGTGACTCTGCGCCTTCGTATGCTTATCCCGCTTGCTCTTTGCCTTACTTGTATCGTGTCCCTTACGCTCCGCGTTCTTGGCGGGAGCGCGCTTCTTGTGGGACATCTCCATTGTCCCGCTGCTGCGGTTCGCCTGCTTGACGGCAAGTGAGGTGAGATAGACAGCGCCGACGACCACGACCGCGGCGAGAAGTGCCCAACCGACCGGATTCCACGACATCGTTGCTCCCGCCGCCACCAAGGGGAGCAGGAATGCGAACTGCCCGTTGAGGTCGAACTCGTTGATGGGGTCGTCGGGGTAGACGTAGTCGTTGGGCGTCCCTCCCTCAACGGGGTCGGTGGAGAGGAACCGTCCCAGGGCGGGAACATAGACCCGCGCACCCATTTCGATGAAGGGTGTGCCGGTGCCATGCTCGTAGATCTTCTGGTGCTGGCCGACCCACGCGTTTGACGTGATCGGACTGGACGTATTGTCGGGAGCGGCATTTCCGGATGACACCGTGCCGATTCGTCCGGTGATCGGGTCGAGGGGTTGGCCGTACGGGTCGTAGAGGTACGTGCCTCCCGTCCTCTCGCCTGCGGCTCCCGCTGTGGCGACGACATCCGAGTGCAGGTTCGGGTACGACCACACCGGGTCGCCGTCCACGGGGCGAGTCAGCACGACTCCGCCCGCCAGGGCGAGGGTCGTCCTGCGAAGAACCTTACGGTCGTTCAGTTCGGCCACGGGTGCGTCGCCGGTTCCGGCGTAGACATACCAGGTCACATCGGAGGCGCCGGAGGAGGACGTGGTGGTGCGACTGATGATGCGGTCGAGCGCGTCTCGGGCGTAGCTGACTCTCGAACCGTCATCTGATGTGGTCGAGATGTGACGATCCGTGGCATCGAAGGCGAGGGTCTGACCAGCCAGCCGGGTGGTGTTTCCATGAGCGTCGTAGGCCAGCGACGCGGCTGGGCCGACCAAGGTCAGCGGTGTCCCGTTCGCCGGGTCCGGGTCAGCGGGAGCGCCTGCGGTGAGTGTCCCCGTGAGACGGTCGGCGTTGTCATAGCAGTACGCGATCGTCCAGGCCGGCCCGCCGTCGAAGGAGTCACTCATCGTGGTGCGATTGCTATTCGCGCCTGCGGCGGGGTCGGCGCCACAGCCGCCGGAGACGCTGAAGCCGTAGTCCAATTCGTGCCGAGGTATCGAGGCGTGCACTAGCCGGCCTGCTGGGTCGAAGCGGTATGAGAAGTCGAAGGCAGCTTCCCCGTCGTTGATGGTGTCGTGAATCACTCGACCTGATTGCGAGCGCACAACGGTGTCGGTAAGAGTCGAGCCGTCGGCGAAGGTGATGCTGCCTGCAACGACCCGGCCGGCTGCGTCTCGTGCGTTCGCGATCGCTGTGCCATTCCCCGCGGACCCGGGTCCGGACGGGTAGGACACCGATACCGGCTCTCCGTGGTCGTACTGGATGTGAGCGATCACTGCGTCATCGACGGTGATAGTGAGCGGTTTGCCGTCGAGATCGTACGAATACGAGGTTGTCGTGCCTCCACCCTTCGGGTACTGGGTCTCGCTGCGGTCCACGAATCCGGCGATCGAATAGGTCGTCTTCGTGGTCGATCCGCTGGCATCTGTGTAGGAGATTGTTCGACCCAGCATGTCGGTTTGAGTGGTGATGCGGCCCTCCGCATCCTCCACCCACGTCGTGAGGGGATCTCCGCCCACAGCACCGGTTTTTGTGTAGCTGGTGGAAACGGTGCGCGCTTTCGCGGCGCCCAACGCTGGAATGCTCCTCTTGGTTTCCCGTCCGCGTCCGTCGTAGGTTGTGCAGGTCCAGTCGGCGTCACCGGTCTGGCGTGTTCCGACCACGCGGCCCATGAGGTCGTAGGCTGTGTCGGTCGTGATCATGACGCCGCTGGAGTTGGCGGGGTCGGTGTGCCGGGCGAGCATTCCATATTGCGGTGTGGAACCAGGGAGCCCGCAGACCCCGGATCCCCACATCATCTGCAGCGTCTGCGCGTCTCCGTAGTAAGAGTTTGTGGTGGCGGAGTTAGCGGGGAGATTGCGGGCGACAGCACCGGGGAGCGCTGTGAACTGTTCGCGGAGGTAGCCGGATCCTTCTGGCTCGTAACCGTGCATGGTCGTCAAGTTGAGTCCCGAGGGGTCCGACGTCTCTGTGACCGGCATCCCATACCAGGGGGTGTTGCCGTAGCCAGTGCTGGTGCGCAGTCCCGTCACCTGGTCGGCAGTTGCCCTTGGCGCGCCAGCAGGAACGCTGTCGTCCGTCACCGTGGATGTCACCAGACCGTAGTCAGGCGTGAGCAGCGTGCCGGGGACCAGAGTGCGGGTGCTGCCTCCGGGCGCGATCCAGTAAAGGTTGAACACGGCCACTCCGGTGATCTGCCAATACTGGGCTCGGATACGCACGCTCTGCCCGGCAGCGACGGTCACCACGCCGTCGGGACTCCAGTGGGGGGCGCCGGGCGACGGGTCCGACATTGTGAGGATGTCGTCCAGCCATAGTTGGGTTCCGTCGTCGGCGTAGGTGGAGAGCTTGTACGTTCCAGCCGTCGGGAAGGTAATCACGCCTGTCATACGTGCAGACCAGTTGATGCCCGGGACGCCGGTCGCTGGTGAGTTGCTGGCCCAGTCTTTGGACATTGTTCCATCGCTCGGTCCGATCCCGAGGGAGTACGCCTTCGGTTTGCCCGCGAAGGAGGGGTTGTCGAAGTACTGCACGTTGAGGCCGTGGAGATCCTCGTCGTACCCCGTGTGGGAGTGAGCGGGAGTGACCGGACACGCCCCCTCCGGCATACCGCTAGCGGCGAAGCATGACTGCGGAGCCGGGCCGTAGGTGTCGGTGAGCCGGTGGCGCACGTCGTACAGCCGGGTTGATGTCCGACCCTGCGGGTCGGTGAGCGAGATCGCCTGGTCGAAGACGTTCCATTCGGAGCGGCCCGTGAGACCTGACGCCGAACTGTCGGTGACCTGCTGCAGCGCGTCGTTGTAGGTGACGGTGCGTGCGTGACCGTTCGAGGCACCGTCGGTGGGGACGGTGATGCCCTTCACGTCCACTGTGGTGCTGTGGTCGCCGTAGTTGTAGGTCTTGGCTGCCTGGGTGCCGCTGGTGACACCGTCTGGGGCGGGGAGGGTGACGGATGTGACGCGCCCATCGCCGTCGTATCCGACCGTGGTTGCGGTCGTGGGCGAGGTCGCCAGCATCGCTCGCGCGGGGTCCGCAATCATCCATTCGTTGGCCAGCGCGTCACGAATCGTGGTCAGCCGGCCGGCCTTGTCGTAGGCAAACGTGGTCAGCTCAGGACCGGGGTCGAGGATGCCGGCGAGCTGACCGTTGTCGTTGTAGAGGATCTCGGTGTTGTCCCACCAGCCGGCGACGTGCCCGGGGTAGATGATGCGGCAGATCATTCCGGGCGGTGCCGCGGCGTACCCGGAGCGGACCGCCGCACCCGACAGGTCGGAATCGGCAGCGGAGAGGCCGACCGATGCCGCCGAGTCCCCGGTGTACGCGAACCGCACCTCGCGGCCATATCCGCCACCGCTCGCCGACAGCGGGTCGCTGATCCGGTCCAGCTGCGCGGTGCCCGCCCTCCAGGACGGGATCGGGGAGGACGGTTTGCGGGTGTCCTCGATGGCCGAGATGGACTTCACCACCCCGGTCGCGTCGAACACGTAGGCGGTGCCCGCCTCATCGGTGAGTGTGAAATTCCCTGACTTGTCGAGCGCGAGAACGCCGCTCTCGCCCGGCGGTGCCGCGTAGCCGTTCGCCGCGCCCAGGCCCGCCGCATTCGCAGTCTTCGTATAAGTGTGGGCCCCGCCCGCGGAATCGGTGAGAATGACAGCCGACTCCGTGATCTGCGCGCGCAGGTAGCTGTCGACGCCGGTGAGCGCGGTCGAAGAAGCCCATCCACCGGGAAGCACGGGGGCACTCGTGCTGAACCAGTCCGGCGGGACGACATACTCGCGCCCATCGATGTCGCGCACCCACAGTTCGATCCGAGAAGCGCCCGTACCCTCGAAATACTCGACGGTGATGGGCGTCGCGCCCGCCTTCAGTGCAGAAGCCGGCATCCAGTCGATGTGGTCCGCTTTGGACGCGGACCACAGGTCTGCGATCAGTTTGCCGTCGAGCTTGAGGCGAGCTCCGTCATCGCGGGTGAACCCGAAGGTGTAGTTCCCTGGCTTCGGCGGATTGATGAAACCGGTCCACTGGACGGTGTAGTAGTCGCTGGGGATCGCTGGCCCTGGCGAATCGAGTCCCCAGTTGAAGGATACCGACGCGTCCGTCCGCACCAGCTGAGGAGTGCGACCACCGAAAGTGAAGGCAGCGTTCCCACCGGGAGCTGGAGTCACGTCGAAGTAGCGCGCAGTGAGCCCCCGGTTGGACTGCTGCTGTGAGTTGTACGTGAACGACAGCCCCATTTCACCGCCGAGGGTGCGGACGGTCGGCGACGAGAAGGATAGGTGCGCGTTGCCGTTGGCGAGGTTGACGGTCAGCGGGCCTGCCGTGTCGGTGGGAGCTGGCCCGGATTCGCCGATACGGAGGTTGACGGTGAACGCCTTGGCCCAGAAAGGGAGATAGGTGGTGGCGCCGTCCTTGATCGAGACACCCCAGCGGTATCGGCCGCCGTCCTGCAACGTCCCGGCGGGAGGCGTCCATGTCGTGCGCGTCGTCCAGCCGGACGAGACGACCTGACCGGTGACGGCGTCAGCTCCCGTGGCGACCTGGAACTGGTACTGCGTTGCACCCGACTGCGACGAGACGGGGTCGATCGCGAAGGTGGGTGTCACAGTGGTGACGATCTGGTCGGCCGTCGGGGCCGCCGTGGCCGCATTGGGCGTGGGAGGAGGAATGGTGCTGAATCGCCAAGTGGCGCTTTCCCGCAGCGTGGAGGTGCCCAGCCAACCGTCGTAACCGTCCTTAACCTGTACCTTCCAGTAGTAGGTCTTGTTGCCCTGCAGAGCCGTCTGTGGCACCTTGACGCTGGGCTGGCTCGTCCAGCCGGAAGCCCAAGCCGTGCCGACGGACGGGTTCGGGTTCTCGGAGACGAGGAACTGGTAGATCAAACCCGTCGCACCCGGGTCCGTGGAGCCCGCAATGGCAAGGGTGGGGTTCACCGAGGAGGACCCGCCATTGGCCGGCGAGGGTGCCGTCAAGGTGCCCGCTGTGGGAAAGTCCTTGTACGTGATGTACATGGAAGTCTCGAGCCGCTTATAGGAGTAGATCCCGCCGCGGTCGTCTCCAGCGACCATCAGGTAGTTCCCGGCGGAACGCGCGTTCACCCAGGACGCGACGCGCTGCTCGAGGCCGCCGTCCTGGGCGAAGCCGTCTGCAGCGACAGGGAATGACGAGAGATGGTCGCCCACCCCGTAGTAGGAGAACGCCGTGGCATAGTGCACCCCACCCGGATACGCGTTGGTCGTTCCTTCGCCATTCACGACGCCGTAGATGAAGGCATCCGTGATCTGCTTGCCGAAGAAGGCCTCGTAGTTGTAGTGAGTGATCGTCCGCCAGAACGTGTCTCCATTCGCGCGCGCGTTCCCCACCAACGTCCCCGTGTTCGTACGGGTGGCGCCGTCCGAACGGAAGGCGTGCACATCCTGGTTGTCCGACCATACGGACGGGTCCACGTAAACCGGATAGGCGCGCTTTGCGTCGTTCAACCACGAGCGATCAGCATCGAGAGTGAGCCGCCACGTCTTCCCGGTGCGCTTGACGGCGACATCGACAGGGTGATCATCCGGCTCTTTGACCCCGGCCTTCCCGGAGGAGTCCCACATGCGCGGCGCTGGCGTCACGAACACCACGTCGTCTGACTCATCGCAGTATTCGATGTCACCCGTGCGCGGGTTCTTGCTGAGCGTGAGACCCGGCGCATCCACCGTCCAGCTCCACGACGCCTTGCCTTTCACACCCGGTCGCGCCTTCAGTTTGAGCGTCTCTTTGACGCCCGCGTTCTCGACCGCGTACTCAGCGTCGGTGTCGTCTAGAACATCCCCGTAGACGACGTTGGATCGGTCGGCTTTCGACGCGAACGGGTTCAGATTGCGAACGAGCCGCGAATTGCGCGAACCCTGAAGGGTGAACCGTACCGTGTGACCGTCTTTGGTCACCGTCAGCGCGTCATCCGCGTCCGCGAACTCCGAGAACGTCGGATGCAGGGGATGGTCGTCCACCACCCCACCGCCCAACCCGACCATGGACAACGAACCACTACCGTCGACCTCGGTCCGCACCGGTACGAAGTCTCCGCGGCCATCCTTGACGTTCAGCGGATCCGTCGAGATCTGCTGCGTCTTGGTTCCGTCCGGGTTCTTCCAGGTCGTCGAGAACTCGTCGCGTCGATCGACAGTGGCGCCCTCCTCGGGACCCTGCGAGGTGCGCTTCTTGTGCGCGGGCGGGGTCGGAAGCGTCGCCTCCTCCCCGTCGGGGACAGGTTCCGGCCGAGGCGCGGACTCGAAGTCGCCGCTCGACGCCGATCCTTCGGGGGTGTCGAGAGGCTCCGACGCCTGCTGCGGCAGGGCGAGGATGTTCCGGGCAGCTGATTCCGGCTCTGCCGCCGCGGCAGGTTGGAGGTCGGAGGCGACCAGGGCGGTGGCTGCCACGATGCCGAGGGCCGCTGGGAGAAGACGCAAGTGCTTGAACACTCGCAGGAGCGTATGACGCGACACGTTGCAGTGTGAAATGTCTGGTGGCCACAATTACCCGCTATGGCCCCGCGGAATGCGCTCGCCGCTCGCCGGCCTGGGGCCACCTAACCCTCAGGCGCCGAGAGCGTCCGCCTCAGTCGATCAGGTCGTGGCGCACCACGATCTGGTCGCGGGCCGGGCCCACGCCGATCGCGGAGATGCGGGCGCCGGACATGCGCTCGAGGGCGAGCACGTAGTCCTGTGCGTTCTTCGGCAGGTCCTCGAAGGTGCGCGCGCCGCTGATGTCCTCGGTCCAGCCGGGGAACTCCTCGTAGATCGGCGTCGCGTGGTGGAAGTCGCTCTGCGAGGCCGGGACCTCGTCGTGGCGCACGCCGTCCACGTCGTAGGCGACCGCGACGGGGATGCGGTCGATGCCGGTCAGCGTGTCCAGCTTGGTGAGCACGAAGTCGGTGACGCCGTTGACGCGCGCCGTGTAGCGGGCGACCGGGGCGTCGTACCAGCCGGTGCGGCGCGGACGGCCGGTGGTGGTTCCGAACTCGAAGCCGCGCTCGCGCAGGAACTCGCCCCACTCGTCGAAGAGCTCGGTCGGGAACGGACCGGCACCGACGCGGGTGGTGTACGCCTTCACGATGCCGATCACGCGGTCGATGCGGTTGGGTCCGATGCCCGAACCGGTCGCGGCGCCGCCGGCGGTGGAGTTGGAGGAGGTGACGAACGGGTAGGTGCCGTGGTCGACATCCAGCATCGTCGCCTGACCGCCCTCGAAGAGCACGTACTTGCCGTCCTCCAGCGCCTGGTTGAGCAGCAGGGAGCTGTCGACCACCATCGGGCGCAGGCGCTCGGCGTACTCGAGCAGCTGCTCGACGACCTCGTCGACCGTGATCGCGCGGCGGTTGTAGACCTTCACGAGCAGGTGGTTCTTCTGGTCGAGGGCGCCCTCGACCTTCTGCCGCAGGATGTTCTCGTCGAAGAGGTCCTGGATGCGGATGCCCACCCGGTTGATCTTGTCGGCGTAGGTCGGGCCGATGCCGCGGCCGGTGGTGCCGATCTGGCGCTTGCCGAGGAAGCGCTCCGTGACCTTGTCGATCGTGCGGTGGTACGAGGTGATGACGTGCGCGTTCGAGCTGACCTTGAGGCGGGAGACGTCGACGCCGCGGGCGATCAGCGCATCCAGCTCCTCGAACAGCACCTCGATGTCGACGACGACGCCGTTGGCGATGACCGGGGTGACGCCCTCGGTGAGGATGCCGGACGGCAGCAGGTGCAGGGCGTACTTCTCGTCGCCGACGACGACGGTGTGGCCGGCGTTGTTGCCGCCGTTGAACTTGACCACGTAGTCGATGCGGCTCCCCAGGACGTCGGTCGCCTTGCCTTTGCCTTCGTCGCCCCACTGGGCGCCGATGATCACGATCGCGGGCACGTGGATGTCCTCTCGGTGGATGGAACGCGTCGGCGCCACCCGGACGACCGTCGCACTCGATCCTATCGCGAGACACTAAGTTGCACACACGTGTGCAAGAAGGGAGTACACTGGTGGCATGCCCACCCCCTCCACCCGCGCACCGCGCCGCGACGCGACCGCCAACCGCGAGGCGATCCTCGCCGCCGCCGCGGTGGCGCTGAACGAGGACATCGACGCCTCCCTCGAGAACATCGCCGCCCGCGCCGGCCTCAGCCGCCGTGCTGTGTACGGACACTTCGCGACCCGTGACGAGCTCCTCGTCGAGGTGTTCACGCGAGGCGCACGTCGCCTGGCCGCCCTGCTCGACCCGGTGTCGCATCCCGACCCGCTGGTCGAGATCGCCCTCTTCGGCGCCACGCTGTGGGCCGAGGTCGAGCACGTCCGGGTGAGCGCGGCTCTGGCGGTCCGCGGACCGCACCGCGAGCTGGTCGGCACCGCGCTCGACCCCGCCCGCGAGCGGTTGCGCGAGACGGTGCGCCGCGGGATGGAGTCGGGGCGCATCCGCACCGACCTCGACCGCGAGACGGTCACCCGCCTGATCGAGAACGCCGCCGTGTCCGTGCTCGACGAGGCGACCCGCGCACGGCTCAGCCCCGAGGCGGGTCACCGCCTCGTCATGCTGGCCGGGCTGGGCGCCGCGGGGATGGGATGGACGGACGCCGGAGCGCTCATCGCCGCGACGCCGGAACTGGCCTTCGGCGCCGCCGGAGCCACCGCATCCCCCGCATCCACAGCATCCACCACGGCGGAAGGGGCACGCCGATGAAGATCGTCCTCGACCGCGTCGCGAAGGGCGCCGCCCTGCCGCCCACGTCCGCTTCGTTCGAGACCGGGCGCGCCTCGCTCGCCCGTGCCGAGACGGAGCAGCGGCCCACCGTTCTCGGCCTGATCGCCTCCGGACGGATGCGCCCCGACGCAGGAACCGTGACGATCGACGGCGCCACCGACTTCCGCACCATGCGGCGGCGGATCGCCCTGATCGACGCGCCGGACGTGTCGGAGCCGGCCGCCGATGTGACGGTCGCGGGCATCGTCGCCGAGGAGCTGATGTTCGCGGGCCGCGCGTCGCATCCCGTCGCGGTCAACCGCTGCCTGCGCGAACTGGGCGCCTCCGAATGGGCGCGGCAGTCGATCGGGACGGTTCCGCCGACGGTGCGCATCCGCCTGCTCGCCGAGCTGGCGCTGCTGCGCGCGGGCGTGGACGGCCTGGTGCTCGTCTCGCCCGACCGGCACGGCGGCGACCCCGTCGAGTGGTGGCGCTTCGCGCGCGAGCTCGCCGGACGTGGCATCGCCGTGCTCGTGGTGGCGGGTGACGCCTCCGCCGCCGCGATCGCCGCGGCATCCCTGGTCTCGCGCATCGACGAGACCGACCAGCAGACCTTTGACGAAGACCCCGGCCGGGACGACACCGACGATCTCCCGGACCTGATCATGACCCAGCCGATTGAAGAAGGCGCATGAAGATCCCGCAGATGATCGCGGCGGAGTTCCGCCGCCTGACCGCCAGCCCCATGTCCATCGTGGCGCTCATCGCCCTGATGTGCGTTCCGGTGCTGTACGGCGGGCTGTACCTGTGGGCGAACCAGAACCCGTACGCCAACCTCGACCGCATCCCCGCCGCGATCGTCGTCGACGACGCGGGCGCCACGGTCGACGGCGCCACCGTGAACTACGGCGACCAGGTGGCCGATCAGCTCATCGAGGACGGCTCGTTCCAGTGGCACCGCGTCGCCGAGGGCTCCGCGGCCAGCGGCGTGGACGACTCGAAGTACGACTTCAGCATCACGTTCCCGAAGGACTTCTCCTCGGCGCTGGCGTCCGCGTCGGGCACCGACCCGCACCGCGCGGTCGTGACCCTGACCACGAACGACACCAACAGCTACCTGGCGTCGACCATCGGCACGCAGGCCGCCGAGAAGATCCGCACCTCCATCGTCAAGCAGGTCAACGAGGAGGCGGCGAAGCAGTTCCTCGTCGGCCTCGCCGACATCCGCTCGAACCTCGTGACCGCCGCCGACGGCGCGGACAAACTTGTCGACGGCAGTGCGACCGCGCAGTCGGGCGCGTCGCAGCTGGCCGATGGAACCGCACAGCTCGCGTCCGGATCGCAGGAACTGGCGGGCAAGCTCGGCGAGCTCGCCTCCGGCGCCCAGCAGGTCAGCGACGGCGCGGCACAGGTGGCAGCGGGCAATCGGCAGCTCGCCGCGAAGGCGAACGACGCCGCGGCGGCCGCGACGCAGATCGCAGCGGCAGCGCCGGCTGCCCAGCAGGACCTGCTGAACCGCCTCACCGCCGCGGGCGCCACGCCGGAGCAGCTCGACCAGGTGAAGGCGGTGCTCGGCGACCTCGACACGAAGGTGACGTCCGGCAACGAGCAGATCCAGACCGCCGTCGGGCAGATCAACCAGCTGTCGGCGGGCGCGGACCAGGTGGCGGGCGGGGCGTCGCAGGTCGCCTCCGGCTCGCAGCAGGCGGCCGCGGGCGCATCGCAGCTGGCGTCTGGCGCCTCGAGCGCCGCGTCCGGGGCCGCGCAGCTCCGGGACGGCCTGACGACGCTGCACGACGGCACGACGCAGCTGGCGGATGGGCTGAAGTCGGGTGTGGACCGCATCCCGGACAACTCCCCCGCCCTGCAGAAGAAGCAGGCGTCGACGATCTCCGATCCGGTGAACCTCAAGAACGACTCGATCACCTCCGCCGGCACGTACGGCGCCGGACTCGCCCCGTTCTTCGTCGCACTGGCGGGCTGGATCGGCATCTACGCTCTGTTCCTGATCGTGAAGCCGGTCTCGCGCCGGGCCATCACGGCGCTGCACTCGCCGCTCAAGATCACCGTCGCCGGCTGGCTCACCCCGGGCCTGCTCGGCGCGATCCAGATGGTCGGCCTGTTCGCGATCGTCGCGGGGGCTCTCGGGTTCCGCATCGACAACCCCGCCGGGATGTTCGGGATGATGGCGCTCGCCTCGGTCACGTTCGCGGCCATCATCCTGGCGCTCAACGTCTGGCTGGGGAGCGTCGGGCAGTTCCTCGGCCTGGTCCTGATGGTGCTGCAGCTGGTGACCGCCGGCGGAACGTTCCCCTGGCAGACGCTGCCCGGTCCGCTCGCGGCCCTGCACCACGCGCTGCCGATGTCGTACGCCGTGGACGGCATCCGTCAGCTCATGTACGGCGGCAACCCGGCGACGGCCTGGGCGGACGCCGGCGTGCTGGCGCTGTGGATGCTGATCGCCCTGCTGATCGCCGCCATCGGGGTGACGCGGATGACGCACTTCCGCACTCTGCGCGACCTCCGGCCGTCGCTGATCGGCTGACGGCCGGACCCGTCCCGGAGAGGGCCCGGAGACTCTGGTGGGCGCCTATCGCCTGGCGCTAGTGTGGCGCCCACCAGCACTCGACCTTCAGGAGGACGACCATGGCCGATCTCGAAGTCCAGGCGGCGCTTTCCCAGGCGCGACAGGCGGCCAGCGCCGCGAGCTACGACATCCAGAAGCTGCCGGAGGACTCCATCGAACGACAGGCGCTGCACAACCTGGTGACGGCGGTGGACGCGCTGATCCAGGCGCTCGACACCGAGTGACGGGCGGCGCCCGGGCGACGACGGTGGCCGGCGCTAGGGTGGCGGCGTGACCGATTCGCTGCGCATCCTCCACCTCTCCGACACGCACCTGTTCGGCGACGGGCGGCTGCACTACGGCATCGTCGACACCCTGGGCGCGCTCGACCGCGTTCTGGCGCGCGCCGCGTCGCTCACCGAGGTGGATGCGGTGGTCGTCTCAGGCGACCTCTCCGAGGACGGAAGCGCCGCGTCGTACCGGCGGCTGAAGGCGACGCTGGACCCGTGGGCCGCGGAACGCGGTGCGGTCGTCGTCTACGCGATGGGCAACCACGACCTCCGCGACGGGTTCGAGGAGGTGCTCGGCGACCGCGAGACCGAGGTCTCGGTGCGCGGGTTCCGGATCATCACCGTCGACACCTCCGTGCCGGGAGCCGGGTACGGCAAGGTGACGGAAGCGCAGCTCGACCGGCTCCGCGAGACCCTGTCGACGCCGGCCGAGCACGGCACGGTCGTCGTGCTGCACCATCCACCCGTCCCGCCGACCACGGTGCTGTTCGAGCCGCTCCGGCTGGTCGAGCCCGAGCCGCTGCTGGAGATGTGCGCGGGAGGCGGCGTCCGGCTCATCCTCGCCGGGCACTTCCATCACGGCCTGGTCACCGAGGCGGGTGGCACGGGCATCCCGGTGGTCGTGGCGCCGGCGGTCGCCAACACGACGGACGTGCTCTGGCCGCCGCCGCGGGAGCGTGCCGTGCGCGGCGCCGGGTTCGCCTGGATCCAGCTGCCCGCGGATGGCCCGATGCGGGCACACATGATCGCCGCACCGGCGAAGGACGACGGCGAGACCGTCTACGACCTCGACGCGGAGGCGATCCGGCGCATCGCGGATGACGCGGGCTGGCGCCGGTGAGCACTGCCGCCGGATACTCCGGCACGCCGCTGTGGAAGAAGCTCGGTGTGAAACCCGGCATGCGGGTGTCCGTGCTCCACGCCGACGCCGGGTGGCGCATCCCCCTCGATGATCCGGCGTCCGTCGACTGGGCCGACGACGGCCCGGCGAGACTCGTGCTGGCGTTCTACCGCTCGGCGGCGGAGTTCCTCGCCGAGCTCGACGCCCTCGGCGAGCGCATCCGACCCGACGGGATGATCTGGGCGGCCTGGCCGCGCAAGGCCGCGGGGCACGTGAGCGACCTGAACGAGAACGTGATCCGGGATGCGGCGTTGGAGCGCGGACTCGTGGATGTGAAGGTCGCCGCGATCGACACCGACTGGTCGGGGCTGAAGCTCGTCTGGCGGAGGGTCAACCGCTGACCACGGCTGTCAGGCGAACGGGACGTGCTGCGTGATCCAGGTGTGCATCGCGATCGCCGCGGCCGCAGAGGCGTTGATCGAGCGGGTGGAGCCGAACTGGGCGATCTCGACCACCGCGTCCGCCGCATCCAGCGCCGCCTCCGAGAGCCCGGGACCCTCCTGACCGAAGAGCAGGACGCACTCCCGTGGCAGCGCGAACGTCTCGATGCCGACCGAGCCGGGGACGTTGTCGATCGCGATCACCGGCAGCCCCTGTGCGCGTGCCCACGCGACGAAGGAGTCGACGTCCTCGTGGTGCACGACGTGCTGGTAGCGGTCGGTGACCATCGCGCCGCGCTTGTTCCAGCGGCGACGCCCGATGATGTGGACGGTGTCGGCCGCGAACGCGTTCGCACTGCGCACGATCGACCCGATGTTCATGTCGTGCTGCCAGTTCTCGATCGCCACGTGGAAGGGGTGGCGGTGCTCGTCGAGGTCGGCGACGATCGCCTCCATGCGCCAGTACCGGTAGCGGTCGATGACGTTGCGGGTGTCCCCGTGCCGCAGCAGCTCGGGGTCGTAGCGCGGGTCGTCCGGCCACTCGCCCGGCCACGGTCCGACACCGTGCGTCGTCAGCTCGTGCGTCGGGTTGGGCGTGTCGTCCACCGCACAAGCGTATCCACCACCGGATGCGGTGCCTCACCGCTGTGCGGCCCCGGCCCCTAAGCTGGACGCATCGAATCCCCCGTGGAAGGAGTCCGCGTGACGCGTCGCGACGAGATCGAGTGCTGGCTCACCGACATGGACGGCGTGCTCGTCCACGAGAACCAGGCCCTGCCCGGCGCGTCGGACCTCATCCAGCAGTGGCGCGACCAGGGAACGCCGTTCCTGGTGCTGACGAACAACTCCATCTTCACGCCGCGCGACCTCGCGGCGCGGCTGCGCACCTCGGGCCTCGACGTGCCCGAGGAGTCGATCTGGACCTCCGCCCTGGCGACCGCGGACTTCCTGAAGTCGCAGATGCCCGGCGGGAGCGCGTATGTGATCGGTGAGGCGGGACTCACCACGGCGCTCCACGAGGCCGGCTTCATCATGACGGACACGAACCCCGACTACGTGGTCGTCGGCGAGACGCGCAGCTACTCCTTCGACGCGATCACGAAGGCCATCCGGCTGATCGGCAAGGGCGCACGGTTCATCTCCACGAACCCCGACGCCACCGGCCCGAGCGCCGAGGGGCCGCTGCCGGCGACCGGCGCGGTGACCGCGATGATCACCAAGGCCACCGGCCGCGACCCGTACGTGGTCGGCAAGCCGAACCCGATGATGTTCCGCTCGGCGATGAACCGCATCGGCGCGCACTCCGAGAACACCGCGATGATCGGCGACCGGATGGACACGGACGTCGTCGCGGGCATCGAGGCCGGCCTGCACACCATCCTGGTGCTCACCGGGATCAGCGACCACAGCGAGATCGAGCGCTACCCGTTCCGCCCGGACGAGGTTCTGCGCGGGGTCGACGAGCTGGTCGTGCGGGAGCCCGTCGAGACCGAGCTCTGAGGGTCGCGGCGCGGGTTCCCGGCCCCGGACCCGGTCAGGCGGACGGGCCGGGACCGGCGACGGACGACGTGAGCGGCTGGCCGCTCGACCGGTTCGCGAAGCAGTAGTACGAGCGCTGGCCGTTCTTCCACTGCTCTTCCGTGGCCGGGAAGGAGCCAATGACCTGGAGGTCCGGGTAGGCGCCGGCCGCACCGAGGTCGACGACGCCGGAGGCGGTGCACAGGCCCGGGATCTGCTGGGCCAGCGCATCCGCCCCGGGATACGGCGCTGCCGGATCGGCGGAGAGCACATTCGTGTAGAGCAGCTGCGCGGTGTGCGGGGCGGCGCAGTCGACGACGGTGAACTCCTCGGCCCACACGGAGGTGAACGGCTGGATGCACTCGCCGCCGCCGAGCGCATCCCACGGGTGCGTGCCCGGGCCGACCGCGGAAGCGGGCTTCGGGGTGACGGTCGGGACCGGCGTGGGAGTCGGGGTCGGCGTCGGAGACGGAGCGGACGGCTTCGCCGAGCCGGTGGGCTGCGCGGCGGGTGCGGGCGCACCGACGAGCGACGGGATGCGGGTGCCCAGCGCGAACAGCCCGACGAGCACCAGCACGACGGCGAGACCGGCGAGCGCGAGCAGCAGAATGCGGTTGTTGCGCGAAGCCCAGATTCCGGGGCCTCCGGGGCCGGTCGGGCCACCGGGGCCAGTGGGGCCGGTCGGGCCGGAGGGTGCGCCCGGGTCACCGGGCTCACCCGGCGGGGTCGCGGAGGTCGCCGTCGCGGCAGCCACCGGCGGAGTCGCACTCGCCGGGGCGATCGGCTGCGTCGCCAGCGGGGTGAACGTCGGCGGGGACAGGACGTCTGCGCGACCGTCCAGCTGCTCTTCGGCGTCCGGGGCGATGCGCGAGAAGGGCATGGTGGCCGTGAGCTGCGGGCCCTCGAGGTCGGCGGCGGGCTCGGGTTCGGGCTCCGCGTCCGGCGCGGGCTCCGGCCTCGGCGCAGGCTCGGGCTCCGGCCCCGGCGCCGGCTCCGGCTCCGGCTCCGGCTCCGGCTGCGGCTCCGGCTCCGCGGCGAGTTCTGGCTCCTCGGCGGCGGGCTCGTCGATCTCCGCAGGGGCGGCGACGTCCTCCACCGGGACGGCGACCTCTCCGAACAGCGCGGCGATCCCGTCCGACGGCGTCTGCTCGCGGTCGTCGGCGGCATCCACGTCCTCCGGGGCCTCGGCCGCCTCCGTGGCGGGCGCGAACGGTTCCGGCTCGGACGCGGCGGCGATGCTGGCGGCGTCGATCGGGCTCGTGGCGGGGGACGGCACGCCGCCCATCGCGAGCTCGGCCTCCGCGGCGGGGATGGCGGGCTCCGACGGGAGGACATCGTCCCGCTCGTCGTGGCGCAGGAGCGCTGCCATCGCCGCTGCGTCGAGCTGCTGGGTGGGCGTATCGGCGACGGAACGGTCCGGCCCGGCGGGCGGTTCCTCGACGGGGTCGCTCGCCGGTGGGCGGCTCAGGTCCGCCGGAAGGATCGGGATGACGCTGGTCGTGTCACCGATGATCGAGCGGCCGGACGGGGTGTCCGCCTCCGGCGCGCCGAAACCGAGCAGGGCGGCCAGCCCGTGGCTCTCGGACGTGTCGTCCGAGTCGGCAGGCGGCGCAGGCGGATCGAAGATGGTGCGCGTCGGCTCCGGAGCCGCGGGCGCCGGCGCGGGCGTCTCGATGATCCAGGAGCCGGCGGCGACGGGTGTCTCCGACGTCGGGGTGGGTGCGTCGGATCGCTCGTCCGCGGGCTCGCCGTCGGCGTCCTCGTCGTGGACGTCCTCGTTACGGACGTCTTCGTCGTCGGCGGGGATGCCCGATGCCCAGCCGGTGGTCGGAGTGGGCGTCGGTTCGGCGAGCGAGAAAACTTCGGGTGCCGGCTCGGCGGCCGGGACGACGGGAGTGGACTCCGCGGCGGCCGGAGCGGACTCCGCCGCGGGCTCTCCCACCAGCGGGTCGTAGCCCTCGCCCGGCTTCAGGTTCCACGAGAACGCGACCGGGAACTCGGTGGCAGGCTCGTCAGCGGCCGCGGTGGGCTGCTCTCCCGGCCCGAGGAGATCCTCGAAGGGTTCGGAGACCGACGACGCCGGCTGGTCGACGGAGGGCTGTTCCGCGGGGGCCTCGGGCCCGTTCGCGTCCGGCTCTGCGGTGTCCGCATCCACGGGCCGGTCGACGTGGCGGCCACCGGTGAGCTGCTGGAGCAGCCACTCCGAGCTCCCGAATTCAGGCTCCGCCGGTGCCGCGTCGTCGTGACCGGGACGCTCGCCGCCGAGGCGCTCGTCACCCGGGCGCTCGTCGTCGAGGTGGGCGTCGTCCCCCGCGCCCCTCCCGCGTTCGTCGGACACTACGCCAGCCCCAGGTCCTTCAGGCCGATGGCGGCGAAGTACGGGTAGCCGGCGCCCTCGATGACCTCGCGGGCGCCCGTGTCGCGGTCCACGACCACGGCGACGGCCGCGATCTCGGCGCCGACCTTGGTGAGCGCTTCGATCGCCTTGAGCGGGGAGCCGCCGGTGGTCGAGGTGTCCTCGAGCACGATGACGCGCTTGCCCTGCAGGTCGGGACCCTCCACCTGCTTGCCGCGGCCGTGGTCCTTCGGCTCCTTGCGCACGACGAAGGCGTCGTACGACAGACCCTGGGCGGCGCCCTGGTGCAGGATGGCGGCGGCGACCGGGTCGGCGCCCATCGTCATCCCCCCGACCGCGACCACGTCCGGGACATCGCGGATGAGGTCGATCATGACCTGGCCGATCAGCGGCGCGACGCGGTGGTCGAGGCTCACCTTGCGGAGGTCGACGTAGTAGCTCGCCTTCTTGCCGCTGGTCAGGGTGAAGTCGCCGTGGAAGACGGCCTCGGCGGCGATGTAGTCGATGAGCTGCTGTCGTGCGTCGGTCACATCCCCGATTCTAGAGGGGAAGGGGCGTGCGACCGGGAGTTGTGCACAGGCCGCCCGCCGTCCACAGCTGCGGCTCCCGGCTCCGGCGACGTCGGCGGGGGCCGATACGATCGGGGCATGCGCGTCGCCACCTGGAATGTGAACTCGATCCGCACCCGCGTCGTCCGGGTCGTCGACTGGATGGTCCGCGAAGACGTGGATGTGCTTGCCATGCAGGAGATCAAGTGCAAGCCCGAGCAGTTCCCCTACGCCGAGTTCGAGGCGGCGGGCTATGAGGTCGTGCTGCACGGTCTCAACCAGTGGAACGGCGTCGCGATCGCCAGCCGTCTGCCGATCGAGGATGTGACGATCGGCTTCCCCGACATGCCGGGATTCCTCAAGGACCACGACGGCCCCGGCCTCCCGAAGGAGGCGCGCGCGATCGGCGCGACCGTCGACGGCCTCCGGCTGTGGAGCCTGTACGTGCCCAACGGCCGCTCCCTGTCCGACCCGCACTACGTGTACAAGCTCGACTGGCTGGCCGCCCTCGCGGCCGACACGCAGCGCTGGCTCACCGATGACCCCGAGCTCCAGCTGGCGCTGATGGGCGACTGGAACGTCGCCCCCCTCGACTCGGATGTCGGCGATCCCAGCCTCGTGCCCGGCCTGTCCACTCACATCTCGCCGCCGGAACGGACGGCTTTTGCGGCGTTCGAGAAGGCCGGCCTGACGGATGTGGTGCGCCCGATCGTCCCGGACGGCTACACCTACTGGGACTACAAGCAGCTGCGCTTCCCGCGGAACGAGGGCCTCCGGATCGACTTCATCCTGGGATCGCGCGCGTTCGCCGACCGCGTGGTGGGTGCGAGCATCCACCGCAACGAGCGCAAGGGAACCGCGCCCAGCGATCACGTACCCGTGCTCGTCGAACTCGCATCGCCTCCCGCGGCCGAGGACGACGACGACCGTCCGATGATCTTCGGCTGAGGAGCATCCGCTCGTGACCACGCTTCCGCCCGGGACGACGACGCGTCGCCCGGTCATCGTCTGGGACCTGGTCACGTCGATCGTCCTGATGGTCGTCGGCGTCGTCCTCGCCGGCATCCTGACGTTCGCGGCGTTCTTCCTGGTGTTCGCGAGCGACCCGTGCGGCGGGTCGACCGTGTGCGACACCGAACGGATGGGCATCGGATTCTTCGTGGCGCTGATCGGACCGGCGGCGGTGACTGTCGTCGCGATCATCGCCGCGGTCGTCCTGCTCGTGCTGCGCCGGATCAGCTTCTGGGTGCCGATCGTCGGCATGCTGCTCGCGGTCGGCGTCTGGGTCGGCGGCGCCGCCCTCGTGATCTCGGGCGTGCCCGGCGCCACCTTCTGAGCGCCGTTCCCCGGCCCGGTCAAGGGCTTACCCCGATGGGGAACAGCGCTGCTAGATGGAGCGGCTGCCCAGAGGAAGGCCCGACGCATGCTCCTGATATTCGGTTCCAGCCTGCACGAGACGATCATCAACGTGGTCCGCTTCGTGTGCGGTTACTGCGGCGTGGACGCGCCCCAGAACGTCGTGAAGCGCTCGAACCGCTTCACGCTGTTCTTCATTCCGCTGTTCCCCGTGTCGACGCGCTACGTGAACCAGTGCACCAACTGCGGAGGCGAGACCGCCCTCACGGCGGAACAGGCGCGTCACTCCCTCTCTTGGAGCGGTCGCACCAGCGGCACGCGCAGCTGAGTCTTACAGCGCTTCCCATCGCACGAACTCCCTGTGAAGTCGAGGCCCTATATCGAACCCGGGCCCGGCCTACCGTCGCGGAGGACAGAGACGAACAGACGACGAAAGGAGCCGATATGGCTGCAGTGACCCAGTCCATCGACGTGAACGTGCCCGTGTCCACCGCCTACAACCAGTGGACCCAGTTCGAGTCCTTCCCCCACTTCCTCGACGAGGTGGAGGAGATCACCCAGGTGGACGACACGACCAACCACTGGCGGGTCAAGATCGGCGGTGCTGAGCGTCAGTTCGACACCGTCATCACCGAGCAGCTCCCGGACGAGCGCGTTGCGTGGAAGTCCGTGGCCGGCGACACCGAGCACGCCGGCGTCGTCACCTTCCACCGCCTCTCGGACGCCGAGACCAAGGTGACGGTCCAGCTCGAGTGGGCGCCCTCGGACGCCCTGGAGAAGATCGGTTCGGTCTTCGGCCTCGACGACCACGCGGTCAAGAAGGACCTCGAGAACTTCAAGAAGTTCATCGAGTCGCAGGGCACCGAGACCGGCGCCTGGCGCGGCGAGGTCGACCGCGGCGAGACGGTCTGACCGCTCCCCCACGACGCAAAACCACGACAAACACGGCGCCCGGTGCATCACGCACCGGGCGCCGCTCCGTGTGCCGAGGCGCCGTACGGACGGTTACAGGATGGGCCGCCCGCCCGTGACCGCGACGCGCGCGCCCGAGATGTACGAGCCGTCGTCGCCGGCCAGCAGCACGTAGACCGGTGCCAGCTCGGCCGGCTGCCCGGCGCGTCCCAGCGGGGTGTCGCTCCCGAACTGGCTCACCTTCTCCTCCGGCATTGTCGACGGGATGAGCGGCGTCCAGATCGGCCCAGGGGCCACACTGTTGGCGCGGATGCCCTTCTCGCCGAGCAGCTGCGCGAGCGACGCGGTCATGTTCGCGATGGCCGCCTTGGTGGCCGCGTACGGGAGCAGCGTGGGTGACGGCATGTCGGAGTTCACCGACGACGACCCGATGATGCTCGCTCCGGGCTTCATGTGCGGAACCGACGCCTTCGCGAGGTGGAAGAACGCCGACAGGTTCGTCGCGATCGTGTGATCCCACTCGTCGTCCGGGATCTCCTCCAGCGACTCGTGGTTCATCTGGAAGGCGGCGTTGCTGACGAGCACGTCGATGCCGCCGAGCTCCTCCACGGTCCTCCGGACGATCTCGCGGCAATGGGCCGGATCAGAGACGTCGCCGCGCAGGAGCAGCGCCTTCCGCCCCGCCTCACGAACCCACTTGGCCGTGTCCTCCGCGTCCTCGTCCTCCGACAGGTACGAGATCGCCACGTCGGCGCCCTCCCGCGCGTACGCGATGGCGACGGCTTTGCCGATGCCGCTGTCCGCGCCGGTGATGAGCGCGATCTTGCCGGTCAGTTTGCCGCTGCCGCGATAGCTCTCCTCGCCGTGGTCGGGGCGCGGTTCCATCGCCTCGGTCTCGCCGGGCGGCTGCTGCTGTTGCTCAGGGAAAGACATCCATGACCTCCATTCGTGTGCTCCCCACGGAACACCCGTCGCCGTCGGTGGTCAGGGGCTTAAGCCGGGAGCCATCTGCGCGTACCGTCCGCGCAATGAACGCCACACCGGATGCGCCCGACGAGCACCAGAGCGACGCGGACCAGACAGCGAAGGACCGCTCCTACAGCCCGTCCAGCGAACGCGAGACAGAGGCCAAGCAGGCGGACTCGACCGGCGCAAGCGTCCGCCCGGGCACCGGCGGCCCGGACGACGTCGGCGATGTCCCCATGCCCCCGGAGGACGACCTGGACCCGGCCGCCATCGTGGAACGCGGCGACCCCGGTCCCGGGCCCACCCGGTGACCTACTTCGTGATGCCCGCCGTGCGCTTCCGCGCCACCGCGGAGTAGATCCGCTCGACGACCCAGAGCAGCACACCGATCGCCAGGAGCCCGAGCGCGATCGTGTACTGACCGGCCGGGCGTCCGGAGGTCCACGGCAGCACCAGGTACACGCAGGTGATGGCGCCGATCACCGGCAGGACGCTCGGCGAGCGGAAGTGCTTGTGATCCACCGGCTGCCTCCGCAGCACCAGCACGGTGACGTTCACGATCGCGAAGACCGCCAGCAGCAGCAGCGACGTCGTGCCTCCGAGCAGCGCCACGATGGACCCCTTCGGGTCGAGCGACACGTAGCCGATGAGGGCCGCAGCGAGCGCCGAGGTGAAGAGGATGGCCGTCCACGGCGTGCGCCGCTTCGGCGACACCTTGGCGAGGAACGGCGGGAGGACGTTCTGCCGGCTCATGCCGTAGAGCAGGCGGCTCGCCATCATCATGTTGATCAGTGCCGTGTTGGCCACGGCGAACATCGAGATGAACGGCAGGAGGTCGTTGATCGGGAATCCGGGGGCGGCCGCCTCGACCGCCGCGACGAGCGGGGTCTCGCTGCCGGCCAGCTCGCCGATCGGCACGAGCGCCACGACGGTGATGGACACCAGCACGTAGATGACGGCGGCGATGCCGAGCCCGCTGAGCATCATTTTCGGGAAGATCCGGCTCGGATCCTTCGTCTCCTCCGCCATGTTCACGGAGTCCTCGAACCCGACCATCGCGAAGAACGCCAGCGAGGTCGCGGTGCTGACCGCGAGGAGCACGCCCTTGTCCTGCGGCGTCTCGAACGCGACGACGCGCGACCAGTCGGCGTTGCCTCCGGCGATCGCCCACAGCCCGATGAAGATCACCAGCAGGAGGCCGGACAGTTCGACGAGCGTCAGCACGACGTTGAGCCAGACGCTCTCGCTCACCCCGCGGAGGTTCACGAGCATGATCAGCACGATGAACGCGAGCGCGATGAGCAGGGTGGTCAGGTTGTCGTCCGAGAGCCCGAACGCGACCGTCAGGTTCACGGCGAACGCGCGCGATGCGGTCGAGGCCGATGTGATGCCCGACGTCATGACGACGAAGCACACGATGAAGGTGAGGAAGTGGATGCCGAACGCCTTGTGCGTGTAGAGCGCTGCGCCCGCCGCCTGCGGGTACTTGGTCACCAGCTCCAGGTACGAGAACGCGGTCACCGTGGCGACGCCGAACGCGAGCAGGAACGGCAGCCACGCTGCGCCGCCCACCTCGGCGGCCACCTGCCCGGTCAGGGCGTAGACGCCGGTGCCGAGGATGTCGCCGACGATGAAGAGCAGGAGGAGGCCGGGCCCGAGGGCGCGTTTCAGCTCCGGTTGCTCCGGTTCGACGGTCTTGACCACCTGGGTCCACGACGGATCGCTCACGGTGTGCTCCTTCGATCGCTCGTTGGGGAGCACTGTATGTGAGTTCTCACAGAAACGGGAGTACCGGCACGCTATTGCCGCCCGGTGAACTCCTCCATCGAGTCGTAGACGCCGAACACCCGCCCGGCCACCGCGTCCCACGCGCGTGTGGGCAGGATGCCGCGCAGCGTCTTCGCCAGCCCCACCGTCCACGGCAGCATCAGCATGGGACGTCCGGCCAGCATCGCGCGCCACACGCGGTCGACCACGTAGTCGGGAGTCATGAGCGGCGTGAGCAGCGGACCGCGCGCGCCCGCGAACATCCCGGTGTCGATGTAGCTCGGCGCGACCGTCGTCACCTTCACGTGCTCGTAGCCCTGCTGCACCAGTTCGAGGCGGAGGCTGTCGCTCCAGCCGATGACCGCCCACTTGCTCGCCGCGTAGACGCTCATGCGCGGGTTGGACAGGGTGCCCGCGGCGGACGCGATGTTCACGATCCGCGCCTCCCGGGCGCTCTGCTGCATCCCGGGCAGGAACTCGCGGGTCACGTACATGGGAGCGAGCGCGTTCACCTGCATGGTGGGACGGGTGTCCTCGCCGTTGTCGTGCTCCCAGAAGTACTTGCCGCGCACGATCCCGGCGTTGTTGATGAGCACATCGATCCCGCCCAGCTCCTTGCGGACGGCCTGCGCGCTCTGCGCGATCGCTCCGAGCTCGGTCAGGTCTACGACGTACGGCAGCACGCTGGTAGCCGGTGCGCCGCCGGCCGAGCTCGGCGAGCGCGGCGGTGCGCCCCACGCCGCCGAGGTGCGCCCCGCGAGCACCTCACGGCGCAGCCGGTGCGTGAGATCCATCAGCGCGGCCTCGTCCCGGTCCCACAGCACGACGGAGCGCGCCCCTTCGAGCACGGCGCGCTCCGCATAGAGCCGCCCCATCCCCGAGGCCGCCCCCGTCACCAGCACCCGCGCCCCGCGAACCGTCCTGCCCATGCCTCCATCATCGCAGTGTCGGCGCCGGCGCGCCCCGCCTCCTGCCGACGCGCGAGGGACCGTTACCATCGCGGGATGCCGTTACCATCGCGGGATGGATGAGGCGATCGAGCGACTCGTGACGCAGCTGGCCGCCCTCGACGGCGTGCAGGCTGTGGCTCTCGGCGGTTCCCGCGCGACGGGCGACGAACGCCCGGACAGCGACTGGGACCTCGGGGTCTACTACCGCGGCACGTTCGACCCGGACGCCGTCCGGGCGCTCGGGTACCCCGGCGAGGTGTCCGAGCTCGGCGCCTGGGGTGGGGGCGTGTTCAACGGCGGCGCCTGGCTGCGCGTCGGCGGCGTGCCCGTCGACCTGCACTGGCGCGACCTCGACATGGTCGAGCGGGAACTGGCCGACGCCGAGGAGGGACGGATGCACATCGAGCCCTTGTCCTTCCACCTGGCCGGAATCCCCGGGTACCTCCTCCTGGCCGAACTCGCGATCGCCCGGGTGCTCGCCGGCGAGCTGCCGCGCCCCTCGTACCCGCCGCGGCTCCGAGAACGGGCACCCGCCGTCTGGGCCGGTACGGCTCGCCTGCACGCCGCGTACGCGCGGAGCCACGCCGCCGCCGGGCGGTCGGCCCAGTGCCTCGCGACCCTCATTGTCGCCGCGCTCCAGACCGCGCACGCGTCGGCCGCGGCGAGCGGTGCCTGGGTGACGAACGAGAAGCGGCTGCTCGACCGGGTCGGCCTTCGGGCGCTCGACGACATCGTCGCCGCGGCAGGGACCGAGCCGCGCGGTCTGCTCGATGCCTGCGACCGCCTCGAATCGCTGTGCACGCCTGTGTGGACAGCCGCCGATCCGGCCGCACGCTAGCGATTAGCTGCGCCTTCAGCGCAGATCGCGCACTTTTCCGCCGGAATGGACAACAAAACGCTTGCGATCCCCGGATAGGCTCGTTCCATTCACACCACTGCCGCGTGCGAGCGGCCGACCAGCGACGGGAGGTTCGTCATGTCTCAATTCGTCCAGCACTTCACCGCAGACGCGATTGTCGGGGAGCCCGAGGTCGTCGAGGACGGCCGACCGGTCCGCGAGGTCGCGAACGATCCCGCCTGGCTGCGCCTGAAGGATGCGGCCATCGCCCTGCAGGCGTTGCAGGTCAAGGACGGCTCCGTCGAGAACGAGGCCGACCGGCCCGCCGCCGCCGAGCACGTCCGCACCATCGTCGACTCGATCGCCGCACTCGCACCGGCGTTCCCGCACGACGCGTCCTACCTCGCCGCGCTGCAGCGCGACTTCGGCCGCTGGGCGGACGAGGGATTCGGCGTGCCCGACTTCCTCGACGCGCTCAACGAGTTCCAGCCGCAGCAGCACCGCGTGGACGGTCTCGGCCACCTGGTCGTCTTCCCGATGTACACGCAGAACGGCAGCCCGAACCGGCTCGTCGAGGCGCTGCTGGTCGAGGTCATCTGGCCCGACTTCATCGCGGAGCTGGAGGCCGGCGACTACGGCAACAAGCTGTTCGTCGCGCTGCGCTTCGTCGACTTCACGCCCGGCTACGACACCAACTCGGCCGTGCTGTTCCCCGAGACCGTCGCCATGCGCGAGATCCCGTCCTTCACCTGGGGCGCGATCTTCCAGGACCGCGAGGCGGCCCGCTACCGCCGCGTCGTCCGGGCGGCCGCGGAGATCACGAAGCTGGAGCTGCCCGCGGACGCGGCCGCGATGCTGGACGACCAGCACCTCACGGAGGACACCTTCGTGATGTGGGACATCATCCACGACCGCAGCCACATGCGCGGCGACCTGCCGTTCGACCCGTTCATGATCAAGCAGCGGATGCCGTTCTTCCTCTACTCGCTGGAGGAGCTGCGCTGCGACCTGACGGCGTTCCGCGAGTCGGTGAAGCTGGAGCGCGAGCTCGGAGCCCTGCCGGAGTCGGAGCTGTCGGACGCGCAGCGGGCGATCCGCGACCACGCCCACCTGGTGCAGTACGCGGTGATCTTCGACCGGATCTTCCGGTTCGCCATCACCGGCAGCCGCGTGCGCAACTACGACGGGCTCGGCGGCCAGCTGCTGTTCGCGTGGATGCACCAGCACAACGTGCTGCACTGGACGGACACCCAGCTCACCATCGACTGGGAGAACGTCCCCGACGTGGTCGTCGCGCTGAGCGACCGGATCAACGACCTCTACTGGCGTTCGATCGACCGCCCGAAGGTGGCGCACTGGCTGGCCGCCTACGAGATGCTCACCGAGACCGTCACCCCGCATCCCGCCTCCAACTGGGCGCGCGGGCTGTCGGATGAGGTGCTGGCCGGACCGCCGAAGGGTTACACCGACCAGGTGCTGGACGACGAGTTCCCGCTCTCGATGTTCTACGAGGCGCTGAACAAGAAGATGGCGGGAGTCATCGAGTCCACCGCCGGCATCACCGGAACGACCGACGCGGCATGACCGACGCCTTCACGGCGGACCAGGCGGCCCGGCCCTCTTCGGAGGCCGGGCCGCTCGGCGCGGACACCGTCCGCGGCCGTCTCGTCCTGATCGCGGGCGCCACGAGCGCGTCGGGCGAAGCGGTCGCCCGCGCGCTGGTGGCGGCCGGCGCGACCGTGCTGGCGGTCGGAACCCGGCTGGAGGCGCTGGATGCGCTGGCCGCGGCGGTCCCCGGCGTCGACACGCGACCGTGCGATCTGTCCGACCGGGATGCGGTGGCCGAGCTGGCCATGCGCATCCACCTGAAGTTCGGGCACATCGACGGCCTCATCCACCTCGTCGGCGGCTGGCGCGGCGGCGGCGGGATCGCCGGCCAGAGCGACGAGGACTGGGAGTTCCTGGAGCGGGGCTTCCGTACCCTCCGGAACACCACCCGCATCTTCTTCGACGACCTCGCCGCCTCCCCCGCGGGCCGGCTGGCCATCGTCTCGTCGACCGCCGTCGACAAGCCGTACCCGGGCGGCGCGAACTACGCCGCGGCGAAGGCGGCGGCCGACGCCTGGGTGCGCGCCATCGCGCAGGGCTTCGCCAAGCAGGCACCCCGCTCCGCGGCGACCGTCTTCGTCGTGAAGACCCTGGAGGGCCTCGAGCCACGGCTCGGAGACGAGGTCGTGCGCCTGTGGGAGCAGGACGCGGCGGCGGTCAACGGCCGACGCATCCCCCTCGAGCCTGAAAGGATGGACGGGTGACGCTTCAACTCCACGACCTGACCCTGCGCGGCTTCGCCTCCGACAACTACGCGGGCGTGCATCCCGAGATCCTCGACGCGATCGCCGCCGCCAACAACGGCCACCAGATCGCCTACGGCGAGGACGTCTACACGGCCCGCCTGCACGAGGTGTTCGCCGACCATTTCGGCGCCGGCGTCGAGGTGTACCCGGTGTTCAACGGCACCGGCGCGAATGTGGTCGGCCTGCAGTCGATGCTCCCCCGCTGGGGCGCCGTCGTCTGCGCCAAGACCGCGCACATCCACACCGACGAGGCGGGAGCGCCCGAGAAGGTCGCCGGCATCAAGCTGCTGCCCGTCGAGACCCCCGACGGCAAGCTGACGCCCGAGCTGATCGACCGGGAGGCTTGGGGATGGGGCGACGAGCACCGTGCACAGCCGCTGGTCGTCTCCATCACGCAGACCACCGAGCTCGGCACCGCCTACACGGTCGACGAGATCCGGGCGATCGCGGACCACGTCCACGCCCGCGGCATGAAGCTGCACATGGACGGTTCCCGCATCTCCAACGCCGCGGCGACCCTCGGCCTGCCGCTGCGCGCCTTCACGACCGACGCCGGGGTGGATGTGCTGAGCTTCGGCGGCACCAAGAACGGCATGCTCTACGGCGAGGCGGTCGTCGTGCTCAACCCGGAGGCCTCCGAGGGCCTGATCTACCTCCGCAAGCTGAACATGCAGCTCGCCTCCAAGATGCGCTTCATCTCGGCGCAGCTGATCGCCCTGCTCACGGACGACCTCTACCTGCGCTCGGCCTCGCACGCCAACGCGATGGCCACCCGCCTCCGCACGGCCCTCGAGGCGGGCATCGCCGACGGCAGCATCCAGGGTGTCGGGTTCAGCCAGAAGACTGAGGCGAACGGCGTCTTCGCGACGCTGCCGTCCGGCGTCGCCGACCGCCTGCGCCAGCACTTCCGGTTCTACGACTGGGATGCGGCCAACAACGAGGTGCGGTGGATGTGCGCCTTCGACACCACGGAGGACGACATCGACGCGTTCGTGGCGGCGCTGACGCAGGAGCTGCGGGACGCCTGAACCGCTTACCCCCCACACTGGGTAGGTATCGGGGTACAAAAATGTCCTCCATTTGACCTACACAACGCGGACTTTTCGTGTAGTCTCAAAGAGCGCAGGAGGAACCCGAATATCCATCTTGCGTAACCCCGAACGTATGCCGGGCCGTAGGAAGAAACCCTAGTCTTCCCACAGCCCGGCATCGTGGTTTAACGGCGAACGCTCGGGTCCGTCAGGCGTCGCCCATCATGAGGCCCTCGATCGTGTGCTTCTGCGTGATCGGGGTGAGCTCATCCACCACCGGGCACACCAGATGGCGACGGACGCGCTCGGGCAGCGACTCGTAGAAACCGTGGGTGACCGCCATGTCGTGGTGCTCCGCGTTCCCCGCGCCGGGCGCATCCACACCGAGCACCAGGACCGGGCGTGAGAGGTCGGACGTGTTCTGCGTGCCGCGGTGCAGCGTGAGCGCCGAGCGCGCGGAGATGTCACCGCGCTGCGGGTACTTGCGCACGGCACGCTCCAGGAACCGGGGGTAGAGCTCCGGCTTCGGGAACATGTCGTGCTCGAAGCCGACCGGCAGGTCCCACTGGGTGCCGGGCGCGATCTCGAACGGGCCCATGTCCTCGGCGGTGTCGACCGCGGTGAGGTTGAAGGCGAGCGACGTCAGCCGTCCGGTCTGGATGGTCTCGTCGGGCATCGGGAAGTCGCGGTGCCACGGCTGGTCCTTCGCGCCGGGCCCGGGAACGTCGAAGCCGAGCTCGACGATCTGGTAGTCCGGCCCGAGCACCGCCTCGCAGACGCCCCGCACCCACGGGTGATCGACCAGCTCCAGCCATCCCCGCATCTGCTCGGGATGGATCTCGACGTAGTAGCGCTTGGTCCCGCGGCCGACCGCGCCGCCCGGCCGGCCGCGGGCCTCCTCGAAGGCCACCTCGATGTCCTCGCGGAGCCGGTCGGCCCACTCGGCGGAGAAGGCGCCCTTCTTGCCGACGATCCCGTCGGTGTAGATCGTCTCGACGGCGTTCCGGAGCTCCGGGTCGAGGCCGGAGGTGTCCGGGAGGGTGGGGGTGACGTGCGGAACCGCGTCGTCCATGGTCGTCGTTCCTCTCAGGTGGTGGTCTGCGCGAGCCGTCCGTCGCGCGCGTGCTGCTCGATGCGCAGCGTGCCGAGGTGGAGCTGCCGGGCCGTCGACTCCGCGTTCCACGAGTGGAACGCGATCACGTCACCGCCGTCGGACGCGGTCGTGAGCGAGTTGTGTCCGGGTCCGCGGAGGCCGCCGCCGCTCTTCAGCAGCGGGGGCTGATCGACGTGGGTCCAGGGGCCGAGGGGATGCGCGGCGACCGCGACCCCGACGGCATAGCCGGGGCCCGTCCACGCGCCGCCGGAGTACGTCAGCCAGTACCGGTCGTCCCGGTGCAGCACCGCAGGACCCTCGAGGGTGTGCCAGTCGAAGCGGCGTCCGTGGATGAGCCGGTCGCGCTCGTAGAGCTGCCAGTCGGCGTCCGGGGCGAGCACCGCCGTGGGCGCAGCCGCAAGCGACGTCATGCCCGCGTCGAGCGGTGCGACGGCCAGGTGGGTTCCCGGGCGCTCGTGGTCGAGCACGTCCCGGGCGAAGAACAGGTACCAGCGGCCGTCGTGGTCGCGGAACGGATGCGCGTCGATCGCGAAGAGCTCGCCGGGCGTCAGGTCGACGCCGAGGTCGTGGAACGGCCCGGTCGCGGACTCCGCACGCGCGACGCGGAGGTGGTGACCCTCGATGCCGCGCCCGACGGAGTAGTACATCCAGAACGCGCCGTCGGCCTCCGCCACTTCGGGCGCCCAGTAGTCGTCGCCGAAGCGGCCGGGGAGCCGCTCGAGCACCGGTCCGGCGCTCTCCCAGTGCTCCAGGTCGGGCGAGACGAGCGCCTCGAAGACCCGGTCGCCGTCGCTCTCCGGGTGCGTGCCGTAGGCGACGTAGCCGCCGTCCGAGAGCCGGAGGACGAACGGGTCGGCGAAGTAGCCGTCCCACACCGGACCCCAGTGCCGCATCACGCGAAGCGACGACCCGCTCACGATGCGAGCTCCGGAAGGCCGTTCTTCCACGTCACCGGGACGGCGTGCATCCCCCGGTAGGCGAACGCCTCGTCCCACGAGTGGAACAGCATCCAGTCCTTGCCCTGGAAGGTCACGAGATCCTCGCCGCCCGGTCCGAGATAACGTCCCTTGGTCCCCGGGGTCGACAGGAGCGGCTGCTTCGACTTCGTGTACGGCCCGAGCAGGCTCTTCGCGGTGGCCGCTCCGGTCACGTACGAGGAGTTGGCGTAGTCGTTGGCGGAGTAGAGCAGCACGTACTCGTCGCCGTGCCGGACGATGACCGGGGCCTCGACGAGCTTGCCCTCCCACGACTCCGTCTGCTTGATCAGCCGGGTGGGCTCGCCGGCGAGGGACGCGCCGTCGGCGGACAGCGGCTGCGCGGAGATCCACGTGTCGTAGCCGCAGCAGTTGCCGTCGTTCTTCCAGACGAGGTACCGCTGGCCGTCCGCATCCGCCGTCACGCTCGCATCGATCGCTCCGCCCTCGTCGACCGGGCACACGAGCGGCTTGTCGGCTGTCGACGTGAACGGGCCCTCCGGCTTGTCGGAGAACGCGACGCCGATGCACTGGAACTTGCTGGCCGCATCCGACGCCGTGAAGTACAGGGCGAAGCGGCCGTCCGCGAGCTCGGCCGGTCCGGGCGCCCACGTCTTGCCGGGCAGGGCCCATGACGGCAGCTGGGGCAGCGCATCCTGGTCGGAGACCGTCCAGTGCTTCATGTCGGTGCTGGACGCCACCTGCACATTCACGGCGGGGGTGTTCGTCGCATAGGCGTAGACCCGGTCGCCGACCACCAGCGCCCCGGGATCGGGGAAGTCACTGTCGATCTGGAACGGGGCGATCGACGACGACGGCTCTCCGCTCGGCGCCGAGCCGGACGAGCAGCCCGCGAGCGCGGCGGCGAGGGCGAGCAGGCCCGCCGCCGCCGTCGCCGCTCCGAGCATGCGCCGGCGAGCCGTCATCCCTTGACCCCGCTGGTGGCGACGCTCTCCACGATCTGCTTCTGCGCGAAGAAGAAGAGGATGAGCACCGGCACCGAGGCGATCACCGCGCCGGCCATCACGATGGCGTAGTGGGTGGAGTACGCCCCCTGGAGCTGCGACAGACCCGGCTGCAGCGTGAGGTTCTCCGGGCTGAGGAGCACGTAGACCGGCCACAGGAAGTCGTTCCAGTTCGCCAGGAAGCTGAGCACGGCGAGCGTGGCGAGCGCCGGGCGGGCCAGCGGGAGGACGATCTGCAGGAAGATGCGGAAGTCGCCCGCACCGTCGATGCGCGCCGCCTCCTCGATCTCCGCCGGGAGCCCGACGAAGAACTGGCGGAGGAAGAACACACCGAACGCGCTGGCGGCCCCGGGGATGGTGATGGCCCAGATGGTGTCGAGCCAGCCGAGGTTCTGCACGATCAGGTAGTTCGGGATCAGGAAGATCACCGGCGGCACGAGCAGGGTCGAGATGATCAGCCCGAACACGATCTTCTTGCCCCAGAACTCCAGGCGGGCGAGGGCGTACGCCGCCATCGACGCTGTGACGAGGATGATGACCGTCTGCAGCGCCGCAGCGGCGAGGCTGTTCAGGAACCAGCGGAACACCGGCTGCTGCCCGCTCGCCAGCGTCGCGTATGCGTCCGTCGAGAAGGGGTTCGGGATGGCCGAGTACGGGTTGCGGATGGCGTCGCCGTCGGTCTTGAACGAGGTGATCAGGATCCACACCAGCGGCAGGATGACGATGAGCGCCAGCACGATCAGGGCGGCGTACAGAACGCTCTTGCGAAGGTTCGCCTGCGGTGTCGCCTTACGATGCGCGCGGATGGTCCGCGCGGCAGGCTCGGTCTTCTCGGGAACGGTCGTCGTCGTCATGAGGCGCTCTTCTCTACCCGCTCCCGCTGGAGACGGAAGTTGATGATGCTGATGATCGCGAGGAAGGCGAAGAGCACGTAGCTCATCGCGGAGGCTGCGGCCATGTTGTTCTGGGAGAGGCCCTGGTCGGCGATGTACATGATCGCCGAACGGGTCGTATTCCCCGGAGCGCCCTTGGTGATCAGGAACGACTGGCCGAACATGTTGGCGCTCGCGAGGATCGTGATGGTCACGACGAAGGTCATGACCGGCCGGAGGCCCGGGAGCGTCACGCTGATGAACCGCCGCCAGGCGCCGGCGCCGTCGAGCGCGGCCGCCTCGTAGAGATCGGCGCTGATTCCCTTGAGACCGGCCAGGATGATCACGGTGTTGAAGCCCATCGTCCACCACACGGTCACGCCGACGAGCGTGAACCAGGCCCATGGCACGTCGACCGTCCAGGGCAGGTTGTCGGGGAGCCCGATCATGCCGAGAAGGTGGTTGACGATTCCGGACTGCGTGTCGAGGAGGTACTTCCAAATCACGCCGATGACGGCGACGCCGAGGACGTAGGGCGCGAAGAAGACGCCGCGGAAGAAGGATCCGGCCCGGATCTTCTGATTCAGCAGCACGGCGATCAGCAGCGGGACGATCAGCAGCAGCGGGACGCTGCCGAGCGTGAAGATCCCCGTCGCGACCATCGACTGCCAGAAGTCGCCCGAGGTGGCCGAGCCCGGGGTGAAGAGGTCGATGTAGTTCTTGAGACCGACGAACGACTGGTCGGTGCGGAACGGGCTCCAGTTCGTCAGGCTGACCCAGAGGCCGAAGACGGCGGGCACCAGCACGAAGACGATGAACAGGATGAGGAACGGCGCCAGGAACAGATAGGCGACCGCCGTACGGCGCGGGGCGCCGGGCCGTTTCGCGGAGGAGCGGCCGGAACGGAGCGGGCGTGGCGCCCCGGTCTCCCGGGGCGCCACGATCGGAGCGGTGTCAGTCACCGTACTTCTCTTTGTTCTGCTTCAGCAGGGCGTTGGCCTTCTCGACTGCGTCGTCCAGCGCCTGCTTGGGGTCCTTCTTGCCGGTGATGGCCTCGTTCACGCCGAGACGGACGGTGTCCATCACCTGCGAGATGCCGGGGGCCGAGGTCTCGTAGTGCGCGTACTTCAGTTCGTCGAGGAACGGCTTCAGGTTCGGGTAGGTCTCCACCAGCTTCGGGTCGTTGCGAACCGAGTTCTTGGCGGGCAGCTCACCCGTCTGCGGCCAGTCGGCCGAGTGGTCGTTCATCCACTTGACGAACGTCGCGGCGGCTGCGGTCTTGTTCTTGTCCTGACCCTTGTTGTTCATGAACATCCAGTGGGTCGAAGACGACCAGACGGCCTTCTCGTCACCGATCTGCGGAACGGCGACCGCCTGCCAGTTGAGCTTTCCGAAGCCCGTGTTGGTCGTCTGCCAGACGCCGTTCCAGTTGAACGCGTTCTTTCCGGCGATCAGGGCGTTGATGTTGCCGTCCTGCGGGACGTCGGCCGGGCTGTACCCGTTCTTGATGAGGTCCGTCATCCAGGTGAGCGCCTTTACGCCCGCCTCGGAGTTGAACGCGGCCTTGGTGACGTCCTTGTCGAACAGGTCCCCGCCGAACTGCCACAGCAGCGACTGGAACTCGAACTGTCCGGTGAAGACGTAGCCGTCGACCCACTCGCCCTGGACACCGGCGGCCTTGAGCTTCTCGAGAGCGGCGGTATAGGAGGCCTTGTCGGTCGGCAGCGTGTTCGCGTCGACGCCGGCGGACTGCAGGACGTCCTTGTTGACGTACAGACCGAGCGGAGTGACGCTCCACGGCACCGCGTACTGAGCGTTGTTGTACTGGCCGGCGTCGAGCAGCCCCTCCGGGAAGTCGCTGGCCTTGTAGCCGAGGGACTTCACGATGCTGTCGGCCTTGAGCACGAGGCCCTGGGCCGCGTAGGTCGCGATGTCGTCGCCGTGGCCGACCGCGACGTCCGGGCCCTTGCCGGCCTTGACCGCGAGCGGCATCTTGCGGGCGATGTCCGCCCACTCCATCGGGACGTCCTTCACCACGATGTTCTTGTGCTCGGAGTTGAACTTGTCGACGAGCTTCGGAACGAGCACGGGGGCTGCGCCACCGGTCCATCCGTTCCAGAAGCTGATGGTGACCTTCGGTCCGGTGTAGTCGCCGGAGGAGACTTCGGCTCCTCCTGACCCGGAGCTGCTTCCGCAGGCCGTCAGCGCGAGCCCGAGGCCCGCGGTGACCGCGACGGCGATCGCGCGTGCGGCGAATCGCTTCTTCATGTGATCTCTCCCTTGAGTGAGCCGCTCACGCGGGGGCCCCGCCGGGGCGGGAACGTGATCGGTTGGTGCTGGAGCCGAGACACCCGGCATGTTCCGTGAATTTACAGCGCTGGACATCCGGTGTCAACCAGGCGTGACCGGTATGCGCGCCGCGCTGTAGAGTGACCCCGCGGGAAACCGCATCATGACGCGAGAGGATGCGCGATGGCGGTCAGGCTTCAGGACGTGGCGGAGCACGCCGGCGTCTCCATGAAGACCGTGTCGAACGTCGTCCGCAATTATGCGCACGTCAGTCCGCAGATGCGGGAGCGCGTGCAGCGTGCGATCGACGAGCTCGGGTACCGGCCCAACATCATGGGCCGGCGGCTGGCGACCGGTCGCACCGGACTGCTGGCGCTCGCCTTCGCCGACGTGACACTGCCCTATTTCGCGGAGCTCGCCCGGGTCGTCGCCGACGAGGCGGAGCGGCGCGGCTACCGGGTGCTGTTGGAGCAGACGGAGGGCACGATCGAGGGCGAGCGCGCGGTCGTGACGGCGAGCGAATCGGGCCTCGTCGACGGCATGCTCTTCCAGCCGAGCGTCATGAACTCGGCCGAGCTGGCGCAGTCGCGCTCCGACATCCCCCTGGTCGTGCTCGGCGAGAACGCGGCGCCCCTCACCGTCGACCGCATCATGATCGACAACGTCGAGGCAGCCCGGACCGCCACCCAGCACCTGCTGGCGCAGGGCCGCCGCCGGATCGCCTTCGCCGGCCACGAGAGCCCCCGGCGCACCCGCACCTCCGAGCTGCGCATCGCGGGCTACCAGCAGGCGCTCGAGGATGCCGGGATCACGCCCGATCCGGCCCTCCTCATCTCCAGCCAGGCCGTGACCGCGGGCAACGCCGTGCGCGCCGTGGGCGCCGCGCTCGACGGCGGCCTCCGGTTCGACGGGCTGGTGTGCCGCGACGACCTGGCGGCGATCGGCGCGCTCCGCGCTCTGCAGGAACGGGGCCTCCGGGTGCCGGAGGACGTCGCGGTCACCGGCTGGGACAACACGCCGATGACCGCCGTCACGTATCCGTCCATCACCTCGGTCGCACCGGACATGCGCGGCCTCGCCTCGCGGGCCGTCGACATGCTCCTCGAGCGGATCTCCGGATACGACGGCATGGGCCGCCACGAGCTGGCGCCGTTCTCGCTGGTCTCCCGGGAGAGCGCGCCCGCGATCCCCTGACGGGCCGTTCCGGTACCTTTACCGGCTTTACAGCGCTGCACGAATCGTGCATGCTAAGTGGATGCTCACCGAGGAACGCCGCGTAGGGGCGGCCACCGCACAGGACGGACGCTACCCGCGCCCGCAGCTCGTCCGGGCCGACTGGCTCGACCTGTCCGGCGCCTGGACCTTCGCGTTCGACGACGACGACCGGGGCCGCCGCGAGCACTGGGAGTCGCGGGGCTCACTGCCCGGTGTCATCCAGGTGCCGTTCCCCTTCGAGTCGGAGGCGTCCGGCGTCGGCGACACCGGCTTCCACCGCGTCGTCTGGTACCAGCGGACCGTCCTGCGCGACGACCTGCCGGTGGGCGAGCGCATCCTCCTCCACCTCGGCGCGGTCGACCACGACTGCGAGGTCTGGGTGGACGGCCGCTCGGCCGGCCGCCACGAGGGCGGATCGACCCCGTTCACGCTCGACATCACCGACCTGGTCGGCGACGGCGACGTCTCCATCACGGTCCGGGCCCAGGACGACCCCGCCGACGTGGCGCAGCCGCGCGGCAAGCAGGACTGGCGGCACCATCCGCACTCCATCTGGTATCACCGCACGACCGGCATCTGGCAGCCGGTCTGGGTGGAGGCCGCTCCGGCCGTCCGGGTCGAGCAGCTCCACTGGGTCACCGACGTCCCGCGCGGCGAGGTGACCGCGCAGCTGCGGCTGAGCCGGCCCGCCCCCGCGGGGACGAGCATCCGCATCCAGGTCGCCGTCGGCTCCGACGAGCTGGCGACGCTGGAGACCTCCGTCTCCGGCCGCGAGATCGAGGTGCCGTTCCGCATCCAGCGGCAGACCAACGGTCAGGCGTACGAGGAGCTGCTCTGGTCCCCGTCGCGCCCGACGCTCCTCGACGCGACGGTCAGCCTCCGGGTGCCCGGAGCCGCCGAGGACGTGGTGCGCTCGTACTTCGGGCTGCGCTCGGTCGGCGTCGAGGGCGGCCGCTTCCTGCTCAACGACCGGCCGCTCTACCTGCGGTCGGTGCTGAACCAGGGGTACTGGCCGGCGTCGCACTCCGCCGCCCCGAACGCGGACGCCCTCCGCGCGGAGGCGCAGCTCATCCTCGACCTGGGTTTCAACGCCACGCGGCTTCACCAGAAGTACGAGGACCCGCGCTTCCTCTACTGGGCCGACCGGCTGGGACTGCTGGTCTGGTCCGAGGCCCCGGCGGCGTACGCGTTCACCCCGGAGGCGGTGCGCCGCAGCGTCGCCGAGTGGTCGGCGATCCTCGACCGCGACCGCTCGCATCCCTCGATCGTCACCTGGGTGCCGCTCAACGAGAGCTGGGGCGTGCAGCACATCGCCCACGACGATCGGATGGTGTCGTACGCGAAGACGCTCGTGCAGCTGACCAAGACGCTGGACCCGAGCCGCCCCGTGATCTCGAACGACGGCTGGGAGCACGCGGACTCGGACATCCTCTCGATCCACGACTACGACCACGACGCGGGCCGGGTCGCCGAGCGCTACGCGACCCGGGAGGGCATCCTCTCGGCCCCGTTCACGCTGCCCGGCCGGCGCCTGATCGTGGATGCGGCCCAGCGGGCGGACGCGCCGATCATGCTCACCGAGTTCGGCGGCATCTCGTACACCGAGAACGGCCCGGAGGACGCCTGGGGCTACTCGACCGCGACCAGCGCGGCCGATCTCGTGGAGCGGCTGCGGGCCCTGGTCGGAGCGGTGCGGTCCGCCGCCCCGCTGGCGGGCTACTGCTACACGCAGCTCGCCGACACCGGCCAGGAGACCAACGGGCTGGTCTTCGAGGACCGCCGCCCCAAGGCGCCGATCGAGGAGCTGCGGGCCATCTTCGGCGCCTGACGTTTTGGCGCGGGGCGTCCGCGATCCGCCGACTGTTGCGGCGACGCACGGAAGAGCAGAATGGCGCCGACGCCCTAGCCGTCTCTCCCCGAGGAGTGCTCATGTCCGCATCCGCCGCAGCGGTGAGCCCCGCCGCCACGAACCTCCGCCGCCGGTCCCGTGAGGCGCTCGTCGCCCTCGCCGTCCAGTACCTGCTGGGGATGGCGGCCAACCTCATCGGCAAGCCCGACAGCGCCCTGGTGGGCGTCATCGACACGATCATCGTGATCCTGCACGTGCTGGTCGCGGTCGGGCTGATCGTGGTCGCCATCCGGGCGCTCCTGGCCGCGCGGGCGGCCGGCGTCGGCCGGCGGCTCACCCTCTGGGCGCTGGTGGTGATCGTGCTCACGTTCCTCGCGGGCGTGCTCACAATCACGCTCGGCAGCGACTGGGCGTCGTACGCCATGGCGACGGGCTTCCTGATCGCGGCTGCGCTCTACGCCGGGACGTTCCTGGCGTCGTACCGCGCCGAGCCCGCCCCGGCCTCCGCACCGTAGACTCCCTCGCACCCTCTGCTCCCCGTGCCGAGATTTGTGCCAAATCGCGGTTTTCGCGGCGGCATAACCACGATTTGGCACAAATCGTCCCGCTGAGGGACGCGACGAGAGCCGCATCGCCGCCTGTCGGGGGAGCCGCACGCGGCGTACCGTGCGTTCCATGACCGACACCCCAACCGTGGATGCGGAGGTGCTGCCCGACGCCGAGGTCGCCGGGCTGAGCGCCAAGACCGTCGCCCACGTCATCCACTACCGCCGCAAGACCTACGTGACCAAGCCGGCCGAGGGTTACGCGCTGCTGAAGCGGGTGCGGACGCTGCTCCGCGACGGGACCACCGACCTCGTGCCGCTGGTGCACCGCGACGGCTTCGTCTGGCTGGCCGTCGGGCCCAGCATCCCGATCGCGATCGACGAGATCGAGACCGACGCCGGCCACAGCGAGAAGCACACGCTGAAGCGGCTCGGCCTCGACTGACCGACGGCCGGTCGCAGCCGTCGATCCGCACGGGAGGCGCGTCGGGGGTCGGGGTGGGCCTCCCGCACGGACCGGGTCTCAGGCGCCGACCGCGGCCTCCAGCTCGCGCTCCGGCTCTGCCGGGATCCGTGCGGGCGCCTTGGCGGGCGCTACGCGCTTCGGCGCCGGCTTGACGGGGGTCTCCGCGGCCGGGACCAGCGACGGCATCGCCGGCAGCGTCGGGATGGGCGCGGTCTCAGCGGGACCGGCCGTCGTGGCGAACTCCTTCAGCCAGGGCAGCAGCTCCGGCCCGAGGTCCTCGCGCGCGACCGCCAGCTGAACGATCGCCTTCAGGTAGTCCAGCCGGTCCCCCGTGTCGTAGCGGCGACCGCGGAAGATGACCCCGTGCACACCGCCGGTCCAGGCGGGCGCGGTAGCGAGGCCCTGCAACGCGTCGGTCAGCTGGATCTCGCCGCCCTTGCCCGGCTCGGTCTTCTCCAGGATGTCGAAGATCTCCGGGCGCAGAACGTAGCGGCCGATCACGGCGTAGTTCGACGGCGCGTTCTCGCGGCTCGGCTTCTCGACGAGACCCGTGATCCGCACCACGTCGTCGTCGTCCGTCTCGACCACCGCGGCGGCACCGTACAGGTGGATGGACTCCGGCGGCACCTCCATCAGGGCGACGACGGTCGTGTTGAGCGCGTGCTGCACCTCCAGCATCCGGCCGAGCAGCGGGTCCCGGGCGTCGATGATGTCGTCGCCGAGCAGCACCGCGAACGGCTCGTGCCCGATGTGCATCTTGGCGCGCAGAACGGCGTGGCCGAGGCCCTTCGGGTCGCCCTGCCGCACGTAGTGCATGTCGGCGAGCGACGTGGAGTAGCTGACCTTCAGCAGGCGGTCGTGGTCGCCCTTCTTCGCCAGGGCGTCCTCGAGCTCGGCGTTGCGGTCGAAGTGGTTCTCGAGCGCGTTCTTGTTGCGGCCGGTCACCAGCAGCACGTCGTGGAGGCCGGAGGTGACGGCCTCCTCGACGACGTACTGGATAGCCGGCTTGTCGACCACCGGGAGCATCTCCTTGGGCATCGCCTTGGTCGCCGGAAGGAAGCGGGTGCCGAGTCCCGCCGCCGGGATGACCGCCTTCGTCACGTAACTGGTCATGTCTTCTCTCCTTGTCTTCACCGCCGAGGTGCACGTTGTTGTGGTCGACACGCCGTGCGACTGCGCAACAACGTGCACCTCGACGAAAGGGGTAGCGGGGTCAGCGGACGGGGGCCAGGGCGGCGAGGTCGTCGGCCAGGGGCGCGACCTCGGGGACGGTGCCCATGGCGTAGAGCGACCATCCGGCACGGCTCCACGTCCCGGCGTCGAGGCAGTTGCGGCCGTCGATGACGGTGCGGTTGCGGACGATGGATGCGAGGGCGGCCGGGTCGGCGGACGTGAACTCGTCCCACTCGGTCAGCACGACCGTCAGGTCGGCGCCGGTCAGCGCCTCCTCCGTCGAGTCGGCGTAGCCGAGCGTCGGGAAGAGCCGCTGCGCGGTCTCCCGCGCCTGCGGGTCGTACACGACGACCTGCGCGCCGCGCAGGTGCAGGGCTGCCGCCACGTTGAGCGCGGGCGAGTCGCGCACGTCGTCCGTGTGCGGCTTGAACGCGGCGCCGAGCACGCCGATCCGGCGGTTGAGCACGGAGCCGCCGAGCGCCTTGAGGGCCAGGTCCATGACCCGCTGGCGGCGGCCCATGTTGATCTCGTCCACCTGCTGCAGCAGGCCGACCGCGGCGTGGGCGCCGAGCTCGTTCGAGCGGTGCATGAGGGCGCGGATGTCCTTCGGGAGGCAGCCGCCGCCGAAGCCGAGGCCGGCGTTGAGGAACTGCCGCCCGATCCGCTTGTCGTGGCCCAGCGCGTCCGCCAGCAGCGACACATCCGCCCCCGCCGCGTCGCAGACCTCCGCGATCGCGTTGATGAAGGAGATCTTGGTGGCGAGGAACGCGTTGGCGCTGACCTTCACCAGCTCGGCGGTCGGCAGGTCGGCGACCAGCACCGGCGAGCCCTCGGCGATCGGCTTCTGGTAGATGCGGCGGAGGGTGGCCTCCGAGCGGGCCGAGGTGCCGCCGAAGACGAGGCGGTCGGGCGACAGGGTGTCCTCCACCGCCTTGCCCTCGCGGAGGAACTCGGGGTTCCACACCAGCTCGACGTCGATGCCCGCGGGCACCGCATCCGCCACGATCGCGCGGAGCCGCGCTCCGGTCCCGACCGGCACCGTCGACTTCCCGACGATCAGGCCGTCGTGGGTGAGGTTCTCGGCGATCCCGCGCGCAGCAGCCTCCACGTACGAGAGGTTGGCGGCGAAGGAACCCGACTGCTGGGGCGTGCCGACGCAGATGAAGTGCACATCCGACACGGCCACCGCCTCGGCGAGGTCCGTGGTGAAGGTGAGGCGGCCGGCGGCCACGTTCCGGCGGATGAGCTCGGGCAGCCCCGGCTCGAAGAAGGGGGCGCGCCCCTCCTTCAGCTCCTTCACCTTGCGCGGGTCGGTGTCGACGCCGACGACGTCGAACCCGAGTTCGGCCATCGCGGCGGCGTGGGTGGCGCCCAGGTAGCCGGTGCCGATCACGCTGATGCGCGGGGCGGGCTGGTCTGCGGTCTTCTTCGGAGCGGTCATGGGATCGTCCTTTCTGGTGGTCTGCGGAAGGTCAGGGGGCCGGGGTGAGGACGAAGTCGTCCTCCGGACGCGTCAGCCCGGTGATGAAGGCCGAGAGCGAATCCGCCCGGGAGTCGATGCGCCAGTCGTTGGTGGCGCGCACGCCCTCGACGTAGCTGGTGACCGCGAGGTTGAACCAGGAGAAACCGATGATGTCGGAGTTCTCCGGCTTCCCCAGCGATTGGAAGAGCGACGTGATCCAGGTGGCCTTGTGACCATCCGTCTCGGAGGCGCCGATCTCAGCGAGCATGATGGGCTTGCTCGCGATCGAACGGAGCTTGTCGAGGCTCGCCTTGAACGTGTAGTCGAAGCTGAAGTCGTTGTCCGACTTGTACGGCGGACGCAGGTAGCCCGACAGGCCGACCCAGTCGACATACGCGTCACCCGGGTAGAGCGCCTCCAGGTAGCCCGGCGCCTTGTGCGAGGCAGGCAGGTTGTTGACGATGTTCGGCGCCCAGACCCACACGACCAGGCTGTTGGCGCCCTCCTGCTGGAAGATGTCGTGGACGTGCCGCCACATCTTCACGTAGTCGCCGACGTTGTTGCCGTTGATCGAATTGCCCTGGCCGTCGGTCTCCGACCAGGGGTACCAGATGCCGTTCATCTCGTGGTCGAGACGGATGCCGAGCGGCAGTCCGGTCGCCACGATGTCCTTGGCGTACTGGTGCAGGTAGGCGTCGAAATCGCCGCGGATGATTTTGGGCAGCGAGTAGGCGGGAGCGTTGACAGTGTCGTTGCGCGCGTCGATGGGACGCGACTCCCACGTCATGAGCGGCATCCGGCCCTGCTGCCAGGCGCGGGTGACCGCGTTGGCGCGGAAGTTCTCGTCCCAGCCGCTGAAGTAGCCGACCATGTTGGGCGCGACGCCGACCTTCGCGCTGGTCGCGTCGAACGTCGCCCAGTTGAACGGCGCCTGCTCGGTGTACATGCCGAAGTAGCGCTTGTCCGGGTTGACGAGTGCGGCGCGCGACGGGGCGGTGATCGGGGCCGCGGAGGAGCCGGAGCCCGACCCGCCGCCATTGCTGCCGGATCCCGTCGAGGTGTGCGAGCCCGCGGCGGACGCCGATCCGGAGGCGCTCTTCGCCTGCGCGGCGGAGAGCTGCGCCTGCACGCTGGCGAGCTGCCCCTCGGCCGCGGACGCCTTCTGCTGGGCGGTGGCGAGCTGCTTCGCCGCCGCGGCCTGAGCCGCGAGGGAGGCCTTCTGCAGAGCGGTGAGCTTGCCCTTCTGGGACGCGATGGTCTCTGTGGCGCGGTCGAGGTTGCGCTTCAGCTCGGCGTTCTGGGCCGCGATCGGGTTGATCACGGCGGTGGCCTGGTCGACGGCCTTGCGGAGCGGGGCTCCGGTCGGCGACACCCAGACGTAGGCCGAGATTCCGACCAGCACGGCGGTGAGCACGATGGCCGCGGCCGCCGTGGCCTGCGAGCGGGACTTGGACTGGGACCACCAGGCGGCGGTCCGCGAGGGAGCGGTCTGGTCAGACAAGGAAGAGAGCCTCCAGGGTCAGGATCGCGATGCCGATCAGGTAGGGGATGGCGGCGTAAGGGTTGAGCTTGCGACGACGGCTCTTTGCGGGCTTGGGGGCGGGAGCGGCGGCTGCCGCCTTGGCCTCGGCCCGGGTGGCCAGCTGCGTGCGAGTCGCCAGCGCGGTCGCGGTGGTCATGCCGCCGACGGAGTCCGGGAGCGCGGGGGCCACGTGGCCCGACGGAGCGGCCGGGGTGGTGTGCTGCGCGATCTCCTCCTCGGAGCTGATCTCGCCGGGGCCGCCGGCGTAGGCGCCGGCGCGGGTGCCCCATCCACTGGCGTGCGCCATCCGGAAGAACCCGATCAGGCGGATCGGCATCAGGAAGAAGGTCGACACGATGATGAACACCGGCAGACGGAAGAAGTCGCTCGGCTTCTCGGAGAGGTGGCGGATCTGACGGATCGACATGCTGATCACCGACGACGCGACCATCAGCGCCACGACGGTGAGGATGCCGCCCTCGATCCCGTAGGACTTCAGGAAGCCCTCGTAGAAGTTGTAGCCGCCGCCGGTGATCGAGCGGTAGATCCAGCCGCCGATGACGCCGGCGAGCATGAACGGCAGGATGATGTCCATCACGAAGAAGAACGCCAGCACCGGCGCGTGGCCGAGCATCCACGGAAGCATGCGCAGCGTGTTGTACTGGCTGCCGCGCGCCCAGCGGAGCTGCTGCTTGAAGAGCTTCTTCACCTTGAGCGGGGCGTCCGTGTAGACAAGGCTGGTGTGCTGGTAGACGGTGCGGTAGCCCTCCTTCAGCGTGAGGTTCGTCAGCGTGCGGTCGTCTGAGACCTCGAGGAACACGCCGAGGAACTTCTCGGTCATGAACTTGTCCATGACCCGCATCAGGATCGAGCGGCGGAACGCGATGGTCCGGCCGGGAAGGCAGCCGATCTGGCCGACGACGCTCTGCGCGGGCATCGAGTAGAGCGCGCGGGAGTTCTCCAGCCAGTCCGCCCAGCGGGTGATCCAGCTGCGGGCCGGCTCCAGGATGCGCTGCTTGGTCGTGACGCCGCCGACGCGCTGGTCGGCGAACGGCTTGACCAGCTCGGCCAGGGTGCCCTCGGTCCAGATCGTGTCCGAGTCCACCAGCACCGTGATCTCGCCGGTCGACATCTTCGTCCCGATCATGACCGCGTTCCGCTTGCCCGGGATGGGCGTGTGGACCCACCGCACGAGCGGGGCGAACTCCTCGCACACCTCCGCCAGCTCGGGGTTGGGGGCGCCGTTGATGACGACGATGATCTCGCCCGGACGCTGCTCGACCATCCGGCCGAGCACGTCGCGGAACAGGTCGAGCGGCTCGTCGACCACGGGCACGACGACGCTGGTCGTGCCGTGGAACTCCCCGGTGTAGGCCCGGTAGCGGCGCGACATGAGCACCTTGACGATCCAGATGACCCAGATCAGGGCGGAGTAGACGGCGAAGAGATAGAACTCGGGATGGCCGCCGAGCATGTGGCGGAGTTGAAGAAGGAAGATGAACACGGACGGGACCTCTCACTGTGGTGGGGGTGGCATCCGCAGCACTGGGGATCTGGTCGGGGTTCGGGTGAGGTCAGTTCTACGTGAGGGTTCGAGTGACCCGCAAGAGGGGGTCGACGGGGCCGTTCCGGCGTGTCGCGGAGCGCCCTGGAGGCGCGGGTCCGTCGTCAGGCGGACAGCCGGCTGGGAGCGGTGAGAGAACGCTCAGGCCCGGCGGGGCGGATGAGAAAGGGCCGATCAACCGATCTTTGCGGCACTGCGGTGGGTGCCGGGGCGCGCATCCATGACACGCCCGGACTGCCCCGATTTTGTCCCCCGGTCGAGGGCCCGCCGCGGCCCTCCGTGAATGTTACGAACTTTTACACCCGGGACACATGCCGTTCACACGACGAAGGGGCGGCCGCCGGATCGGCGACCGCCCCTTCGAGCGATTTCGTGCGCTGCGTCAGTCGTTGACGACGACGATGTCCGCGAGCGGCAGGCGGGTGCGCGGTGCCTGCTCGCGCTGGCGGAGCGGCTCGGGCAGCGACTCCGCGTCCCCGACGGTGCCGAGGGCGGTGACCGAGACGGGCTCGAAGCTCTCGTCGATGTCGAACGCGCGGCGCAGGCCGTCGACGTCGAAGCCGCCCATCTGGTGCACGTGCAGGCCGTCGTGGTGGGCCTGGATGCTCAGGTGCGCGACAGCCTGACCGAGGTCGTAGGTGGCCCAGCGGCGCTCCTTGCCCTCGGCGTCCACCAGCTCGGCGACGGCGACGATGAGGACGCCGGCGCTGCCGGCCCACACCTGGTTGAAGCCCATCAGGTTCGCGACGATGGCGTCGAACGCCTCGGACCCCCGACGGGCGACGATGAAGCGCCACGGCTGCGTGTTGGCGGCGGACGGCGACCAGCGCGCGGCCTCGAGGGCGGCGGTGAGCTTGTCCTCGTCGACGGGGGCGACGGGGTCGAAGGCCCGCGGGCTCCAGCGCTCGGCGAGCACGGGCAGCAGCGGGACGGAGGTCTCGGCGGTGCGGACGGGGGCGGATGCGAGGGACATGGATGCTCCAGAGATGCTGATGTACAGGGGACGCGGCTCCATTGCCTGGCTATACCCATGTGAACACATCGATCCCGGACGGCATTCCCGAGTGCGCAGCTGAGCCCCCGGGCGTCGCCGACGCCCGGGGACACGGGGACTATGGACGCACGAGCGTCTTGATCGCGCGGCGCTCGTCCATGGCGGCGTAGGCCTCGGCGATCTCGTCGAGCGGCACCTCCAGGTCGAACACCTTGCCCGGCTCGATGGCGCCGGACCACACATCCTGCAGCAGATCCTCGACGTAGTTGCGCACCGGTGCGACACCGCCGTTCACGCCGATGTTGCTCTGGAAGAGCGGACGGACGGGCAGCTCGGGACCGCCGTTCGGCACGCCGACGTAGCCGACCATGCCGCCGGGGCGCGCCGAGCGGATCGCCTGGTCCATCGACTCCTTCGTGCCGACCGCCTCGAGCACGCAGTCCGCGCCGATCCCGTCGAACAGCTCCTTCACTGCGGCAACACCGGCGTCGCCGCGCTCGGCGACGATGTCCGTCGCGCCGAACTCGCGCGCGAGCGCCTGGCGGGACTCGTGCCGCGACATGGCGACGATGCGGGAGGCGCCGAGCCGCTTCGCGGCGAGCACCGCGCACAGACCCACGGCGCCGTCGCCGACCACGACGACCGTGCTGCCCTCTGTGACGCCGGCCGAGACGGCGGCGTGGTGGCCGGTGCCCATCACATCCGACAGCGTCAGCAGGCTCGGGATGAGCTCGGCGCGCGGGTACTCCGGCGTCGCGACGAGGGAGCCGTCAGCGTGAGGGACCCGGACGAACTCGCCCTGGCCGCCGTCGGCGAAGCCGCCGATGCGGTCCTTCGAACCCCACCAGCCGCCGTGCAGGCACGAGGTGCTCACGCCGTTGCGGCAGTTCACGCACGTCATGTCGCAGTCGTAGAACGGCGCGATGACGAAGTCGCCGGGCGTGATGGTCCGGACGTTCGCGCCGACCTCCTCGACCACGCCGACGAACTCGTGGCCGATGCGGTGGGGCTCGTGCGTCGGGGTGACGCCGCGGTAGGGCCACAGGTCGCTGCCGCAGACGCAGGCTGCGACCACGCGCACGACGGCGTCGAGGCCGTCGGATCCGGAACCGGTGAACAGGGTGGGAGTGGGGACGTCTTCGAGGCGCACATCGCGCTCTCCGTGGATGACAGCAGCACGCATGGTTCGAGCCTACGCGCACGGAGGCGCCGCCCGATCACCGGGCGGCGCCTCCTGGGGGACGCTCTTCGGGGGTGTCGCTACTCGCGCACCGCGCCGACGGTGAGGCGGTCGGCCTCGCGGTCCAGATCGACCCGGACCAGGTCGCCGTCGCGGATCTCGCCGGCGAGCAGCGCCGTGGCGAGACGGTCCTCGATCTCGCGCTGCATGAGCCGCCGGAGCGGGCGGGCGCCGTAGATCGGGTCGTAACCGCGCTCGGCCAGCCACGCACGCGCGTCCGGAGTGACCGCCAGCTCCAGCCGGCGCTCGGTGAGCCGCTGCATCAGGTGGTCGATGCCGAGCTCGACGATCTCGCCCAGCTCCTCCTGCGTGAGCGCGGAGAACACGACGATGTCGTCGAGACGGTTGACGAACTCCGGCTTGAAGGCCTGCCGCACCATCTGCAGCACCGCCTCCTCGCGCTCCGTCGCGTTCAGCGTCGGGTCGACCAGGTACTGGCTGCCGAGGTTCGACGTCAGGATCAGGATCGTGTTGCGGAAGTCGACCGTGCGGCCCTGCCCGTCGGTCAGGCGACCGTCGTCGAGCACCTGCAGCAGCACGTCGAACACCTCGGGGTGCGCCTTCTCGACCTCGTCGAGGAGGATCACCGAGTAGGGACGGCGCCGGACAGCCTCCGTCAGCTGACCGCCCTGCTCGTAACCGACATAGCCGGGAGGTGCGCCGACGAGACGCGACACGGAGAACTTCTCGCCGTACTCGCTCATGTCGATGCGGACCATGGCCTTCTCGTCGTCGAAGAGGAAGGCGGCGAGCGCCTTCGCCAGCTCCGTCTTGCCGACACCGGTCGGGCCGAGGAACAGGAACGAGCCGGTCGGGCGTCCCGGGTCCGAGATGCCCGCGCGGGTGCGGCGGACCGCATCCGCCACCGCCTGCACGGCCTTCTTCTGGCCGATGATGCGGCGGCCGAGCTCGTGCTCCAGGTGCAGCAGCTTCTCGGTCTCGCCCTGGGTGAGGCGGTCGACGGGGATGCCCGTCCAGGCCGCCACCACCGCGGCGATGTCGTCGGCGGTGACCTGCTCGTTCACCATGCGCGGGTGGTCGTGCTCGGCCTGCTCGGCCTCCGCGAGCTCGCGCTCGATGGACGGGATGGTCTCGTACTCGATGCGGGACGCCTCCTGGTACCGGCCGTCGCGGAGCGCGAGGTCGCGCTTCGTCTTGGCTTCCTCCAGCTGCGAGCGCAGCTCGCCGACCCGGTTGAGGGACGCCTTCTCGGCGCGCCACCGGGCCTGCAGCTCCTCGAGCTGGGCCTCCTGCTCGCGCAGCCGCTCGCGCAGCTGCTCCAGGCGCTCCTTGCTGGCCTCGTCCTTCTCCTTCTTGAGGGCGAACTCCTCCAGCTTCATCCGCTCGACCTGCCGCTGCAGCGTGTCGATCTCGACCGGCGCGGAGTCGATCTCCATCTTCAGCCGCGAGGCGGCCTCGTCGATCAGGTCGATCGCCTTGTCCGGCAGCTGCCGGGCGGTGATGTAGCGGTTGGACAGGGATGCGGCTGCGACGAGCGCGGAGTCCTCGATGGTGACGCCGTGGTGCGCCTCGTACCGGCCCTTGAGGCCGCGGAGGATCGCGACGGTGTCCTCGACCGACGGCTCGCCGACGTAGACCTGCTGGAAGCGGCGCTCGAGGGCCGCATCCTTCTCGATGAACTCGCGGTACTCGTTGAGCGTGGTCGCGCCGATGAGCCGCAGCTCACCGCGGGCCAGCATCGGCTTCAGCATGTTGGAGGCCGCGACGGACCCCTCCCCGCCGCCGGCGCCCATCAGGATGTGGAGCTCGTCCACGAACGTGATGATCTGGCCCTCGGCGTCGTTGATCTCCTTGAGGACGGCCTTCAGCCGCTCCTCGAACTGCCCGCGGTACATCGCGCCGGCGACCAGCGCCGACAGGTCGAGCGCGACCAGCTGCTTCCCCTTGAGGGAGTCGGCCACGTCCCCCGCGACGATGCGCTGGGCGAGGCCTTCGACGACCGCCGTCTTTCCGACGCCGGGCTCGCCGATGAGCACGGGGTTGTTCTTGGTGCGACGGGTCAGCACCTGGCTGACACGACGGATCTCGGCATCCCGCCCGATCACCGGGTCGAGCTTGCCGCTCTTGGCGATCTCCGTGAGGTTCACGCCGTACTGTTCGAGTGCGCTCTTCGCCTCCTCCTGCGTGGAGGGCGCACCCTGCATGTTCGCCATCTGGTTCCTTCCCATATCGTTCTGGGCAAACTTGAGTCTACTAGGCTCAACTTTCAATGGCGAGGGGTAATTCCCGTTCCCGCCGGTACCGGGCCACGATTTGTGCCAAATCTTGGTTATGGCGCGCGCATAACGACGATTTGGCACAAATCGCGCGAGCGAGCGAGACGCAGGGGGCGGGCGCTACTCTGTCGGAATGGTGGATCCCGCCGACCTCCGCGTGGTGCTGATGGACAGCGCGACCGCCGCCACGCTCGCCCAGGTGCTGCCCCTGCTGCTCCTGACCCTCATGGTGGAGCTGCGCCGGGTGGAGGTGCACCGCCGCGGGCACAACGTCCAGATCACCCGCTTGCTGCTCGGGCTGTTCTTCATCGCGTTCGGCGCGGTGGAGACGGTGTTCGTGCTGTCGATCGACGGCGCGTTCATCCCGTTCACCTGGAGCGACCTCATCGCCGCGCTGAGCATCTTCGCCCTGCTCGCGCTGCTGTTCGTCCTCTCGCTGCTCGACTCGCCGTCCCGCCGCAAGCGCGACGAGGCCTGAGGGCTGCGCGCCCGGCACCGGATGCGGTCAGCGGCGCACCCGGTAGCGCAGGTGGAGGACGCCGTCCCCCTGGAGGATCTCGACCGGGCCGTCGAGCAGCTGCTGCGCGTCGACCGCACCGAAGTACCTCTTGCCGGAGCCGAACACGACAGGCGCGACATCCATCCGCACCTCGTCGATGAGACCGGCCGCGAACGCCTGACCGCCGACGTCGCCGGCCGCGACCTCGACCACCCGGTCGCCGGCGATCTCCTGGGCCCTTCGGAGCGCGGGCTCGATGCCGTCCACGAACGAGAACGGCGCCTTCGCGTCCCAGCCCTCGGGCGCGGGCCGGTGCGTCACCACGACGACGTGGTCGACGCCCGCGGGAGGTGCGCCGTCCCAGCCGTCCGTCATGTCGAAGACGTGGCGGCCGACGACCGTGACACCGATCCGGTCCCAGTAGGCGCGCACGTAGTCGTGCGACACCTGCGACACCTTCAGCACGCCGCCGTCGTCGAGCGGCACGTCTCCGTTGAGCAGCCAGTCGAAGAGCGGTCCAGGCTGGTCGTCCTGGTCGGCGATGAAGCCGTCCACCGACACCGAGCTGTACATGACGACGTCTCCCACGCTGCCTCCTCCTTCGGATACCTCACGGTAGCGGGCGGGCGGGGATCGGTCCAGCACTGGTAGTGGCACTACCGGTAGTGCTACTATCAGCACGTGCTCATCTCCGAACTCGCCGAACGCTCCGGCACTCCCGCCGCCACGATCAAGTACTACGTCCGCGAGGGGCTCCTGCCCGCGGGTGACCGCCAGGGCGGGAACCGCACGGTCTACGGCGAGCAGCACGAACGCCGCCTGCGGCTGATCCGCGCGATGCTCGAGGTGGGCAAGCTGTCCATCGCCTCGGTCAAGTCGGTGCTGGCCGCACTGGACGAACCGGATGCGCCCATCGCCCACACGTTCGACGTGGCACAGCAGGCACTGTCGCGCTCGGCGGTCCCGGACGTCTCCGAACCGTCGGACGACGCCTACGCCCGCGTCGACGCCCTGACCGCCCGCGCGGGATGGACGGACTGCGACGACAACATCGGTCGCGGCATCGCCGCGCAGGTGATCGACGCGTTCGACAAGGCCGGCTTCCCCCTCCCCGACGACTACCTCGACCGCTACGCGGCGGCCGCGCGCATCCACGCCGAGGCCGATCTCGGAGCCGTCGGCACCCTCCCCGATCCGTCGCGGATGACCGAGCTCATGGTCGTCGGCACGGTGCTCGGCGACACCCTCTCGCTCGGCCTGCGCCGGATCGCGCAGGCCGTCGTCACCAACGAAAGAAGACAATCGTGAAGACCGTGTTCGCGTGGCACCGCCCACTGATGACGGTGGCCGCCCTGATGGTGCTGAGCACCGCCGTCAGCCTGATCGGCCTCATCGTCGACCCCCGACAGGTCACCGGGATGGACGCCTGGGCCAAGCCGCTCAAGTTCTCGCTGTCGATCCTGCTGTACGGCGTGACGTGGGCCTGGCTGATCGCCCACCTCCCGCGCTGGCGGCGGATCGCGCACGCCGCCGGCACCGTGATCGCCGTGGCGCTGATCGTGGAGCAGGTGCTCATCGTCGCGGCCGCAGCAGCGGGGACGACCAGCCACTTCAACGTCTCGACCCCGCTCGCGAGCGCGATCTGGGGCGTCATGGCCGTGTCCATCACCACGCTCTACGTCTGCACGTTCCTGACCACCATCGCGGTGTTCTTCCTGAGGCTCCCCACCCGGTCGACCACGCTCGCCGTGCGGGCGGGTGCGATCATCGCCCTCGCGGGGATGGGTCTCGCGTACCTGATGACCGGGCCGACGGCATCCCAGCTGGCGGACTTCCGCGGCATCGCAGGTGCTCACACCGTCGGGCTCGCGGACGGAGGGCCGGGACTGCCCGTGCTCGGCTGGAGCACCGTCGGCGGCGATCTGCGCATCCCGCACTTCGTCGGGATGCACGCGCTGCAGCTCCTGCCGCTCTTCGCGGTGCTGCTCGGCTGGCTCGGCCGGCGCTGGTCGCTGCTCGCCGACGACCGGGTGCGCACCCGTCTCGTCGTCGTCGCGACGGTCGTCTACGCCGCGACGGTCGCGCTGGTGACCGCTCAGGCGCTCGCGGGCCAGTCGATCGTGCGCCCGGACGGCCCGTACCTCGCGGCCGGCTGGGCGATCGCCGTCGCGGGCCTCATCGCGGCGGCGCTCGTCGTCGCGGTCCGCCCGCGCCCGCGCATCCACCTCACCCCCGCCTGATCTCGCCCCGCACCCCCCTCCGTCGAGTACACGAAAAGTGCACGCTCGACAGGGTCTGAGCGTGCACTTTTCGTGTACTCGACGGAGGGCGGAACCCCCGGAGGGCGGATCCCCCCGGGGGCGGAGGGTCAGCGGGCGGCGGGGTCGCGGTCGTCGATGTTGGCGGGGGCGGCGGCGTCGAGCTCCTCGGGGAGCTCGAGCGGACGGCGCTTGTAGTAGCCGCTGGCCTTGCGGTAGAAGAGCGCGATCGGGACGATTCCGACCACGATCAAGCCCAGACCCAGCACGTTCACGATCACGGCGTCGTCCTGGAAGTTCTGCACGATGCCGAGCACGAAGATGACGCCCATGAACACCGCGCCGACGGCCGGCCAGAGCCCGATCAGGATGAAGTTCTTGACCGACTTCAGCAGCACCCGGCGGTAGGCCACCACCACGGCGACGCCGGCGAGCGTGTAGTAGAACGCGATCTGGATGCCGATGGAGGCGATCGCGTTCGTCATGATCTCGCCGACGCCCTGACCGATCAGGTTCGCGCCGAGGAAGAGCAGCACCGAGACGCCGACCACGATCAGGGTCGCGAACGCGGGCGTGCGCCAGCGGCGGTGGATGCTGCCGAAGATCTTCGGGATGGTGTTGTCGCGTCCCATCGAGAACAGCGTCCGGGTGACCTGGATCAGCGTCGTCTCGAGTGTCGCGATCGTGGAGAGCGCGACGGCCACGACGAGGATCTTGCCGCCGATGCCGGGCCAGACCGCGTCACCGAGCACCGACAGCACGTTCGCGCTGTTGTCCTCGATGGTCTTGGCGGGGAGGATGACCATGGTCGCGATCGTGAAGATCTCGAACAGCAGGAAGACGATGATGACGCCGATGATGCCCGCGGAGCCGGCGTTCTTGTGCCCGTCCTTCGTCTCCTCGTTGAGGTTCGCGGCGACGTCCCAGCCCCAGAAGTAGAAGGCGGCGATGAGGGCGGCCGAGACGAAGACGCCCTGCCCGGTGAGGTGCTGGAAGCCGAGCCAGTCCCACGAGAACGAGGGGCCCGCGTGGGTGGATGTGGCCGCGCGGACGATCATGAGCACGGCGAAGACGATGAGGATGCCGACCTCGATCACCGACATGATCCACTGCGCCCGGGCGGTGACGTGCACGCCGAACAGCACGCAGGCCGCCATGACGAGGAACCACAGCGCGCCGACGCCGGTGATGAGCGCGACGTTGTTGGCCTGCTCGGGCGCGAAGAGCGTGACGGTCATGGCGCCGGCCGGAAGGGCTCCGGCGACCATGAAGATCGTCGCCGAGATGACGAGCGCCCATCCGGACAGGAAGCCGAGGATCGGGTGGAGTGCCCGGGCGACCCACGAGTAGGCGGCGCCGGCGTTGACGTCGAGCCGCCCGAGGTAGAGGAACGCCCACGCGATGCCGAGCATCGGGATGCCGCACCAGAGCAGGGCGGCGGGGGCGCCGAGCGCGGCGGCCCCGACGAGCGTCGCCGTGGTCGCCGCGATCGAATACGCGGGCGCACTGCCCGCCACGGCCATGACGACCGAGCCGGCGGCGGAGACGCCGTCGGCCTTGAGGGCGTGGTGGTTCTCTCCCGTGGTGTGCGCGGCGCCGTCGTGCGAGGCGTCCGGCCGGGAACTGGTCTGCGTCATTGCTCTCCCTGGCTGCGAGGGTCGAGGGTACGGCGTAGCTGGGGGCGCAACGCCGGTGTGCGATAGAGGGACGTTAGCAACATCCGGCGTTCAGGACAAGCGCGTTACGACGGATCCGGTTGCGGAAAGCCTGTTCGCATTCTGAAAACGTTGTGAAGTTGCACATTGACGACGGAACGGGTCGTGGCACGGCAGGCGATGCGCTCCACCCCCGAGAGGGTCGCTTGATCCGCCGCGCCGGGGATGCCTAGGGTTGCGCATGCCCGATCCCGACGAGCTCACGCCCTCCTCCGAGCCGCGCCGCGTCTCGCGTCGCGCGCTGATCGGCGGCATCGCGGGCGGACTCGTCGGGGCGGCAGCGGTGGTGGGCGGCGGCGCCGTGCTGCTCCCCGGACTGCTCGGTGGGCAGACGAAGAGCACCCCCACGGCCAGCCCGACGCCGACGCCGAGCAGTGCAGGCGACGGGCTCCTCGCCGACCGCCTGCTCGCGCGTCCCGGTTTCACGGTCGCGCACCGCGGCGGGTCGCTCGACTGGCCCGAGATGTCGATGGAGGCGTACCGCAACTCCGTGGCGCTCGGGGTGAACGCCCTGGAGATCTCCCTCGCACGGACCTCCGACGGCGTCTGGTTCGGACTGCATGACGCGACCCTCGATCGCACGTCGGGCACCTCCGGGTTCTTCGCCGCGGACCACACCTGGGCCGAGGTGCAGCGCTATCGCATCACGGCGGCCGAGACGACCGACCCGGGTCAGCCGGCGCAGCCGTACCTGCGGTTCGACGACCTGGTCGACGCGTACGCGGACACCCACACGATCTTCGTCGATCCGAAGGTGGCGCCGACCGAGCATCTGGGCGAGCTGTTCGCGCTGATGGCGAAGGCGCCGCATCCCACCCGGACGTTCGTCGCCAAGGGCTACTGCACGACGACGGCATGGCCGCTGGATGCGCAGAGCCGCGGATTCCGCACGTGGGGCTACTACTACGGCTCGGAGCTGGCCGCCGACCCGTCGCTCCTCCCCTCGACCCAGGCTCAGTGGACCTGGCTGGGTCTCGACTACGAGGCGGACGCGGACACGTGGCGCTCGATGACCGCCGGGGACAAGCCCGTCCTCGCCCACATCGTCCCCTCGCGCGCGGACGCCGAGCTGTCGCTCCAGCGCGGAGCGGCCGGCCTCGTGGTCTCCGGCGTGCGCGAGGTGCTCGCCTCCGGCCCGGTGCGCTGACGCAGCGGGCCGCGCCGGGTCGGATGCGGCCGGTCAGCGGCGGTGGGAGGCGGTGACCGTGAACTTCGGGTTGCGCGCGATCTGGCGGGTGGGGCCGACGGCGCGCTCCAGCGCGGGGCGGTAGCCGAGGTGGGAGTTCCAGACCGTCCACAGTTCGCCGCCGGGGGCGAGCACGCGTCCCGCGTCCGCGAACAGGCGGTGGGCGATGCCGGTGTGCACGGCTCCGCCGATGTGGAACGGCGGGTTGAGCACGATCAGGTCCGCGGAGGCGTCGGGCTGTGCGGCGAGGCCGTCGTCGCGCACCACCGTGACGCGGTCCGCCACGCCGTTCGCCGCTGCGGTCGCCGCGGCCGAGGCGACGGCCGCGGCCGACTGGTCGGTCGCGATCACGCGGAGATCCGGCCGGGATGCGGCGAGCGCCGCCGCGAGAAGACCGGTGCCGCAGCCGAGGTCGATCGCGGTGCGCGCATCCGGGACGGCGTCGTCGAGCACCGAGAGCAGGAAGCGCGTGCCGATGTCCACGGTCGTCCCGGCGAACGCCGCGCCGTGGGCGCACACCCAGAGGCCGGTATCGGCGTCGAGCGATCGCTCCGGCCAGCGGTCGAGCACGGTGGCGGCGGCGGGATGCGGTTCCCGCGCCGTGAGGACGCGCGCCTTCTGCCGCGCCAGCGACGCCGTCACGTCGCCGAACACCTCCGCCAGCACGGCGTTCATCGCGGTCGTCATGTGCTTCAGCATCCCGCCCGCGTAGACCACCACGTCGGCACGGGCGTGCTCCGCGATCAGCGTCGCGATCTCGGCCAGAGCGTCCAGGCTGCGCGGCAGCCGCAGCAGCACGGTGCGGGCGCCACGCAGCAGCGAGTCGTCCAGCGGCCGGTGCTCGTACGTCCCTTCGAGGCCCAGCTCGGCGGCGTTCGCGTCGAGCGCCCTCTCGCCGGTCAGGGCATCCTGGTGCACCCGGATGCCGTGGGCGCCCCGCGCGGCGGCGGCGAGGGTGAGCGCCCCGTACGCGTCGCCGATGACCACGAGACCGGGCTCGAGCACGGCGTCGCCCGTGAGGTCGGCGAGCAGCCGGTCGGCAGCGTCCGACGCGAACAGGTTCGGCGCCTCGACGTCCGGCCGACGGCGCAGCCGCTCGTACGGGAAGCCGGGCGCTGCGGAGGACACGCCCTCCAGTCAACCAGAGGGCGCGCCCCGCAGCATCCGCGGCCGGTGCTCAGGCGGGCCGCGCTCAGGCGGCGGCGCCCTCCTCCACCAGCTCCTCCTTCTCGGTGAAGTCCATCATCGGGGGCTTCCGGCGGAAGCCGCGCGTCAGCACCGCCAGGTAGACGACGCCGACGAGCATCCACGAGAGGCCGACGATGAACGTCGTGACGGTGAGTGAGGTCCAGAGCCAGACGGTGAGGACGAACCCGATCGCCGGGAGCACGCCGTAGCGCACCCACTCCCCCGCGGACGGCGCCGTTCGGCCGCCCTTCGGGAACAGGTGGTGCCGGATGACGGAGAGGTTCACCATCGAGAAGGCGGCGAGCGCGCCGAACGAGATCATCGTCGCCGCCTGGTCGAGCGTGAGCACCAGCGCCAGCAGCGACACGATGGACACCGCCACCGCCGCGACCCACGGGGTGCGGAACCGCGAGTGCAGCCGGCCGAACATCCGCGGAAGAACGCCGTCGCGGCCCATCGAGTAGATGATGCGCGAGACGCTGACCTGGGTCGTCATCCCGGAGCCGAACGCGCCGACGACGTACACCGCGACGAAGAACGACGTCAGGAAGGTGCCGCCGACCTTCGCCATCAGGTCGACACCGGCCGAGTCCACGTTCGCGAAGTCGCGCCAGTCCGGGTACACGAGCGCGCCCAGCCACGACACGAGGATGAAGATCGCGCCGCCGATCAGGGTGGTGAGCAGGATGGCGCGCGGGATGTCGCGCTTCGGGTTCTTCGCCTCCTCGGAGAGCGTCGACACCGCGTCGAAGCCGAGGAACGAGAGGGCGAGCACCGCGGCGCCCGCGAAGATCGGCCCGAGACCGCCGGAGCCGGGCAGGAACGGCTCGATCAGGCTCGGCGTCTGGGAGGACGGGTTGGTCACCAGCTCCTTGATCGCCAGCACCGCGAACACAACGACGAGCAGCACCGACAGCGCGACGATCGCGATGTTGAGCCGGTTCACCAGAGTGATGCCCAGGAGGTTGAACAGCAGCACGAGCAGCAGCGACGCCAGCGCGAACACCCAGCCGGGCACATCCGGGAACTGGGTGTTCAGGTACAGCCCGATGAGCAGGAAGTTGATCATCGGGAGGAACAGGTAGTCGAGCATCAGCGTCCAGCCGGTGAGGAAGCCGACGTGGCCGCCGAAGGACTGCTGCGTGTACGTGTACGCCGAACCGGACACCGGGTACGCGCGCGCCATCGCGCCGTAGCTCAGCGCCGTGAACAGCATCGCGACCAGGGCGACGACGTAGGCGGACGGCAGGTGGTTGTCGGTCGACTCGGTGACGATTCCGTAGGTGGTGTACACCGTCACGGGCGCCAGGTAGGTGAGCCCGAACAGCACGAGGGCGGTCGGGCCGAGCGCGCGCTTCAGGCGCGGCTGGACGGGAAGGTCGGTCGTGGTCATGTGGAGCGGCCTCTCTCGAGCGAGTGGTGCAGGTCGGTGGCCGAGCGGCGGACGCCGTCGACCCAGGTTCCGAGCACGCGGACGGATCGCAGGTCGTGCGGTTCCACGTGGCGCGGGTCGGTGTCGAGCCAGACCAGGTCGGGGGCGGACCCCGGCCGGAGTTCGCCGCGCTGTGTGCGGGCGAAGGCCTGGTGGGCGACGCCGGAGGAGTACGCCTCCAGAGCATCGGTGAGCGGGATGCGCTCGGCGGGGATCCACCCCGCTGCGGGCACGCGGTCGTCGGTCTGGCGGGTGACCGCCGTCGCGACGCCGGGCCGCCAGTCCGCGCTGCTGACCGGCCAGTCGCTCCCGAAGGAGACGGCGCCGGATTCGAGCAGGGTGCGGATCGGGTACTGCAGCCGCTCGCGCTCGGGGCCGAGGCGGGGCAGCGTCAGGTCGAGCATCATCGGGTCGAGCTGCGCCCAGAGCGGCTCGAAGTTGGCGATGACGCCGAGGCGCTCGAATCGCGGGAGGTCGACCGGGTCGACGACCTGCACGTGCGCGATCACGGGGCGGCGGTCGCGCGGCCCGTTGACGCGCTCGACCTCCTCGAAGACGTCGAGCGCGGTGCGGGCCGCGGCATCGCCGATCGCGTGCAGGTGCAGCTGGAAGCCCAGCTTGTCGAACGTGACCGCCGCGGCGGCGAGCTCGCGCGCCTCCCAGTTCGGGAGGCCGCGGTCGCCCGGTGTGTCGACGTAGTCGTCGAGCATCGCCGCGGTGTGGTTCTCGATGACGCCGTCGACGAAGACCTTCACTGTCCGCGCGGTGAGCAGCGGATCGCCGAGCTCCTCGACGCGGCGCCGCGACTCCACGAAGCCGGGCACCTGGTCGCGCCAGCTGACCGGGTCGGCACGCAGGGCCAGGTTCACGCGGGTGGACAGGAACCCGCGGGCCGCCGCATCCAGGTACGCCTCCACCTCCGCCGGCTCGACCCACGCATCCTGCACCCAGGCGATGCCGAGTGCGGCGTAGTCGGCGGTCGCCAGCCGCAGGGCCTCGACCCGCTCCTCGCGGGTGCGCCCGGGCTCGGCCGGGAGCAGCAGGTCGACCGCGCCCGGCTCCTGCAGGATGCCGAGCGGCGACCCGTCGGCGCGGCGCGGGATGCGGCCCAGAGCCGGCTCGGGAGTCGCGGCGTCGATGCCGGCCCGGCGGAGAGCCTCCGAGTTGACCCAGACGGTGTGATAGTCCCACGCCCGCAGCACGACCGGGCGATCGGGCACGGCAGCGTCGAGCCAGCGCGCGTCGAACATCCCGTCGGGCGCGAGCGTGGCGTCGTAGCTGCCGCCGTAGATCCACTCCTGCTCGGGATGCGCGTCCGCCCACTCCTTCACGCAGGCGACGATCTCATCCACGGAACCGCACGCCCGGACCTGCGGGCCGAGCTGTTCGAGGCCGCCCTGCAGGGGATGCGCGTGCCCGTCGCCGAAGGCCGGTGCGAGCACGCCGCCCTCGAGGTCCACCGTCTCGTCGGCGCTGGACCGCCGGGCCCGCGCGTCCTCGCCGACGGCGACGATGCGGCCGTCCTCGACGGCGACGGCGTCGTGCTCCGCGGCGTCCGCGCGGTAACTCGAAAGGATCGTCCCGTTGGTGAAGACCGTCGTGCCCATGCACCCTCCGCATCCGGATAAATGAACGTCGTTCTTTTATTTCGTCAGATACTAGGGTGTGATCGAGCCGGAGGGGAAGAGCATGGCCGAGATCGATCGCCCGGCGCGCCGGGCGGGGCGTCCCCGGACGACGGTGCTCACCCGAGACCTCATCGCGCATGCGGCGCTGGGGCTTCTCGACGAGTCCGGCGCCGAGGGCTTCACGATGGCGCGGCTGGCCCAGGCGCTCCGCGTGCGGCCCAGCGCCCTCTACAACCATGTGGACGGCAAGGAGGACGTGATCGCCGCGGTCCGCGAACTGGTCTCCGACCGGATCGACGTCAGCGCGTTCGCGTCGCAGCCCTGGGATGCGGCGATGATCGCCTGGGCGCACTCGTACCGGGTGGCGTTCGCCGCACATCCACCGACGATCGCTCTGCTCGCGACCCTGCCGCTCACCGGTGCGCTCCGCACGATGCACATGTACGACACCGTCGTCACCGCGATGGTGCGCGCCGGGTGGCCTGAGCCGGAGGTGCTGCCGACGATCGTCGCGGTCGAGTCCTTCATCCTCGGCTCGGCGCTCGACGCCATCGCGCCGGCGGACATGTTCGACCCGAGCGGCGCCGAGGAGGAGGTGCCCGCGTTCGCGGCCGCCTACCGCGCCCGCGGGGTTGGTCTCGGGGCCACGCCGCCGGCCGACGCGGCGTTCGAGGTGGGCCTGACCGCGCTGGTGGAGGGCCTGCGGGCGCGGTACGCGCTGCTGGCTAGATCCAGCCCTTCCGCTTGAACACGAAGTAGAGACCGACACCCATCCCGAGCATCAGCAGCAGCGCGAACGGGTACCCCAGCGCCCAGTGCAGTTCGGGCATGATGCGGAAGTTCATGCCGTAGACCGAGGCGACCAGGGTCGGCGCGAACAGGATGGCCGCCCATCCCGAGATCTTCTTCACCTCGTCGTTCTGCTGCTGGCCGACCAGGGTGGTGTGGACGCTCAGGGCGTTCTGCAGGATCTGGCGGAAGCCTTCGGCCCGCTCGGTGACCCGGATGACGTGGTCCTCGATGTCCCGGAACGCATCCCGCAGCCCTTCGTCCTCCTCGCGGGCCAGCAGGCCCTGCCGCAGGTTGGCGAGCACGTCGCGCAGCGGGTCGACGGCGCGCTGGAAGTGCATGACCTCGGTCGAGAGCTCGTAGATGCGCCGCGAGACACCGCGGTCGCCGGAGAACAGCTGGTCCTCGATCTCGTCGATGTCGTCCTCCAGCCCGGCGACCACCGGAGCGTACTCGTCCACGATCTCGTCGAGGATGCCGTACAGGGCGGCGATCGGACCGTGCGCGAGGAGGGCGGCGTCGCCTTCGAGCCGGCGCCGGACGCGGGCGAGGTCGGGCGACTCGAAGTGGCGGACGGTGATCACGAAGTCCGCGCCGAGGAAGACGTGCACCTCGCCGAACTCGACCTTCTCGGTCTCGTCGATGTAGTGGGCGGGACGGAGGACGACGAAGAGCATGTCGCCGTACTTCTCGATCTTCGAGCGCTGGTGGCCGGCGAGGGCGTCCTCGACGGCGAGCGGCGGCAGGTCGAACTCCTTCGCCACGGCGCCGAGCTCCTCCGCGTTCGGCCGGTACAGGCCGATCCAGGCGAACCCGCCGCGGTCGCGGACCGTCTCGCAGGTCTCCTCGAGCGACGGCGGCTCGGTGCGGAGGCCGTCCACGTACACGGCGTTGTCGACGATCATCCCGCCTCCTCTCTGACGCAACCGTACCTCCGCCGGGCCGGCTGCGATCGCCGTGGCCATAGACTGGCCGCGATGTCCGCCCTGCCCTGGCTCGCCGCCGCCCTCGTCGTGGTCGGCGCGTACCCGGCCTACCGGTTCGTGCGCAGGTCGTGGCGCTTCCGGGCGACCGCCACCGTCATCGCCGTCGTCGCCGGCCAGATCGCCGGGCTCCTCCTGATGCTGCTCGGGGTGCTGCTGCTCCCCCGGCCGGACCTCACCGGGGCGGGATGGTTCGTGCTGCTGCTCGCCGCGACGGTGCTTCCGCTCGCGATCGGCGACCTGCTGCAGTCGACGGACCGCAGGGCGATCCGGGCGGTGATCGCCGGGCTCGCCGCCGTGCTGACGCTCGGTGCCATCGGCCTGGCCGCCGTCCCGGCCACCGCCCAGCCCGTCGTCGCCGGCCACGCCGTCTCCGTCACCGCCAAGACCCTGGCGGACGGGTACCAGCTCGCGGTGCGCATCCCCCCGACCGCCTCCGGCTTCGCAGCGCGCGACGCCCACCTGTTCGTGCCGCCCGGCTGGTTGCGCGACCCCTCCGCGACACGGCCCGTGGTCGAGATGATGATGGGCCAGCCGGGCAACCCCACCCTCGGGGCGACGCTGGATGCGCTCCACAGCCTGGGCGACGACCGGCTCAACCAGGCGCCCTTCGTGCTGGTCGTGGACCAGCTGGGAGCGGTCGACAAGAACCCGCCGTGCGCGGACACCTCCGGCGGCAAGCTGGTCGCCTACCTGTCGAAGGATGTGCCCGCCTGGATCGACGCCAACCTCCCGGCGTCGCACGACCGGACGCAGCGGGTCATCGCGGGCTTCTCGCACGGCGGCGAGTGCGCCGCCTACCTCGGCGCGCTGTTCCCGCAGCAGTGGGGCGCGGTCGTCGACGTCTCCGGTCCCGACAAGCCGGGCGAGTACCGGCCGGCGGCGACCCGCGACCGGTACTTCGGCGGCGACCAGGTCGCCTACGAGAAGACCTGGCCGGCGAACGTCCTCAGCGCTCACGACTACCCGGAACCGGTCGTCGGGATCTTCGTGGCCGGAGAAGAGGACGCGAAGTTCCGCCCGCAGGTGGAGGCGACCGCCACCGCGGCGGAGGACGCCGGCTGGAAGGTCACGTACTGGGCGGTCCCGGGCCAAGGGCACTCCGGCCCGACGCTCACGAAGGGCCTCGAGACGGCGTACAACCAGCTGATCGGCTCGTGGCTGAAGACGGGCGCGACCGGCTCCGGAGACCGCTTCCTCTGTGCGGCGGACCAGACCGCGCGCGCGTGCGGCGTGACCCAGGCAGCCGCGGTCGCCGGCACCGTCGCGATCGTCGACCTGTCGGCGCTGGCGGTGTTCCTGGTCGTGGCGCTCGCGCTCTTCTTCGCGCGCCGCGGCGCCCCGCTGCGCGGGGCGCGGGCGTCGGTGGAGGAGTAAGGGCGGCGCTAGAGCGGCCGTTGATAACTTTATCAACGGTGGCGAATCGCGCCGTCGAGGTCTACCTAACGAGCGACTGGCCGGGCGAGCGGCGCGACCCCGCTACGCCGCGACCGCCTCCCGGGACGCGACGAACGCGTCCACGCAGCGACGGATCTCCTCCTCGGTGTGCGCCGCGGACAGCTGCACGCGGATGCGCGCCCGCCCCTTCGGGACGACCGGGTACGAGAAGGCCGTGACGTAGACGCCCTGGCGCTGCATCTCGTCGGCGATGCGGGCGGTGAGCGCCGCATCCCCGAACATGACCGGGACGATGGGATGCGCGCCCGGCAGCAGGTCGAATCCCGCCTCGGTCATCAGCCGGCGGAACAGCTCCGCGTTTGTGACGAGCTGCGCCCGGAGGTGGTCCGACTGCTCGAGCAGGTCGAGCGCCGCGAGGGTGCCGGCGACGATCGACGGCGCCAGCGTGTTCGAGAACAGGTACGGCCGCGCGCGCTGGCGCAGCAGGTCGACGATCTCGCGGCGGCTGGAGACGTACCCGCCGGAGGCACCGCCGAGCGCCTTGCCGAACGTCCCGGTGTAGATGTCGACGCGGTCGGACACGCCGCAGAACTCCGGGGTGCCGCGGCCGTGCTCGCCCACGAAGCCGACGGCGTGCGAGTCGTCGACGAACACCAGGGCGCCGAACTCGTCGGCGAGGTCGCAGATCTCCGCGAGCGGCGCGATGTAGCCGTCCATCGAGAAGACGCCGTCGGTGACGACGACCGTGAAGCGTGCACCCGCATCCCGAGCCGCCTGCAGCTGCGTGCGCAGGTCGTCCAGGTCGCGGTTCTTGTAGCGGTAGCGCTGGGCCTTCGACAGGCGGATGCCGTCGATGATGGAGGCGTGGTTCAGCTCGTCCGAGACGATGGCGTCCTCGGCGGTGAACAGCGTCTCGAAGACGCCGCCGTTGGCGTCGAAGCAGGAGGAGAACAGGATGGTCGCCTCGGTCCCGAGGAACCGCGACACCCGGCGCTCCAGCTCCAGGTGCTGCTCCTGCGTGCCGCAGATGAAGCGCACGCTGGCCATCCCGTAGCCCCAGTCGTCGAGCGCCGACTTCGCCGCGTCCCGCAGGGCCGGGTGGTCGGCGAGGCCGAGGTAGTTGTTGGCGCAGAAGTTCAGCACCTCGTGGCCGTCCGCCGTGATCAGCGCCGACTGCGGACCGTGGATGCTGCGCTCGCGCTTGGTGAGCCCGGCCTCCTCGATCTCCTCCAGCTGGGTCGCGATGTGCTCCCGGAAGCTCCCGTACATGTTCAGACCTCCGTCCAGTCGAGGATGACCTTGCCGCCGCCGGCCGCCGCAGCGGCGGCGAACCCCTTCTCCCAGTCGCGAGCTGCGAACCGGTCCGAGACGATCGACGCGATCGCGTCGTGCAACTCCATGGAGGTCTGCAGCATGGCGCCCATGGCGTTCCACGTCTCGAACATCTCGCGGCCGTAGATGCCCTTGAGGGTCAGCATGTGGGTGACCACGATCCCCCAGTCGACGGCGATCTGCTTGGAGGGGAGGCCCAGCATGGCGATGCGGCCGCCGTGGTTCATGTTCTCGATCATCGAGGGCAGGGCCGTCGGGGCGCCGCTCATCTCGAAGCCGACGTCGAAGCCCTCGCGCATCCCGAGCGCCTTCTGCGCCTCGTGGATGTCGTGCTGCGAGACGTCGACGGTGAAGTCGGCGCCCATCCCGCGGGCGAGCTCGAGCCGCTGCGCGCTGATGTCGGTGCCGACGATGAAGCGCGCGCCGACGTGGCGCGCGACGGCGATCGCCATGAGGCCGATGGGGCCGCATCCCGTGACCAGCACATCCTCACCGACCACCGGGAACGCGAGCGCGGTGTGGACGGCGTTGCCCAGCGGGTCGAACAGCGCGCCGACCTCCGGCTCGATGGCGCTGTGGTGCACCCAGACGTTCGTGGCCGGCAGCACGAGCTGCTCGGCGAACGCGCCGTCCCGCTGCACGCCCACGCCCTGGGTGCGGATGCACATCTGGCGGCGCCCGGCACGGCAGTTGCGGCAGGTGCCGCAGACGATGTGGCCCTCGCCGGAGACCAGGTCGCCCACCTCGACGTCGCGGACCAGCGGGCCGACCTCGACGACCTCGCCGAAGAACTCGTGGCCGGGGACCAGCGGGGCCTTCACGGCGGACGCCGCCCAGTCGTCCCAGCGCTGGATGTGCAGGTCGGTTCCGCAGATTCCGGTGCGCAGGACGCGGATCCGGACATCCTCCGGCCCCATCTCGGGCTCGGGTACGTCGACCAGTTCGAGACCCGGTGCGGCCTCGCTCTTGAACAGGGCTTTCATCGTCGCTTCCTCGTGGGAGTCGGTGTGCTTCATCGCGCGGCCGCGCCTTGTGGGCGGTTCCGGCCGAGCAAAAGCCTAGACCAGGCCGCCCGTGCGCAAGAGGTGACGGCTCAGTAGCTCCAGCTCTTGTGCGCCGACCCGGGCTCGCAGGTGTAGACGGCGCCGCCGACTTGGTGGACACCGTTGCCGAGACGGCCGCAGGTCTGGAACAGGTCCACCATCGCCGGGATCAGGAGGGCCAGGATCACCGCGCAGAACAGGATGCCGACCGCCGAGATGATGATGCCGGCGATCGCGAAGCCGTTGTTGTGTCCGGCACGCCGCGACTGCACCAGGGCGACGATGCAGAGCACGAGCCCGACGATGTCGAACGGGAAGACGAACGAGAGCGCGAACCCGACGATGCCGAGCACGCGGCCGGGGACGCTCGGCGGACGGGCGGGGGCGTATCCGGGGCCCGGCGCGGGCGGGTACGGCTGGTAGCCGTACGGGGGCGGTGGAGCGTACGGGTCCTGCGGCGGCGTCGTCATCGGTCCACAGCATAGGGCTGCGAGCGCCGGGGGACACGACCCACGGAGGGCGAGTCCGCGGCGCTAGAGTTCAGCCATGAAGCGCGCGCTGATCGTGATCGACCTGCAGAACGAGTACGTCACCGGCAACCTGAAGATCTGCTTCCCGGACCTGATGACGTCCATCCCGAACATCGAGGTGGCCTGGGATGCGGCCGACGACCACGGCGTGCCGGTGGTCGTCGTGCAGCACATCGAGGACGAGGGTGCACCGGTCTTCGCCCGCGGGTCCGAGGGTGCGGCGCTGCACTCGTCGATCGCCGACCGGACGCCGGCGCACGTGATCGAGAAGACGAGCGTGTCGGCCTTCCCCGGCACCGACCTCGAGCAGTGGCTGCGGTCGTCGGGCGTCGACACGGTCACCATCGCCGGCTACATGACGCAGCACTGCTGCGCGGGCACGGCGCGGGATGCGGCGGAGCTCGGCTTCACCGTCGAGTTCCTGTCCGACGCGACCGGGACGCTGGACCTCGTCAACGAGGCCGGCGCGATCTCGGCGGACGCCCTCCACCGCAGCGTGCTGGTGACGATGCAGTCCGAGTTCGCCGCCGTCGCGACGACGGAGGAGTGGACGCTCGCGGTCGAGGCCGGCGACACGCTCCCCGTGTCGAACCTGTGGGACAGCACCGGCCACGCGCGTCTGCCTGAGAAGCACGCCGAGCTGCACAAGCTCATGCGGGAGGTGCGGGCCGGGATCGACCACGACATCGCGGCCGAGGAGGCCCACAACATCCAGAACACGCTCTACGTCGGGCAGGGCGTCTCGTCCCTCTGACGGCCTAGCGCTCCAGCGGCCGCCAGACGACGAGCTGGTTGCTGCGGCGGATGCGGGTGCCCGCACGCATCGAGACGACCTCGCCCTCCGAGCCGGCCGCGAAGACGCGGCGCCCCGGCCGGTTGAGGAGCTCGTCGGCGAGCGCCGACTCCAGCTCGCGGACGCGCCCGCGGAGCTCGCCGACCTGGTCCTCGAGCTCCAGGATGCGGCGGATGCCCTCCAGACTGACGCCCTCGGAGCCGAGCCGGGCGATCTCCTGCAGCTTGGCGATGTCGCGCATCGAGTAGCGGCGCGACTTTCCGGCGGTGCGGCTGGGGCTGACGAGTCCGAGCCGGTCGTACTGGCGGAGCGTCTGCGGGTGCATTCCCGCGAGCTCCGCCGCGATCGAGATCACGAAGACCTGGCTGTTCTCGTCCATCGTCAGCTCCGGGCCTTGGCCAGGATGTCGTCGCGCGGGTTCTCGTCGGGGAGCTTCGCGGCGAACGCCTCGAGCGCCTCCTTGGCCTCGCCGGACAGGTGGGACGGCACGGCCACCTGGACGACGGCGAGCAGGTCGCCGGTGCCCTTCGGGGTCTCGACGCCGCGGCCCTTGACGCGCAGCACGCGGCCGCTCGGGGTGCCCGGGGCGACGCGCAGCTTCACGGGGTCTCCGCCGAGTGTCGGGACCTCGATGGTCGCGCCGAGCGCGGCCTCCGTGAAGGTCACCGGGACGTTGACACGGAGGTTGAGCCCGTCGCGCTCGAAGACGGGGTGCTTGCGCACGGTGACCGTCAGCACGATGTCGCCGGGCTCTCCGCCGTCGGGGCTCGGCTGGCCCTTGCCGCGCAGCTTGATCTTCTGGCCGTCCGCGACTCCCGCCGGGATCTTGACCTTGATCGGCTTGCCGTCGGATGCCTGGAGGGTGATGGTCTCGCCGCGGGTTGCGGTGAGGAAGTCGATGGTGGTGTGCGCGGTCACGTCGCGGCCGCGGGTCGGTCCGCCGTAGCCGCGGAACCCGCCGGTGGAGGAGCCGAACCGGCCGTTGCCGAACAGCCCTCCGAAGACGTCGTCGAACTCGCCGCCCTGCTGGAAGGTGTACCTCTGGTTGCCGCCCTGGCCGAACATCCCGCCGAAGACGTCGTCGAAGCCGCCCTGCGCTCCCGAACCGGGCGCGGTGAACCGGGCACCCGTGCCCATCGCGCGGATCTGGTCGTACTCCTTGCGCTCCTCGGGGTCGCTCAGCACCGAGTAGGCCTCGCTGATCTCCTTGAACTTCGCCTCCGCGGCGGCGTCGCCGGGGTTCGAGTCGGGGTGGTACTTGCGGGCGAGCTTGCGGTACGTCTTCTTGAGGTCGGCCTCGCTGACGTCCTTGGAGACGCCAAGCACCTTGTAGAAGTCCTTGTCGAACCAGTCCTGGCTAGCCACGGGCGCCTCCTCTCAAGTCGTTGTGGATGATGGATGAAGTCTGCATGAAAACGTGGGGGCGCACCTGCTGAGCGGAGCGGCGGGAACCGAGTTCCCGCCGCTCCGTGGTGCGCTGGATGCCGGTCAGGCCGGCACCGCGACGACGACCTTCGCCACCCGCACGGTCGTGGAGCCCAGGCGGTAGCCCGTCTCGACGACCTCGGCGACGGTGTCCGCCGTCACGCCGGGGGTCGGCTGCTGGAAGATCGCCTCGTGGATCTGCGGGTCGAAGGGCTCGCCCTTCTCGCCGTACGGGGTGAGGCCGAGGCGCTCGACCGCGGTGCGGAGCTTGGCCGCGATGGTCGAGAACGCGCTGCCCTCGCCCAGGTCGCCGTGCTTCTCCGCGCGCTCGAGGTCGTCGAGCACCGGGATGAGGCCCTTGACGGCGTCGCCGACCGCTCGCTCGCGCTCGATCTCGCGGTTGGCCTCCGTGCGCTTGCGATAGTTCGCGTACTCGGCGGTCACCCGCTGCAGGTCGGCGAGGCGCTCGGCCGCGAGCTCCTCCGCGGTGGTCTGCCCGGAGAGGATGTCGAGGTCGTCATCGCTGAGGATGGTCCCGTCCTCCTGCTCCTGGCCCTCGGCCGGGCCGACGTCGATGAGCTCCTCGTGGGAGAGGTCGTGCTCACCGGCGTCGTCCCCGCCGTCCGCGGGCGTGCCGTTGCCGGCCGCCTGGTCGCCCTCGGGCTGCCGGACCTTCCCGGTCTCGGGGTCGATCTTGCGCTTGTCGCGGATGACCGGCTCCTCGCGTTCCGGCTCCGGGGAGCCGCCGTTCTGGTCCGACATGATTACTTCTTCTCCTCGTCGTCGACGACCTCGGCGTCGATCACGTCCTCGTCGTCGTCCGACGACGTGGGCTGCTGACCGTCGCCCGCGTCACCGGCCGGGGCCTCGGAGGGCTGGGCCGACGAGTAGATCGCCTCGCCGAGCTTCTGCTGGCTGGCGCTCAGCGTGTCGTACGCGGACTTCACGGCCTCGTCGTCGTCTCCGGCGAGCGCGGTCTTCAGCGCGTCGACGTCGCCCTGGACCTCGTTCTTGACGTCCTCGGGGAGCTTGTCCTCGTTGTCCTTGATCAGCTTCTCGATCGAGTAGACGAGCTGCTCGGCCTGGTTGCGGGTCTCGGCGGACTCGCGGCGCTTCTTGTCCTCCGCCGCGTGCTCCTCGGCCTCGCGCACCATGCGGTCGATGTCCTCCTTCGGCAGGCTGGACCCGCCGGTGATCGTCATCGACTGCTCCTTGCCGGTGCCCTTGTCCTTGGCGGACACGTGCACGATGCCGTTGGCGTCGATGTCGAAGGTGACCTCGATCTGCGGGATGCCGCGGGGGGCCGGGGCGATGCCGGTCAGCTCGAAGGTGCCGAGCGGCTTGTTGTCGCGGGTGAACTCGCGCTCGCCCTGGAAGACCTGGATCGCGACGGACGGCTGGTTGTCGTCGGCCGTGGTGAAGGTCTCGCTGCGCTTGGTGGGGATGGCCGTGTTGCGCTCGATGAGCTTGGTCATGATCCCGCCCTTGGTCTCGATGCCGAGGGACAGCGGGGTGACGTCGATGAGGAGGACGTCCTTGCGCTCGCCCTTCAGGACACCGGCCTGCAGGGCGGCGCCGACGGCGACGACCTCGTCCGGGTTCACGCCCTTGTTGGGCTCCTTGCCGCCGGTCTCCTGCTTCACGAGCTCGGAGACGGCCGGCATGCGGGTGGAACCACCCACGAGCACGACGTGCGCGATGTCGCCGACCTTGATGCCGGCCTCGCGGATGACGTCCTGGAACGGCTTCTTGGTGCGGTCGAGGAGGTCGCTGGTCATCTGCTCGAACTGGGCGCGGGTGAGCGTCTCGTCGAGGTTGGCCGGGCCGTTCTCGGTCAGCGAGAGGTAGGGCAGCTGGATGCTGGTCGACATGCTCGACGACAGCTCCTTCTTGGCCTGCTCCGCCGCCTCCTTCAGGCGCTGCAGCGCGATCTTATCCTTGGAGACGTCGACACCGGTGGAGTCCTTGAAGCGCTTGATGAGCCACTCCACGATCCGCTGGTCCCAGTCGTCGCCGCCGAGGCGGTTGTCGCCGGCGGTCGCACGCACCTGGATGGTCGAGAAGTCGTCGTCCTTGCCCACCTCGAGCAGGGAGACGTCGAAGGTGCCGCCACCGAGGTCGAAGACGAGGATGAGCTCGTCCTCCTTGCCCTTGTCGAGGCCGTAGGCGAGCGCGGCCGCGGTGGGCTCGTTGATGATGCGCAGGACGTTCAGGCCCGCGATCTCACCGGCCTCCTTGGTGGCCTGGCGCTCTGCGTCGTTGAAGTACGCCGGGACGGTGATGACCGCGTCGGTCACCGTGTCGCCGAGGTACTGCTCCGCGTCGCGCTTCAGCTTCTGCAGGATGCGCGCGGAGATCTCCTGCGCGGTGTACTTCTTGCCGTCGATCTCGGTGGTCCACGTGGTGCCCATGTGGCGCTTCACGGACGAGATCGTGCGGTCGACGTTGGTCACCGCCTGGCGCTTGGCGGTCTCGCCGACGAGGACCTCGCCGTCCTTGGTGAATGCGACCACCGACGGGGTGGTGCGGAAACCTTCCGCGTTGGCGATGACCGTGGGCTCGCCGCCCTCGAGCACCGAGACGACGGAGTTCGTGGTTCCGAGGTCGATACCTACTGCACGTGACATGTGTGCTTCTCTCCTTTGTTGCTGGCGTGTGCCGTGAAAGTCTGTGGTCAAGAGTTGAGCCTCGACGACTCAAGACTGTCATCCGCGTGGGATGCTGTCAAGAGCGCAGGTCCAAAACTTGAGTACACATGACTCAACTTTGGAGAGGGTGCGGCTATTCCCCTACGGCTGCAATCGCTGGACCGTCCAGCCGCCGTCGCCCCGCCGGTATTCGAGCCGGCGGTGCAGGCGATCGGGGCTGCCGTGCCAGAACTCGATCGTCTCCGGGACCACGCGGTAGCCGAGCCAGTTCTCGGGGCGCTCGATCGGCCCCTCGGCGCCCTGGAGGTCGCGCGCCGCGGTGCGCAGCAGATCCAGGTCGTCGAGGGGCGCATCCTGCTCGCTCACGGCCGTGGCCGCCTGCGCCTCGCGGCGGCGGCGGGCGAAGATGGCGTCGGAGTCGTCGCTGCCGAGGCGCTCGACCCGGCCGGAAATCCGCAGCTGCTGCACCAGTTCGCGCCAGTACAGCACGACCGCCGCCCGCGGGTTGTCCGCGAGCTCCCGTCCCTTCCGGCTGCGCTCCGCCGTTCCGAACGTGACGCCGTCCGCTTCCAGCGCGACGAGGGCCACCGTGCGGGCATCCGGGACACCGTCGGCGCCGGCGGTCGCCAGGGTCGCCGCCAGCGGTTCGCTCACGCCGCGCTCCTTCGCGCGCTCGAGCCAGGCGGCGAGCAGGCCGCCGGGCTCGGCGGGCGGGTCGTCGAACTCGGGCAGGTACAGGTCGGCATCCCCCGTGAGCGTGTTGGCCATAGCGCCACCCTAGGCTCGACGGGCTCACCCGGCGAGGGTGCCCTCCGCGGCCTCGCTCGGCGCCGGGTCGGGGAGGCGGCGCATCCGGAACGCGTTCGCCACGCCGAGCAGGCCGGCCAGCACGGGCACCAGCAGGGCGACCTGCAGCGAGATCGGCCGCGACTCGGTGTTGATGCGCACGACCTCGGCCTGCACCTCGGGCGGCTCGGTCTTGAGCAGCTCGATGAGCTTGGTGTTCGACATCACCTCGGCGTCGGTCTCCAGCACCTGCGAGATCTGCGCCTTGTCGTCGGGCGGCAGCACCGTGCTCGCGTCCGTCTTCGCGGTAAACGTCGCGGCGAGCGTCGCCAGCATGATGGCGCCCGCGAACGCCAGTCCGAAGGAGAGCCCGAACGACCCGGCCGCGGAGTTCACGCCCGCGGCCTCGCTCACCCGCTCGTCGGAGACCGGGGACAGCGTGTAGTTGTTGAGCTGCGACACCAGCAGCCCGAGCCCCGACCCCGCGATGATCAGCGGCAGGGTGAGGTACCAGCCCGACGTCGCGATCGGCACCAGCGGGATGATCGCGGCGACGCCGACGACGGCGAGCGAGAAGCCCCAGAGGATCAGGTTGGCAGGCCGCCGTTTCAGCCGGCGGCCGGCGAGCAGCGCGACGGCGAACATGCTCAGCGAGAGCGGAGCGATCGACAGCCCGGAGAGCAGCGCGTTGTACTCGAGCACCATCTGCAGGTAGATGGGCAGCGCGATCATCGTGCCGCCGAGCGCGATCTGCTGGAGCAGCTGACCTGAGACGCCCGACTGGAACAGCTTCGACCGGAACAGCCGCGGGTCGAGCAGCGTGGGCTTCGACCGCCGCGAGCGCGAGCGCAGCCAGATCGCCAGCGAGACCAGACCCGCGACACCGACCAGGATGATCAGCAGCACCCGCTCGCCGCCCTCCTGCCAGACCAGGATGCCGGTGACGATGCCGCCCATCCCGATCACCGAGAGCAGCGCGCCCACCAGGTCGATGGAACGCTCCCCGGTGTACTTGACGTCTTTCACCAGGCCGATGCCGGAGAGGACGACCGCGATGATGACCGCCTCCAGCAGGAAGCCCACGCGCCACGACAGGAACGTGGTGATGAAGCCGCCGAGGAGCGGACCCACCGCCGCGGCGATCGCCGCGGACGCTCCGACGAGCGCGTACACGCGCTTCTGCTGCGCGCCCTCGAAGTTGCCGTGGATGAGCGACTGCATCGCGGGCAGCAGCAGCGAGGCGCCGATCCCGCCGATGATCGCCCAGAACACGATGATCGCCGCCAGGTTCTGCGCCAGCGTCATCGCGATCGCGCCGATGGCGTATCCGAGCAGCCCGAGCACATAGGCCAGCTTGCGGCCGATCAGGTCGCCGGTCTTGCCGCCGATCAGGATGAACGCGGCCGACACCAGCGCCTCCAGCGCGATCGCGCTCTGCACGCCGCTGACCGTCGTGTGCAGGTCGTGGACGACCGCCGAGATGGAGACGTTCATCAGCGAGGTGTCGACCACCAGCACGAACATCGCCATCGCCAGCAGGATCGCCAGCCGTCCGTTGAACCGCACCGGAGTCGTGCTCTCCGCACTCATGGCGCACCTCCTCGCGTCCCGTGGCACGCTCAGGGAAGCACACCGCGACGCGTTTGGGACCCCCCGATTCACACCGGTCGCACAAGCACCGTCGCTAGCGTCGAGAGCATGGAAACGGACCCCGCCGCCGCCCCGCTCCTCTCCACCCGCGCCATCGAGGCGCTGCAGAGCATCGACCCCGCGACGCTCAGCGAGGTCCAGGCGTTCCGGGACGATTTCGCGCGGTTCATCATGCCGTACAAGTTCGGCATCGACGAGATCTCGACCAAGGTGGGCATCCTTCGGGAGGAGTTCGCCGAACTGCACGACTACAACCCGATCGAGCACATCTCGAGCCGGCTCAAGTCGCCGGAGAGCATCGAGCAGAAGGTCATCCGCAAGAACTGCGAGCCGAGCTTCGACGCGATCCGGGAGGCGATCACCGACATCGCCGGCATCCGCATCGTCTGCAGCTTCGTCTCCGACGTGTACCGCGTGTTCGACCTCCTGACCGCGCAGGAAGATGTGCGGACGCTGCGCGTGAAGGACTACATCGCGCATCCCAAGCCCAACGGCTACAAGAGCCTGCACGTCATCGTCGAGGTGCCGGTCTTCCTCAGCGAGGGACCGGTGCTGGTGCCGGTCGAGATCCAGCTGCGCACGGTCGCGATGGACTTCTGGGCCAGCCTCGAGCACAAGATCTACTACAAGTACGACGGCGAGGTCCCCGAAGGGCTGCTGCGCGACCTGACCCAGGCCGCGAGCACCGCGAACCAGCTCGACCTGACCATGGAGAACCTGCACCGGCAGGTACGCGGCGACGACCGCGGCACGGTCTACAGCCTCCCCGCCTCGATCTAGCCGCGCGCACCTCGCGAGCAGTCGCCGGGGTGCATCTTGTTGCGCCCGACACGCCGCGGAAGTGCGCAACAAGGTGCACCTCGGCGACATGGGGCGAGCGCGTTCACCGGTCGTTAGCCGCGCGGCCCTACGCTGTGTGCATGACCACGGAACTCCCGGGGGGCGGCAGGGGCGACGACGCCCTGGTGACGACCACGAGCCCGCTCTTCGCCGACAGTGCGACCGATCGCCGCATCCCCCGCCGCTGGGTGGTGTCGTGGGCGCTCTGGGACTGGGGCGGCGCCGCGTTCAATGCGGTCATCACGACGTTCGTGTTCACCGTCTACCTGACGAGCAGCCTGTTCGTCGACCCGGCGGTCGTCAGCGCGAAGAACGCCGAGTCCGGAACGTCCGGCCCGGCGCACACCGCCTACGACGCCGCGGTCGCCGTGCTGTCGAGCGGACTCGCGTGGGGAGTCGGGATCGCGGGAATCGTGGTCGCGCTCATCGCGCCGGTGCTGGGCCAGCGCACCGACGGCTCCGGCCGCCGCAAGCTGTGGCTCGGCGTCAATACCGGGGTCGTGGTGCTCGTGACGGCACTGATGTTCTTCGTCGTGGGACAGCCGTCCTACTTCCTGCTCGGCGTCGCCCTCGTCGCCATCGGGACGATCTTCTACGAGATCGCCACCGTCAACTACAACGCGATGCTCGTCCAGGTCTCGACGCCCAAGACCGTGGGAAGGGTCAGCGGCTTCGGCTGGGGCGCCGGCTACCTGGGCGGCATCGTCCTGCTGCTCATCGTGTACTTCGGGATGGTCGTCGGCGACGGCGGGCTGCTGCACGTCCCGACCGAGAACGGCCTGAACATCCGCATCATCGCGCTGATCGCGGCGGCGTGGACGCTCGTGTTCTCACTCCCGGTGCTGTTCACGGTGCCGGAGATCGCCCCGAACGCCCGCACGCCGCGCGTCGGCTTCTTCGCGTCGTACGCGGTGCTGGTGCGCGACATCGGGCGCCTGTGGAAGGAGAGCCGGAACACCGTCCTCTTCCTCATCGCGTCCGCGCTGTTCCGCGACGGCCTGGTCGGCGTGTTCACGTTCGGCGGCATCCTGGCCCAGGGGACGTTCGGCTTCACCAGCGGCCAGGTCATCATCTTCGCGATCGCGGCGAACGTCGTCGCGGGCGTCAGCACGCTGCTCTCCGGCCGGCTGGACGACCGCTTCGGCCCGAAGGCCGTCATCGTCACGTCGCTCGTCGGCCTGATCGTCGCTGGACTCGCGGTCTTCTTCACGCACGACCTCGGCGCCGCGGCCTTCTGGGTCGGCGGCCTTGTGCTGTGCCTGTTCGTCGGGCCGGCCCAGTCGGCCAGCCGCACGTTCCTGGCCCGGGTTACGCCGGCCGGCCGCGAGGGCGAGGTGTTCGGTCTCTACGCGACGACCGGTCGCGCGGTGTCGTTCCTCGCGCCGACGCTGTTCGCGATCTTCGTCGCGGTGGGCGGGGCCCAGTTCTGGGGCATCCTGGCGATCGTGCTGGTGCTCGCGATCGGGCTCGCGCTGCTGCTCCCCGTGCGCGCCCCGCGCCGCGCCTGACCCGCGCGCGCCGCGCTCCGCGCGCAGCCTCGGCGACGAGTGGTAAGTGGATGCTCGAATTCCGGGCGGATTCGAGCATCTAGTCTCCGCTCGACGGCTCCTCGGGCGGGGTGGGGCGCGGCCAGGCCCGCACGAAGCGGTCGAAGAGCTCCGCGAAGGTGCGCGCCTCCTCGGGCGTGAAGGCGGCGAGCGCCGTCTCGACCGAGGAGCGGCGGTGGGTGCGCAGCTCCCCGAGCAGCGCCCGGCCGGAGGTGGTGAGCTGGATGAGCGCGCGGCGCGCGTCCGACGGGTCCGGGATGCGGCGCACCAGCCCCCGCTCGACGCCCTCCTGCACGAGGCGGCTCGCGCGCGGCTGGTCCACACCGATCGCAGCGGCGATGCCGGAGACCGAGAGGCTGCGGCCCTCCGCATCCGCCGCTTCGAGCGCCTCGAGCATGCGCACGCGGGCGATCCGCCCGAGCGATCCGTCGCGCCCGCCGCGCCGGCCGGGGCCGGGACGCGCGGAGTCGCCGAACGGCATGCCGCCGAAAGGTGCGCCGCCGGACTGACCGACGAAGGGTGCGCCGCCGAACGGCGGGCCCCAGTGGCCGCCGTGATGTCCGTGGCCGTGCCCGTGGGCCGCGCCCTCCGCCCACGGCGGACGGCGCCGCGACTGGTCGCGGCGGACCGCGAGCAGCGCGTGCTCGATCATCGCGACGATGTCCGCTTGCGGCGGAATCCCGGAATCTTCTTGACCTTCACCGCTCATGCATGTAACTATACATTCACTTGTAACAGTACATGTAATTGGAAGGGAGAGCCCCGATGACGAACATCGACGACTCCACACAGACGCCGCCCGGATACTGGTTCGGCGAGATCGAAGGCCTGCTGCACGAGCGGATGCGCGACGCGCTGGCCGACCTGGGACTGCGCCGCGGAAGCTGGCGCATCCTGCACACCCTCGCGGAGGGACCGGCGACGGCCGAGCAGCTCGCAGAGCGCCTGCCGCACGGCGGCCCGCACGGTGACCGCGCGGGCCGCGACGGACGCGGCGGCCCCGACGGCCGGGACCCGCGGCCGCAGCATGACGAGCGCCGCGGGTACGGGTTCCGCCCGGGATGGCGCGGCCAGGAGCCGCGCGACGAGCGCGACGTCGCCGCCGGCGACACGCGCCGGGACGGCTACCGCGGCGAGGGCGACGGGCACCGGCACGGCGTCGACCAGCCGCATCCGGACCACCACGAGAGCGACCCCCAGGAGTCGAACCGCCACGACGGCCACCACGACGGCGACCGCCACGACCGCGACCACGACCACGACCACGAGCGCGATCACGAGCGCGGCCACCACCACGGCGGCCACCACCACCCCCACGGCTTCGAGGAGGCGGTCGAGCGCGGCTACCTGCGCGGCTTCGACCGCGGCTTCACCCTCGGAACGCTGCGTGCCGGCCAGCCGGGCGGCCCCTTCGGGCCGCACCCGTACGGCGGTTTTCCCGTGGGGGCGCACGGCGGCTTCCCCGGCGCCCACGCTTTCCCCGGAGCGTACGGCGGCCCGGCCGGCCCCGCGGGCTACGGCTACGTCTACGCCTACGGCCCGTTCGGTCCTCGACGCCCCGGCCGTCCCTTCGACCGCCGCTTCGGCGGGTTCGATCGCGACCGTCGCCGCGGGCACCGCATCCAGCGCGTGCTGTCCGACTTCGTCGAGCGCGGCTGGGTCTGGTTCGACGGCGACAGCGCCACGCTGACCGACGAGGGCCGCGCGGCCCACGACCGCGCCTTCGAGCGCGTGGCGACGGTGCGGGCGGAACTGGCCAACGGCATCACCGAGGCCGATTACGCGACCACCATGGCGACGCTGGAGCGGATGGCGCGCAACCTGGGCTGGCGCCCGGCGCGCAGCCAGAACCCGGGCACCGGCGAGGCCGTCTCCCCCGACGACGCTCCCGGCTCCGCCCCGGACGGCGCCGCCTAGTATGGACGCATGACGCCACCCCGCGAAGAGGTCGTTCTGCTCGCCGAGGATGGCACCCCCATCGGCACCGCGGACAAGGCGACGGTGCACACGACGGACACGCCGTTGCACCTCGCCTTCTCGTGCCACCTCTTCGACGGGGAGGGCCGCATCCTGGTCACCCGCCGCGCGCTGAGCAAGGCGACGTGGCCCGGGGTGTGGACCAACTCGTTCTGCGGCCACCCCGGCCCGGGCGAGGCGATCGAGGACGCCGTTCGGCGCCGCGCGGCCGACGAGCTCGGCGCGACGATCGACAACCTGGAGCCGGTGCTGCCGGACTTCCGCTACCGCGCCGTGGATGCGGCGGGCATCGTCGAGTACGAGGTGTGCCCGGTCTACACGGCGACCGTCGTCGGCGACCTCCGCCCGTCCGCCTCCGAGGTGGCCGAGTGGGAGTGGGTCGACCCGCGCTCGCTTCTGGGCGCCGTCGAGCTGACCCCGTGGGCGTTCAGCCCGTGGCTCACACTGCAGCTGCCGGCTCTCTACGCCGACGACAGCCTCGAAGCTTCGGGTCAGCTGTGAGTCCGGCTCACTATTTTCCACCTGTGTAATTGACTGTGGATAACTCTTCCGGGCGTATACCCGGAGGCGAATGCGTCGCGGCTCGTCAGGTCGCCCAGACGCGGTCCACCGAGAGCGTGGGGACGAACGCGTGCCCCGGGTCCCGTTCGTCCGGCCATTCGGGGAAGTCGAACACCGCCAGCATCAGCTGAAGCGGGTAGCGCGGGGGCGCATCCAGCATCCGGACCACCCGGCCGTCGACCCGGAACGTGGCCTCGTCGCCGTCCCAGTGCGCCTCGTAGGCGTGCGGCTCGGTGACGTCGATGGGCAGCGGGATGCGCTCGAAGTCCTCCGCCAGGCGAGGGTCGCGGAACGCGTGGAAGCCCATCCCGACGAGCGCCTGCTCCGGCTCGACGTCGCGCCCGAACACCTCCATCACGCAGAGCTCGCCGCTGCGCTCCGGTTCGTCCTCGAAGCCGACCAGCCACAGCGACGCCATCGACCGCGGGCTGAGGTAGAGGGACGCGCGCATCCCCACGGTCCCGTGCTCCACCAGGCAGCCGCGGAACTCCTCCTGCTGTTCCCGCACGGTGAGACCCGGCCGGAACGGCTGCTGACCGACGGCCGAGCCGACCGGCCCGGAGAAGTTGCCGGTCTGCAGCCCGGAGACGCGCAGGGGCGGAGTGTGCTCGCCCGGGCACCAGAGCCCCTGGTCGGGCGGGATGCTCAGCTCGAGGTGGGAGTCGTGGATGAGGTAGGTCGCCCGCGTCTCGGCGAGCGAACTCCACGCCGGCAGGTAGTGCGGCAGCCAGACGCTGCGGTCGAGCCGGGGGTCGTCGAAGTCGTCGAACACCGCGCTCCCCTCATCCGGTGCGGACGGCGTCGATGTGCTGCTCCAGCCACCAGGTGCGGCCCTCGTCGTCGGAGACCCAGCCGTCCCACTCGAACGAGTCGTCGGTGATGTTGGAGAAGTTCCAGCGGATGGGCCGGCCGTCGGTCTGCGTGCCGTCCTGCCGGATCCCGTCGCGGCGGTAGGGCGTGGCCACCAGGGTGCAGAAGTCGCCGGCGGCGGCGCCGAACCAGCTCACCCGCCAGGCTCCGAGCGTGGAGTCGTACACGCGCACGGTCGACCCGCGGCCCTGGACGCCCTCGGGGTCGTCCTCGTCGCGGATGACGAGCACATCCTGCACCGCACGGCCGCCCAGCGTGTAGGCGAAGATCCACTCGTTGCTGTACTCGCGCCAGACTCCGGTCGCCTCGTCGAGCTGCCGCACCTCCGCGCGCCAGCTGCCGACGAGCCGGCCGAAGAGCTGCATCCGCTGCGGGTTGTGCTCCATCGGACCCGAGCTGATCAGGGCCCGTGCGAACGCGGCGTCGGTGGTCTCGCTCATGGTGCGGAACTCCCTTCGGCCCGCGGTCGGGCCTGGCGGCTCGGATCAGGCGGGGCGGCCCGCCTCGGTGGTGGAGACGTCGGTGCGGTGGAAGTTCAGGTACGAGCGCGACGCCGTCGGCCCGCGCTGCCCCTGGTACCGGGAGGCGTACTCGGCCGAGCCGTAGGGGCGCTCGGCGGCGGACGACAGCCGGAAGAAGCACATCTGGCCGATCTTCATGCCCGGCCACAGCTTGATCGGGAGCGTCGCGACATTGCTGAGCTCCAGCGTGACGTGGCCCGAGAAGCCCGGGTCGATGAACCCGGCGGTGGAGTGCGTGAGCAGCCCCAGCCGGCCGAGCGAGCTCTTGCCCTCGAGCCGCGCCGCGACGTCGTCGGGCAGGCTGACCAGCTCGAACGTCGAGCCGAGCACGAACTCGCCGGGGTGCAGGATGAACGGCTGGTCCGCATCCACCTCGACGAACCGGGTCAGCTCCGGCTGGTCGACCGCCGGATCGATGAACGGGTACTTGTGGTTGTCGAACAGCCGGAAGAACCGGTCGAGGCGCACGTCGATGCTCGACGGCTGCACCATCTCCGGCTCGTAGGGCTCGAGGGCGATGCGCCCGGCGCCCAGCTCGGCCTTGATGTCGCGATCGGAGAGAAGCACGGGGCCAGCCTACCGGGTGGGCTCGCGGCGGCGGTCGCTACCGGTTCCCGTCCGGGCCCATCGCCGCCAGGGCGATGTTGAGCTCCAGGACGTTGACGGTCGGCTCGCCGAGGTAGCCGAGGTCGCGCTGCTGCACGTGCTGCTCGACGAGGGCGCGGACCCGGTCGGCGCCGATCCCGCGGGCGCGGGCGACCGCATCCACCTGGAGCAGCGCGTAGGCCGGCGAGATGTGCGGGTCGAGGCCGGAGCCGGAGGCGGTCAGCGCGTCAGGCGGGATGCTGCCGGCGGTCGCGCCGTCCACCTTCTCGAGGGCCGCCTTCCGCTGCTGGATCGCCGTGAGCAGGTCCGGGTTGTTCGGCCCGAGGTTGCTTCCGCTCGAGGCGCCGCCGTCGTAGCCGTCGCCGGCCGCGGACGGCCGCGACTGGAACCACTGCGGGAGGGCGTTCCCTTTCGCGTCGGTGAAGGACTGCCCGATGAGGCTGGACCCCACGACCGCGCCCTGGGAGCTGACGGTCGAGCCGTCCGCCTGGTGCGGGAGGGCGAGGCGGCCGATGCCGGTCACCGCGAGCGGGTAGGCGACGCCGAGCACGACGGTGAAGATGAGCAGTGCCCGGAGGGCGACCCAGTACTGGCGACCGGTGCCGCGTGCCGTTGCGTTCATGAGAGTGGTTCCGTTCCGTTTCTTCAGAAGCCGGGGATGAGGCTGACCAGCAGGTCGATCAGCTTGATGCCGATGAAGGGGGCGATGATGCCGCCGAGCCCGTAGATCAGCAGGTTGCTGCGCAGCAGCGCGGAGGCCGAGGCCGCCCGGTAGCGCACGCCGCGGAGCGCCAGCGGGATGAGGACGACGATGATGATCGCGTTGAAGACGACCGCGGACAGGATCGCCGAGGACGGCGAGTGCAGCTGCATGATGTTGAGCGCCTGGAGTCCGGGGAACACCCCCACGAACATCGCCGGGATGATCGCGAAGTACTTCGCGACGTCGTTCGCGATCGAGAAGGTCGTGAGCGCGCCACGGGTGATGAGCAGCTGCTTGCCGATGCGGACGATGTCGATCAGCTTCGTCGGGTCGGAGTCGAGGTCGACCATGTTGCCGGCCTCCTTCGCGGCCGAGGTCCCGGTGTTCATCGCGACCCCGACATCCGCCTGGGCCAGCGCCGGTGCATCGTTCGTGCCGTCGCCGGTCATCGCGACCAGGCGGCCGCCCTGCTGCTCCTTCCGGATCAGCGCGAGCTTGTCCTCCGGCGTCGCCTCGGCGAGGAAGTCGTCGACCCCGGCCTCGGCCGCGATCGCCTTCGCCGTGACCGGGTTGTCGCCGGTGATCATCACCGTGCGGATGCCCATCCGGCGCATGTCGGCGAACCGCTCGGTCAGGCCGGTCTTGACGATGTCCTTGAGGTAGATGACGCCCAGGATGCGCGCCTCCCCCGTCGCCGACTTCGTCGCGACCGCGAGCGGCGTGCCGCCCGCCTCCGAGATGCGCAGCACCTTCGCGTCGAGGTCGGCGAGGACCGAGGACGGCACCTGCGACGACTCCTGCGCCCAGGCGACGACCATGGATGCGGCGCCCTTGCGCACCTGGGTACCGTCGGCGAAGTCGACGCCGCTCATCCGGGTCTGCGCCGTGAACGGCACCACCTCGCCGTCGACGGCGCCCTCGTGCACGAAGCCCCGTTCCGCGGCGAGCGCGCCCACCGACGATCCTTCCGGCGTTGGATCGCTCAGCGAGGCGAGAGCCGCTGCCTTGACCAGCTGGGGCTGGTCGACGCCCTCCACCGCCGTGAACTGCGCCGCCTGCCGATTGCCGTACGTGATGGTCCCGGTCTTGTCGAGCAGCAGCGTCGTGACGTCGCCCGCGGCTTCGACGGCACGGCCAGACATGGCGAGCACGTTGTGCTGCACCAGCCGGTCCATGCCGGCGATGCCGATCGCCGAGAGCAACGCGCCGATGGTGGTCGGGATGAGGCACACCAGGAGGGCGACGAGCACTGTCACGCTCGGGGCCGCATCCGCGTACCCGGCGGTCGGGCCGAGCACCAGGACGACCACGACGAAGACGATGGTGAGCGCCGCGAGGAGGATGTTGAGCGCGATCTCGTTCGGCGTCTTCTGCCGCGCCGCGCCCTCGACCAGCCGGATCATGCGGTCGACGAAGGTCTCGCCGGGCTTGCTCGTGATCCGCACCACGATGCGGTCGGACAGCACGCGCGTGCCGCCCGTGACGGCGCTGCGGTCGCCGCCGGACTCGCGCACCACCGGCGCCGACTCGCCCGTGATCGCGGACTCGTCGACCGAGGCGATGCCCCAGACGATGTCGCCGTCGCCCGGGATCAGCTCGCCCGCCGAGACGATCACGACGTCGTCGAGGCGGAGGTCGGCCGACGGGACCTGTTCGACGGAGGCGTCGGTCGCCGTCGCATCCCGGGCCGCGTCGTAGCCCGTGACCCGGTTGGCGACCGTGGTCGTGCGCGTCTTCCGCAGGCTGGCCGCCTGCGCCTTGCCGCGTCCCTCGGCGACCGACTCGGCCAGCGTGGCGAAGAGCACAGTCAGCCACAGCCAGACGGCGATCGCCCAGGTGAAGGCGAGCGTCGTGACCGTTCCGCCGGAGGTCTGCCGGCCGAGGAACGGCTCCGCGATGGCCAATACGGTCGTCAGCGCCGCGCCGACCTCGACGATGAACATGACCGGGTTGTGCCACAGGTCGCGCGGGTCGAGCTTGCGGAACGCTCCGGGCAGGCCGGCCCACAACTGGCGGCCGGAGAACGCGCCGGACGGCGCGGCGCCGCCGTGAGACGGGGTCTGACCGCGGCCCTCCGCGGTGTCGGTGAGAGTGGACATGATCAGTGAAGCCCTTCCGCCAGGGGACCCAGCGCGACAACGGGGAAATAGGTGAGTGCTGCGACGACGACGACCACGCCGACCACGAAGGCGGCGAACAGGGGTCGATGCGTCGGGAGGGTGCCCGCGGTGGCCGGCACCTTGTCCTGAGCCGCCAGGGATCCGGCGAGCGCGAGGACGAACACGATCGGCACGAACCGCCCGAGGAACATGGCGGTGCCGAGCGCCGCGTTCAGCCACGGGGTGTTCGCGGTGAGTCCCGCGAACGCGGACCCGTTGTTGTTCGCCGCGGAGGTGAAGGCGTACAGCACCTCCGAGAAGCCGTGCTGGCCGGGGTTGAGGATCGAGACCTTCTCGAGCTCGTCCCGGACGGCGGGGATGGCGAAGCTGAGCCCGGTGCCGACCAGCACGAGCGTCGGCGTCATCAGGATGTACAGGCTCGCCAGCTTGATCTCGCGCGAGCCGATCTTCTTGCCGAGGTATTCGGGCGTGCGTCCCACCATGAGCCCGGCGAGGAACACCGAGATGATCGCGATGATCAGGATGCCGTAGAGTCCGGCGCCGATGCCGCCGGGGGCGACCTCGCCGGTCATCATGTTGAGCATCGTCATCATGCCGCCGAGCGGGGTGTAGCTGTCGTGCATCGCGTCGACGGCGCCGGTCGAGGTCAGGGTGCTGGTCGTCGAGAAGAAGGTCGATCCGAGGATGCCGAACCGCTGCTCCTTGCCTTCGAGCGCCGCGCCCGCAGCCCCGGTCGCCGTTCCGCCTCCCTGCAGTTCGAACAGCGTGAGCGCGACCAGCGAGACGACGAAGATCGCGGACATCGCGCCGAGGATGGCGTAGCCCTGCCGGTTGTCGCCGACCATCCGGCCGAACGTGCGCGGCAGCGAGAACGGGATCAGGAGCATCAGGAAGATCTCGACCAGGTTCGTCCAGGCGGTCGGGTTCTCGAACGGGTGCGCCGAATTGGCGTTGAAGAAGCCGCCGCCGTTGTTGCCCAGGAGCTTGATTGCCTCCTGCGACGCCACCGGTCCGCCGGGGATGGTCGCCGTCCCGCCGGTGAGCGTGCTCACGTGGGTGAACCCGGCGAAGTTCTGGATGGCGCCGCCGGCGATCAGGACGATGGCGAACACCACGGAGAGCGGCAGCAGGATGCGCAGCACGGCGCGCGTCGCATCCACCCAGAAGTTGCCGATCGTGCCCGAGCGGTGCGCGGCGAACCCGCGGAACAGCGTGATCGCGACGGCGAGACCGACCGCGGCGGAGAGGAAGTTCTGCACCGCGAGTCCCGCGAGCTGCACGGTGTAGCCGACGGTCACCTCCGGCGAGTACGACTGCCAGTTGGTGTTGGTGACGAAGGAGATCGCGGTGTTGAACGAGAGCCCCTCCGGCACCGCTGGCAGTCCGAGCGAGTACGGCAGCACGGCCTGCGCGCGCTGCAGCGCGTAGACGAGCAGCACGCCGAGGATCGAGAAGGCGAGCACGCTGCGCAGGTAGACCGGCCAGCTTTGCCCGACGCGCGAGTCCACGCCGATGAGCCGGTAGAACCCGCGCTCGATCTTCAGGTCTCTGCGGGTCGTGAAGGTCGCGGCCATGTAGTCGCCGAGGGGGCGGTAGGCGAGGCCGAGCAGAAGGATGAGCGTGGCGAGGGAGGCCACGAAGAGCCAAGCGGTAGTCGTCGTATCCGGCATCGCTAGAACTTCTCCGGCTTCAGCAGGGCGTACACGAGGTAGGCGATCGACGCGACGGCCAGTGCCGCCGCGAGCATGTCGAAGAAGATCACAGCTTCTCCACCCCTCGACCGATGAGGGCGACGATCGCGCCGAGCGCGACGATCCCCACAACGCAGATGAGATCAAACATGGGAGCAATGCAAGTCCGCGACGGGACGCGGACGACGGGTCCTAACGGGATCCATACGGCCTTCGCGCGAGTCCTAACGGTTTCCCTCCGCCGCGCGCCGGGCCGCGCTCCGAATCCGGACCGGCCAGACCGCGGCGGACGACCTACACTGGGCCCCGTCGGCAGGAGTCACCATGAGCACCGTGCACCGCATTCCTCAGGCGGACATCCCCGCCGGGTCGTTCGTGATGGGCGACAGCACGGGCGACGGCCGGTACGCGGACGGCGAGACGCCGCTGCACACCGTCGAGCTGGCCGGGTTCTCGATCGACGTGCACTCGGTGACCAACGACGACTTCGCCGCGTTCGTGGACGCGACCGGGTACCGGACCGAGTCCGAGGTGTTCGGATACTCGGCGGTGTTCCACCTGGCCTTCGCGGGCGACGACGCGGACGTGCTCGGCCGCCCGCCGCAGACCCCCTGGTGGCTGGGCGTCGCCGGAGCCGACTGGCGCCACCCCGGCGGTCGCGATTCCGACCTCGACGGGCTCGGCGACCATCCGGTCGTCCAGGTCAGCTGGAACGACGCGCAAGCGTACTGCCGCTGGGCCGGGCGCCGGCTCCCGACCGAAGCGGAGTGGGAGTACGCCTCCCGCGGAGGGCTCGACGGCGCCCGGTACCCGTGGGGCGACGAGCTGCTGAGCGACGGCGAGTGGAACTGCAACGTGTGGCAGGGCGTGTTCCCGGTGAGCAACGACCTGTCCGACGGGTTCCTCACCACCGCCCCGGCCGTCCACTTCGCGCCCAACGGGTACGGCCTCTACCAGACCGTCGGCAACGTCTGGGAGTGGTGCGAGGACTGGTACTCGGCGGAGTACTACGGGAACGCCGCCGCCGTCGGGCCGACCGGCCCGGAAGACGGCACGCAACGCGTCCTGCGTGGCGGGTCGTTCCTCTGCCACGACTCCTACTGCAACCGCTACCGCAACTCCGCCCGGTCGCAGAACACGCCGGACTCCGCCATGGCCAACGCCGGGTTCCGGACCGTGGTCTCCGCCGCGGCGGCCATGATCGACCTCCCGGCGGCGGAGGCGGCGTCGGAGATGCACGACTGCTGCGCCCCCGGCCGGGCCGCGTTCGTCACTGCCGAGCCATAGCGATCCGGAACCGCTCCTCGGGGTCGATGAAGTGGTCCGCGTCCTCGACGCCGACATCCAGCTGCACCCAGTGGATCCTCCCGGTGAAACGGCTGGTCGCCGGCTCGTAGTCGGCGGTCACGGCCGTCCCCGATTCGAAGCCGATGTCGGTGGTCTCGTCGGCGGAGAAGATCATGGGCTGGGTGGCGCCGACCCGGCCCGACCCGACCTCGTCACCGTCGTAGTACAGCGTGACGTCCCCTCCCTTCGCGAGGCCGCCGCCGTCGTAGGCGAACTCCATCCGCACCTGGTGCCGCCCCTGCTCGAGCGCTCTCGACGCGACGATCCGGAACTCGTGGATGCCGAGGACGTTGTAGACGAAGGTGGCGAGTCCGTCCTTGACATAGACGCTCCACCCGCCGAAACGGCCGCCCTGCGCGATGACGACCCCGTTCGCGCCCCCGTCGGGCACGTCGAGCTCCGCGGTCACCGAGAACGACTTGTTCTTGATGCTCAGGACGCTGTTCTCCGACAGCCGCCCCATCCCGGGGAAGAGGAGCTGCGTGTTCCCGTGGATCAGCGAGGGCCGGCCCGCCAGCTCGGGGTTGAGCCGTTCGGCGCCGCGGTCGTCGATGGGTAGGACGTTGTACTTCACTGCCTCGATCAGCCACAGCCGTTGCAGCTCGTGGAGCCGGTGCGGGTCCTCGGTCGACAGGTCGTGCGCCTGGCTGTAGTCGACGCTGCCGTCGTACAGCTCCCAGACGTCGTCGTCGAACGCGGGCAGTGCTCCGCCGACCAGCTCCCACGGGGTGCGGTGTTTGGTGACGGCGCTCCAGCCCTTGTGGTAGATGCCGCGGTTGCCGAACATCTCGAAGTACTGCAGGGTGTGGCGTTCCGGGGCGGCCGGCTCGTTGAAGGAGTACAGCATGCTGGTTCCCTCGATGGGGGACTGCTGGACGCCGTTGACCATGGTGGGTTCGGGAAGGCCTGCGGCTTCCAGGATGGTCGGGGCGACGTCGATGACGTGGGTGAACTGCGAGCGCAGCCCGCCCTTGTCGGTGATGCCGTCGGGCCAGTGGATGATGGTGCCGTTGCGGGTGCCGCCCCAGTGGGAGGCGACCTGCTTGGTCCACTGGAAGGGCGCATCCATCGCCCACGCCCAGCCGACCGCGTAGTGGTTGTAGGAGCTGGGGCTGCCCAGCTCGCCGATCTTGGAGGTGAGGAACTCCGGGGTCTCCAGCGCGGCCATCCCGTTGAAGTTGGCCATCTCGTTGAATGCGCCGTTGAGGGTGCCCTCGGCGGAGGCGCCGTTGTCGCCGATGATGTAGTAGATGATCGTGTCCTCGAGGATGCCGAGGTCTTCGATGGTGTCGATGATGCGGCCGATGTGGTGGTCGGTGTGCTCCATGAAGCCCGCGTAGACCTCCATCTCGCGCTCCAGCACGGGCTTCAGCTCGGCGGGCATGTCATCCCACGCCGGGATCTCCGCATGCCGGGGAGTGAGCTGCGCGTCGGCGGGGATGACCCCCAGCTCCTTCTGCCGGGCGAAGGTCTTCTCCCGCTGCACATCCCAGCCGTCGGCGAACGCACCCGCGTACTTGTCCGCCCACTCCTGCGGCACATGGTGCGGGGCGTGGGTGGCGCCGGGCGCGAAGTAGACGAAGAACGGCTTGTCCGGCATCAACGCCTTCTGCGTCCGGATCCATGTCACCGCGTGATCGGCCAGGTCCTCCGTCAGGTGGTACCCCTGCTCCGGTGTCGCCGGCGGCTCGACCGGTGTGGTGCCGTCGTAGAGCGACGGGTCCCACTGGTTGTTCTCCCCGCCGATGAAACCGTAGAACGTCTCGAACCCGCCGCCCACCGACGGCCACGCGTCGAACGGGCCCATGGGCGAGGACTGCCACACCGGCACCTCGTGGCACTTGCCGAACTGCGCCGTCGAGTACCCGTTCAGCTTCAACGTCATCGCCAGCGGCGCCTTCGTGTTCGGCCGCAACGAACTGTTCCCCGGCGCCGAGGTCGCCGTCTCGGTGATGCTGCCCATCCCCACCGAGTGATGGTTCCGGCCACTGAGCAGCGCCGCCCGCGTCGGAGCGCACAACGCCGTCGTGTGGAACCGGTTGTACGTCAACCCGCCCGCCGCGAGCTTCTCCGCGTTCGGCGTGCGGCACGGACCCCCGAACACACTCGAGGAGCCGAACCCCGCATCATCCACCAGGATCACCAGCACGTTCGGCGCACCCGACGGCGGCCGCAACGGCTCGATCGGCGGATACGACGTCTCCGGATCCTTCGCGTCATACGTCGTCAGACCCGGCAACGGCCGATCCGGGATGGGCAGCATGGTGCGCGCGTGGCGGTCGGGATTCATGACGTCCTCGCGATCAGAACCGGCGGCGGCGGCCGGGCGTCACGGCGGCCGCGACGACCGCGGTCTTCGCGACCGGGGCGGGGCCGGGGCTCGCGACCACCTTGGTGACCACCGCGGCTTTCGCGACCGGGTGACCGACCACCCCTACTCGTCCTACTCGTGCAGCTCGCATCTCACACGTCTCCTTCACGTTCGAGTTCTTCGTCCTCTTCCCATTCCGCTTCCGCCTCGAGAGCGTCCACGATGGACTGGCTGTGGATGCGGCCGTCGGCGATGAGGCGCCCGCCGGCCCGCCGGGCCGCTGCCGCGAACGGGCCCGCCCAGACGTTCTCGTACACGATGACGCCCGCCACGCTGCCGGGCTCCATGGCGGCCGCGAGGTCGGCCACATCCTGTTCGGCGAGGAAGTCGGCGAGGTCGGCGGTCAGCTCGCGGAGCGGGCCGACGTCGTCGACCTCGGACAGCTCCAGCGCGTCCACGGACCCGTCCGCGTCCTTGATGAGGATCATCGCGTCGACGAGCCGTATCGTCCCGGCCTCCACCAGGTTCGCGAGCTCTTCGAGCACCTCCCCCGAGAAGTTCTGCTGCCCCTCCGGGAACTCGATGATGATGAAGTCCACCGGCGCAGCATTCTCTGTCGTCTCATCGGTCACACTGACCCTCCTTCGCCTCGGCGTCGACAGGCAGCGGTTCTGCGAGTCCTCGCTCCTCGGAAACTAACCCGCGTCCCTCGGCGCGGTCGTCACCCGATTCGGGTGAGTGCAACTGTCTCGCCGAGGGGCGGCGGGAGGTGCGACACTGGGCATCCCGCGGAGGGGGTGATCACATGGGCGTCGGCCGTCCGCTTCTGGCGCCCGCGATCGAGCCGGCGGGCGAGTCCGCGCGCCGGGCGGACGCCGAGCGCCTGGCCTCGGTGGCGTTGATCTCCGGCGGACGGGCCCACTTCCTCGCGGGGAACATCGGCGGGGCCCGCGACCGGCTGCGCCGCGGACTGGCACGCGAGGGCGCGCGCGAGCCGCTGTCACGGATCCGCACGCTCGGGGCGCTCGCGCTCCTCGACGCCTGGGTCGGCGAGACCACCCGGGCCACTGAGCTCACCGGGCAGGCGCGCGCGGAGGCGCAGGTCAGCGGCGCCCTCACCCACCCGGCGACGGCGGACGCGCACCTGGCCGACGCGCTGGTCGCCGTCTCCCGCGGCGACCCGAGCGTCGCGGAGCGAGAGCTGCGGGCCGCCGCTCTCCGGGCGACCGTCGACGACCGCTCACAGACCGCGTGGATCGCGTACGCGATCGGGCGCGAACTCGGCAGCGTGATGGATGAGGAACCCACCGCTCCCCTGCCCTCCGGCTCGCCGCCCCCGATCGTCGTGGAGGCGCTGGTCGCATCCCGGGCGCGGAGGGCGAGGCGGAACGGCGACCCGGCCGCGGCTCTCGCGGTGCTCGCGGACCGCTCGCCCGCCGCGAGCGCGGTGCTCTTCGAGCGCGGCCTTGCGTGCCTCGCCCTCGGCCGATCGGCGGACGCCAGGGAGGCGCTCCGTCTGCACTCGGGCTTGCCGGACTCCGGGGAGCCGCTGCACCGCATCCGGAGCCTCGTGCTGGCCACATCGCTCTCGGCCATGCGCGGGCGCACCCCGCGGACCGACGACCTGCTCGTTCAGGCGCTGCGCATCGCGGACGAATACGGCCTGGTCTCGGTGTTCCTGGATGCGGGCCCCGACACCACGTCGCGCATCCTGGGACTCGGGCTGCCCTCGCTGCCGCCGGTCGCGACCCAGGTGATCCGCTGCGCCTCGACGGCCGCACGGGCCGCGGACGGCGCCGGCCTGGCGGAGCCGCTCACCGACCGGGAGCGCGAACTCCTCGTCCTCCTCCCGACCGGTTTCACCAACACGCAGCTCGCGGACCGCTACTTCGTGTCCGTCAACACCATCAAGAGCCACATGGCGCACCTCTACCGCAAGCTCGAGGTCTCCACCCGGAGCGGCGCCATCGAGCGCGCGACGCTGCTCGGCCTCATCCGGCCCTGGTCGGACGGGGGGACATCGGCAGAGGGCGGGTTTGGCCCGGGGCGACGGACCGGGTAGTCTGGGCCACAGCCTCACATCCCAGTGATTCACTGGGATCCCGGGCCGCGCGAGTGTAGTTCAATGGTAGAACCTCAGCTTCCCAAGCTGATAGCGCGGGTTCGATTCCCGTCACTCGCTCCACGTGTCACTTCCGGTTGTCACCTGCCGCCGGGATCAGACCCTCCTCGATCAGCCGGCTCCACAGCGCGGTTGGGATCGGCTTCTCCATCAGCTGCGCGTTCGCCGATATCTGCGCGGCCGTGTCCGCTCCCGTCACGACGGTGGTGACCGCCGGGTGCCGAAGCGGGAATTGCAGGGCGAGCTGCGGCACTGTCACCCCGTACTCGCCGGCGACGTCCGCTATGCGGTTCGTGCGTGCCACCAGTGACTGCGGCGGCTGGGCGTAATCGAAATGCGCTCCGGGGCGCGGCCGGTCGGTGGCCAGCAGACCGGAGTTGAACACGGCGGCGACGACCACCTGAACCCCGCGCTCCTCCGCCGCCGGCAGCAGGTCGCGTGCGGCGGAGTCGTCGAGCAGGGTGTAGCGGCCGGCGCACATGACCACGTCGAGGTCCGTCTCGCGGACGAACCGGGCGAGCATGGCCGACTGGTTCATCCCGGCACCGTAGGCGCGGATGACGCCCTGCGACCGCAGCTCGTCGAGGGCCGGGAACGCCGTGTCGAGCGCCTCCCGCTCGTGGTCGTCCGGGTCGTGGGCGAAGAGCACGTCGATGCGGTCCACGTCGAGCCGGATGAGCGACTCCTCGACCGAGCGGAGGATGCCGTCGCGGGAGTAGTCGACCCGGCGGCGCGAGGTGGCCGGGGTGTCGAACAGGTTCGGGAGGTCGGTGTCACCGGGCCGGTAGTCCGGGTTGGGCTCCAGGAGGCGCCCGACCTTGGTCGACAGGATGTACTGGTCGCGCGGCAGGCCGCGGAGCGACTCGCCGAGCCTCCGCTCCGAGAGTCCCAGTCCGTAGTGCGGCGCGGTGTCGAAGTACCGGACGCCGGCCTCCCACGCGGCGGGCACGATGCCGGGCCAGACGTCGTCCGGCCGGGCACTGTAGAGGTTGCCCAGCGCGGCCGCGCCGTACCCGAGGGGGCCGAGCGGCAGGCGCGCGGGACGGTCGGGCTCAGCCCGCGAGACGGAGGAAGGCGTCGGCATCCAGCGTCACCTCCTCGCCGGCGTCGAGCGGGACGCGGATGCGGCCCTCGTCCAGGCGGACGACGACGTCGCCGCTCCCCGCGGTGCGCGTCAGCGTCGCGCTCGTGAGCGCGCCGCCATCCCAGGTGAGGTCGACGGTGATCCCCCCGCGGGCTCGCAGGCCGCGGACGGAACCCGCCCCCCAGCTCGGCGGCAGCGCGGGCAGCAGGACGAGCTCGCCGGCGTGGCTCTGCAGGAGCAGCTCCGCCAGTGCGGCGGGGAGCCCGAGGCTCACATCCACCTGGAACGGCGGGTGAGCGCGCAGGAACGTGGGCACGAGTCCTCCCCACGCCCACCGCTCCGCTCCGCGGAGCTCGGGGTCGCCGTCCGGCGGGAGGAACGTGCTGCGGAGGATCGCCTCGGCGCCCGCGCCGTCGCGGAGGCGGGCTCGGAGGGCGATCGACCACGTCCAGGGCCAGCCCTCGGCGGGATGCGCACGTCCGGACGCGAAGGCGGCGGCGGCCGCCGCGAGCGCGGGGTCGCGGTCGGCGTCGATGCGGCCGAGCGGATACAGCCCGACCAGGGCGGAGAAGTGACCGTGGGCGGGGTTCGGGTCGTCGCGGTCGACGTGCCACTCGCGGATGCGGCCGTCCGCGCCGACGGCGTCCGGTTCGATGCGGGGAACGGCGCGCCGCGCTCGGTCGACGACGTCGTCCTCCTCGCGCCCGAGGACGGCAGCGGCCTCCACCAGGTCGTCGAGCACCTGCGCGATCAGCGCACGGTCGATCGCGGTCGCCCGGTCGATCGCCGCGACGCCGTCGCCGTGGACGAAGTGGTTCTCCGGCGAGGTGGAGGGGTTGGTCACGAGCCACGGGCCGCCCTCGTCGAGCAGCCAGTCGAGAGCGAAGGCGGCCGCGCCGTGGAGGATCGGCCAGGCCCGGTCCCGCAGCCAGCTGGAGTCGAGGGTGAAGCGGTAATGCTCCATCAGGTGCGTGGTCAGCCAGGTGCCACCGGTCATCCAGACCGCCCAGGCGGGGTCGCCGTGACCGCGGCCGACGGGGAGCGGCCATCCCCAGAGGTCGGTGTTGTGGTGGCCGACCCAGCCTCTGGCGCCGTAGAGGGCTTCGGCGGCGATCGCGCCGGTCTCGGCCATGACCTCCACGAGGTGGACGAGCGGCTCGACCGTCTCCCCGAGTCCGGTCGTCTCGGCGGCCCAGTAGTGCATCGGCACGTTGATGTTGGTCGTGTAGTTCGACGACCAGGGCGGACGCAGGTCGTCGTTCCACAGGCCCTGGAGGTTCACCGCGGGACCGCCCGGGCGCGAGGCGGAGACGAGCAGGTAGCGCCCGTACTGGAACAGCGCCGGAGCGATGGCCGCCTGGTCGTCGTCGGCTGTCAGCCGGTCGACGACCACGACCTCGGGCGTCCCCGCGAGACGCAGGGACGCTGCCGTGAGGAGCGGCCGCACGTCCGCGACGTGCCGGGCCAGCGCGTCCTCCGCTCCGCGGGCGACGGCGACCCGGGCGCGCGCCGTCGCCCGGTCGAGGTGCCGGTCGAGGCCGGGGACCGACGAGCGGTCGCGGAACCAGTCCTCCGCCGCCGTCGAGGAGGCGAGCGCGAGTCGCACCGTGGTCGCACCCGTGATCTCCAGCCGGTCGCCGACGACGGTCTGCTGCCCGTCCGTCGTCACCGCCGTCACGGCCGCGGCGACGTTCTCCCAGCCGTCGACGACGCCGTCGGCGGGGTGTCCCGGGCGCGCCGGGTCGCCCGCCCAGCGGAACGGCGCCACATCCGTCTCGTGGAGCGGTGCGCCGTCCAGGGGCAGCTCGACGCCGAGTTCCAGGACGCCCGGCTCCACCCGCAGCGACCGCCGCCGCAGCCGGGTGGTCAGTTCGAGGGAGACGTCGAAGCGTCCTCCGTCGGCCGCCAGTTCGACCTGCAGCGCGTCGTCCGGGCGGCTCGCCCACACGCGGCGCGTGACCGAGACGAGGTCGTTGGCGATGCGGTCCGTGTAGACGGCGTCCTCCAGGTCGAGTGTCCTCCCCTCGAAGGCGAGAGCGGCGCCGGCCGCAGAGAACCGCGCCCGCAGGTCGACATAGGGAAGGAACTCCTGGCTGTACGTCCCCTCGAACGCCCTGAGCATCCGATCGGCGTCGGCGAGGCGGTCCTCGCGCACCGCCCTCCGCACCTCCTCCAGCGCCGCGGGGTCCGCGCCGGCGCGGACGAGGGCGTCGAGCTCGGCGCGCCAGGCGTCCGGGGCGCCGGACCAGACGGTTCCGTCGTTGACCTGGAGATGGAGGCCGTCGGTGCCGGCGAGGATCATCGCGCCCAGCCGGCCGTTGCCGATCGGGGTGCCCTCGATCCATCGGGCGGGCGGCCCCTCCCAGCGCAACCGCCGGGTCATGCGGCGCTCCCCGTCGAACCGAAGCGCTCACGCAGCACCGCGAGCGCACCCTGCCGGTCGTGCGTCCCGCCGGCTTCATGCCCGGCGGCGGGCCATTCCCGGAACACGACCGGTGCCGCGTAGGCCTCGGCGGCGGCGCGCGCGGTCTCGGGCGGGCAGATGTCGTCGGCGAGACCGTCGGTGATCCAGCCCGGCGCGGTGGCGTGGCGGGCGGACGTGACGCCGTCCACATACGCGAGGGTGCGCGCGACGGCGTCGGCGCGGTCGGGATGCTCGATGAGGTACTCGCGCAGCTCCAGCCAGGGACCCTGCGCTGCGAGCCGGACGCCGTCCGGCGCGTCGGTCAGGAACGGCGCCTGCGCGAGCACCGCGACGAGATCCGGGACCAGCGCGCCGACGCCCAGGGCGATCCCGCCACCCTGGCTGTTGCCGATCGCGGCGATGCGCGTGGCATCCACCTCGTCGAGCGCGCGGAGCGCGTCGACCGCGCGGGCCGCGTCCACGAAGACGCCCCGGTAATAAGAGGTGCGCGGGTCGAGGATCCCCTCCAGCAGGTGGCCGGTGCTGCCGCCGCCCTGCCCGTGGGTGTCGACGATCAGCTGGGCGAATCCGGCCGCCGGCCACGTGAGGTCGTCGATCGGCGACAGCCGGCCGGCGCCGTAGCCGTTCGCGTGCACGATGCCCGGCAGGGGCTCCGTGCGGTGATGCGGGAGCCGTAGCCAGCCGCGGACGCGACGGCCGTCGTACCCGCAGAAGGAAATGTCGAAGACGTCGACGGCGGTGAGGCCGGTGTCGACGGGTGCCAGGCGCAGGTCGAGCGGATGGCGGCGGGCGCCGGCGAGCGCCTCGTCCCAGAACTCCCTGTAGTCGTCGGGGGTCGGCAGCGGCTTGTGGCCGAGCACGGACGGGTGGGCGGGACGGCTCATGCGGCGAACCTCTCGAGGTCGGCCGGGTACTCGAGCCCGGCGGGAAGGGCGATGCCCGGTGTTGTCGGTGCGTGCAGCATCCCGTCGGCGTCCACGGCGGGCTCACGGCGGACCGGGTGCGATGTGACGAGCGACTCGTAATAGGTCGTGTTGGAGATCGCCATGCACAGATGATGGGTCGGGATGTCCGAGCCGTGCACCTCGGCGCGCAGGAGGAACGAGTCGGCGAGGTGTGCGGTGCGCATGGCGCCGGTGATGCCGCCACGCAGGTTCGTGCTCGTGCGGACGCCGAAGGTGGCGGCGCCGGCACGGATGAAGTCGGCGGAGTCGAAGTGCGCGCCGTCCGAGGTCTCCCCGACGAGCAGCGAGATCCGGACGGAGCGGGCCAGTGCCGCGTAGGCGCCCACGCTGAACTCGCGCATCGGCTCCTCGTACCAGAGGTATCCGGCGTCGGCGAGCGCGTCGCCGAGACGGATCGCGTCGGGCAGGTCGAAGCCCGCGGAGCCGTCGTACATCAGGGGGACCGCGTCGCCGACGTGCTCCCGCAGCGCGAGCGCGAGCTCCGCATCCCGGCGGGCGTCGCCCCACGCGTGCAGCTTGACGCCGCGATACCCGAGCGCGAGGGCCTGGTCGGCGACGTCGAGGAACTCGGGGATGTCGGCGAACGTGCTCGTGGAGGCGTAGGCCGGGATCTCGGTGCGGAAGCCGCCGAGCAGGCGCCAGACCGGCTCGCCCTGCACACGGCCCGCCAGATCCCAGAGCGCCGTGTCCACCAGCCCGAGCACGTAGAGCGGGAGCTCGTGGATGCGGTCGAGCTCCCACACGCGGTGCCACAGCCACTCGCGCTGCAGCGGGTCCGCTCCGAGCAGCTCGGGGCGGAAGACGTTCTCCGCCAGGTACGAGAGCACTGCCCACGCCCCCGGCCGGGAGAGGAAGGCGACCCCCTCCGCACCCGCGTCGGTGCCGATCCTGAGGACCGCGCCGTCACCGGTCGCCGGGCTGCCGCTGAGGCCGTCCCGCCACCGGAACGGCGGGTCGGCGGGAGGCACGGCGACGCGGAACGCCTCCACGTGGGTGATCTTCATCGAGAGCTCCAGGGATGGGGTGGGCCGGGACGCGGAGTCCCGGCCCACCCGGTGGATCAGCGGACGGAGTAGCGGACGGCGTCGGTGCGCATCACGTCACCCGACTCCTTGACCGCCATGAAGGTGTGCGGCCCGGCGCGGAGCCCGGTCGCACTGAACAGCGTCTGCTGGGTGCGGCGGGTGTCGCTGTGAGTGTCGACGCGCTTGACGAGCTTGCCGTCGATGTACACGTCCACGACGCCCTGGTCGGGAGCGGTCGCGCCGATCCAGTCGACACCTGTCCCGGTGAAGACGTAGGACACCGAGGCGCCCGCGGTCTTCGTCGAGTGGACGTCGTCCAGGTAGTCGCCGCGGAACCCGACGTTCAGCGTGGTCGCTCCGACGGGCAGCGTCGCCAGGTACGTCGTGCTCAGCGTGACCGTCGACCCGGACACCGTGTAGTCGGTGCCCTTCGTGAGCGCCTTGCCGTTCGCCGTGATGCCGGTGAACTCGTCCGGGTCGCGGAGGACACCGAAGCTGGCCGCGGCCGGCGCCTTGGTGTCGAACGACACGGAGGACGGGTCGATCAGGTTCGGCTGGATCACGTCGAGCCGGTCGATCAGCATGAACTGCCCGGACTTCATGACCACGCGCAGCGTGTGCTGCCCGTTGGTCAGGTCGTTCGTCGTGAACACGACCTGCTGCGCGGTGTGCGAAGCGGTCGGGATGTTGGCGCTGACCGTCTTCACCAGCTGCCCGTCGATGTACACGTCCGCGTCGCCCTCGGACGAGTCGAGCTCGGTGTAGTACGAGATGCCGGTCCCGGTGAAGGTGTACGAGAACGAGTCGCTGCCCGGGTGCTCGGCGTAGTGGACATCGTCCTGGTAGTCGCCGAAGTTGCGCCCGTTGCTGTACCCCCACTGCCCGGAGTACGTGATCCCGGGGTCGGTGTCGTTGACGGTCGTGGTGCGGGTCGGGCCGGTGGGCGTGGAGGGCGCGGGCGAGCCCGTGTCCGTCACGTTCACGGTCAGCGGCTGGGAGGTCGAGGCGACCTCGGCCCCGCCGTTGCGGGTCCAGTCGCCGCCGTACTTCATGCCGAGCGCGTCGTCGTTGACCGTGACGGTGGCTCCCTTGTCGGGCGTCACCTTCAGCAGCCGGACGCCGTGGATCGGCACGTCGGAGGCGGTGAAGCCGGTGGCGGCCTTGCCGAGGTTCTTGCGCGCCCACAGGTCACGGACCGTCGCCGACCCCTTCAGCCCGATGTCGGACCACTTCGCGCTCACGTCCGACTCCGATCGCCCGAGGTTGAACAGGGCGACGGTGTAGCTGCCGTCCGCGTTGAGGGCGTACCAGACCTGCTGCTTGGAGGTGGTGGAGACGGGACGCGCGGGCACACCGGCCTGGTCCACGGCCACCACTTCGGGGTTGGTCAGCAGGTCGATCCCGAACTGGTCGAGGTTCGTCAGATCGTTGCCGGTGTACATCGGCGCCGCAGAGATCGCCCACAGCGTGGTGGCCGTCCGCCGCTCGTCCGGGGTCAGGCCGTCCATCTTGCCGTTGCCGACGTCGAGCGAGTCGAAGTCGTTCCACCCGCCGGGTCCGGCGTGACGCCACCAGTCGGCCGCGCGCGGGAACAGACGGTTGATGTTGTCCCACTGGGTGAGCGCCTCTCCGCCGCAGTAGCACTCGACGTCCCACTCCACGCGCCAGCCGTTGGCGTACTGCTTCCAGTAGTCGGCGTAGTTGATGTCGAGCGCCCACGAGATCTCGAACCAGATCTTGTGCGCCTTCAGCGCTTTCGACCACGCGGCGACGTCGTCGCGTGCGTCCACCGATCCGTCGCTGATGCCCGAACCGGGGGTGACGCTGTCGAACTTGACGAAGTTCACGCCCCAGGAGGCGAGCTGGTCGACGATGGAGTCGACGTACTTCTGGGAGCACGGGTTCGTGAAGTCGATGCGGTAGCCGATCTTCCAGTAGTCGGCCTGCTGCAGCGGCTGCTTCACGATGTCGTGGGTCGTGCAGCCCGGGGCGTTCGCGATGGGGTACGCCTTCTCGTACACGGCCGGGGAGATGCCCGGGATCAGGTACACGCCGAACTTCTGGCCGTTCGCGTGGACGTGGTCGATCACCTTCTGCAGGCCCTGCGGGTAGAGCTTGGCGCTCGGGGTGGGGCGGCCGTTCCCGTCGACCCCGTCGCTCCAGCCGGCGTCGACGTTGATGTGGTCGTAGCCGGCCTTCTGCAGCTTCGCGTGCATGGCGTCGGACTGGGCGATGAGCTGGTCGCCGGTGATCCACTGCCCGTTCGTGTAGACCTGCATGCTGTAGCTGCTCCAGCCCATGTAGGGCTTCTGCGCCCAGGGGTCGCCGGTCGTGGCAGGAGGCTGGATGGGGGTGGGGACGTCGGCGGACTTGGCGGACGCCTTGGTGGACGCCTTCGCGGTCGGTGATGCGGTGGGCGACGGGGTTCCGGTCGGCGACGGCGTCGCCGTCGGCGACTCGGTCGGCGTCGGTGTCGCGGTCGTCGTGGGCGGCGGCGTCGGCGACGCGGTGGCGGGCAGCGCGGCGGCCGCCACCAGTCCCAGCGCCGCGACCGTCACGGCCGCAGCCTGCAGGCCGCGACGCGCACGTGTCATGCGGGTCATGCGTTCTTCCTCTCTGAAGAGCCCGGCGCTCGGCGTCAGGCGGTGATGCGGTGGGCCGTCTATGGGAGCGGGAGTGCGTCCGGCCGGGTCACTCCCGGACCAGGTCGAACAGCATCCCCTGCTGCGGATTGAGGGTGGGCATCGGAACACCGGCCGTCGCGAGCACGGAGCCGGGCAGTGCGATGCCCTCGGGGTTCAGGGCGGCGGTGATCCAGGAGGGGTCTGCGCTCTGGTGCCGGCTGGCGACGCCGAACTCGTCCCGGATGCGGACGGTGTAGCGCGCTCCCGCGTCGAGGCCGGGGAACCGGACCCGGCCGGACTGGCCCGGCGCCGACGTCGCGAGACGCGCCCAGGTGTAGACCGCGCGGCCGCCGTCCTGGGCGATGATGCCGGTCAGCGCGGCGGCGTCGTCGGCGAGGTCGGCGTTGACCACCCGCCCGCTGTGGATGAGCTCGCGCAGTTCGCGGTAGACCGCACCCCAGCGGGCGATCGCCTCGAGCTCGTCGTCGTCCGCCTCCTGCAGGTCCCACTCGATGCCCGCGTGCGCGGTGAGCGCGACGACCAGCCGGAAGGAGAGGTCGGTGCGCCGCGAGGTGGTATGCGACCTGGCGGCGCCGAGGTGCGAGCCGATGAGCTCCGGCGGCACGAGCATCCGGGTCCAGCGCTCGATCTGCAGGCGCTCGACCGGGTCGTTGCAGTCCGAGGCCCAGACCCGGTCCGTCCGCTGCAGGATGCCGAGGTCGACACGTCCACCGCCGCCGGAGCAGGTCTCGATCTCGAGGTGCGGGTGCCGCTCGCGGAGCGTGTCCAGCATCCGGTAGAGAGCCAGGGTCTGCTCGTGGACGGCGGGGCGGTCGATGCCCGCGTACCCGCTGACCGCCTCCGACAGGTCCCGGTTGTGGTCCCACTTGATGTAATCGACCGCGTACTCGTCGACGATCGCGCTGATCTGCCCGAGCACGTGCTCGTAGGCCTCCGGCCGGGTCAGGTCGAGCACGTACTGGTCGCGCGCTGCGGCCCCGAGCTCTCGCGGGCCGAGCACCCATTCCGGATGCGCGCGCGCCAGGTCGGAGTCGAGGTTGACCATCTCGGGCTCCACCCAGATGCCGAACTGCATCCCGTGCGCCCGCACCTCCTGGACCAGCGGGGTGAGCCCGTCCGGCCACACCGTGCGGTCGACCACCCAGTCGCCGAGGCCGGCGTTGGCGTCGCGACGGTCGTGGAACCAGCCGTCGTCGAGCACGAAGCGCTCCACACCGACCCGCGCGGCGCGCCCGACCAGCGCCGTCAGCCGGTCGAGGTCGTGGTCGAAGTAGACCGCCTCCCAGGAGTTCAGGGTGAGGGGACGCGGTGTGCGGGGATGCGACGGCCGGGCACGCAGGCGGCGGTGCAGCCGGTCGGCGATCCCGTCGAGGCCCTCGCCGGACCAGACGAACAGGGCGGTGGGCGCCACGTAGCGGTCGCCCGCCTCGAGTGCGATCTCACCCGGCCCCAGGCCTTCGCCCGCTCCGAGCACCGCCGAGAAGGCGCCGGCGCCCTCGGTCAGCCGCTCGACGACGTACTCGGCGTCGCCGCTCCAGGCCAGGTGCGTCGCCCACGCCTCGCCGCGGCTGAAACCGAGGTCCTCGGTGGCCGCGACGACGAGGAACGGTGCGTCGTGCCCGGGCTTGCCGCGGTGCGCGCGGCGCACGTGGCTGCCGAAGAACAGCGGCCCGCGCTGCGGCGCCCGCTCCCGGCACCACTTGCCGGTGAAGTCGAGCACGTCGACGGCGCGCTCCGGCACCGGGAGGAGCACGCGCAGGGCGTCGAGCGTGTACGGGAGCGCTGCGCCGTCGCGGGCGAGGGACGCGTCCCGCACCAGGGCGATGTCGACCGACAGCACACCGTATGCGTCCAGGACGATGGTCATGGTCGAGCGGAGGCCGGTGATCTCGTCGGCGAGGTCGATCTCGATCCGGCCGCCGTGCTCGCCGCCGTCGTCGTAGCGGACCGCCTCGGTGCGAGGGCGCGGCGTCGTCGCGGTCCCGGCGGCGTGGCCCTCCTGCGCGGGTGTGCCCGCCCAGCCCTCGTACTCCGTCGGCCACAGGCTGAACGTTCGCGGGATGTCGGGCGAGTTGTTGAGGAGCGCGGGCCCGGCCGTCTCGCGCAGGGCTTCCGCGGCGGCGTCGTCGAGGGGTCCGGGATCGGCTCCCCAGTGCAGGACGCGCGGCACGCGTCCCGCCGTGTCGATCACGAGGGATGTGCCTGCTGCGCGCAGGGCCAGAACGGCGCCATAGCCGTCGAGCATGAAGGAGCTCCTAGCGGATGTCGGTTATTTGACAGTGTCAATTAACCATGCCTAAGGTGTCGACTGCAACCTCGAGAAGGAAGACCAATGACGATCTCCGGCGATCGAACCCTCCAGCTCGCGTGGCGTGAGCCCGCGGCGCACTGGGAGGAGGCCATCCCCCTCGGGGACGGCCGTCTCGGCGCGATGGTGTTCGGCGGCGAGACCGGTCGCTACCAGGTGAACGACGCCACGGTGTGGTCCGGGACGCCCGGCATCCCGGCCGAGGAACTGCGTCGCGTGCTCGCCGGCGGCGCCGGGCCGGAGCGCCTCGGCGAGGTCCGCGCAGCGCTCGCGGACGGCGACCTCGCGCGCGCCGAAGCCCTGCTGATGACCTTCGAGGGACGCTACAGCCAGGAGTTCCTGCCGTTCGTCGACCTCCGGGTGGAGATCCCCGGGGCCGCGCCTCGGGACGGCTCGCCCGCGCGCGTGCTGGACCTCGACCGCTCCCTTGTGGAGGAGTCGCTGGTCGCCGACGGCATCCGGATCGATCGCGTCTCCCGCGTCCACGACGGCGTGCTGCTGGTCGAGCTGGTCGCGGACGCGCCCCTCCCCCAGATCCGGCTCGCGCTGAGCACACCGCTCCGCGAGCACGCGCGCACCGCGACGGACGGGATGCTGACGCTCGACATCGCCGTCCCGATCGACGGCGCCCCCCTTCATGAGCAGTCCGTGGTCCCGCCGCTCCGCTATGCGGAGCCGGGCGACGGCACCTACGACGGCTTCGCCGCCGCGGCCCTGGCGGTGCGGAGCGACGGCACGACGGATGCCGGGGACCCCGGTCTCACCATCCGCGGCGCCCGTCGGGTGCTCATCTCCCTCTCGTCGTCGACCCGCGCTGAGTCGTGGTGGGCCGGCGTGGACGACGAGTGGCGGACCGTCTCCACGGAGACGATCCGGAACCGCGCCCGGGACCGTGCGCGCGGCGCCATCGCCGCGAACACGGTCCCGGGCCGGGACGACGTCTCGCCCGCTGCCGACCCCGCGCGGTTCGCGATCGGCGGCCGCCGCGAGGGGCGCTGGGATGTGGAGTCCGACATCCTCCGTGGAGACGACGACGCCCTCCGTGCCACCGTCGCCGCCGAGTACGGCCGGTACCTTCTGACGTCGTCGTCGCGCGCCGGTGGCCCGGCGGCGAACCTGCAGGGCATCTGGAACGGCGAACTGCGCCCGGCCTGGTCCTCGAACTACACGATCAACATCAACACGCAGATGAACTACTGGGCGGCCGGGCCGCTCGGCGTGACCCGGCACGCGGAGCCGCTGATCTCGCTCGTCGAACGCCTCGCAGCGAATGGGCGGGATGTCGCCCGCGACCTCTACGGCTGCCGCGGCTGGGTCGCGCACCACAACACCGACCTCTGGGGCTGGAGCCTCCCCGTCGGCATGGGACACGGCGCGCCCAGCTGGGCGATCTGGATGATGGGCGGCGTCTGGCTCACCCACTCCCTCTGGGACCACTCGGAGTTCTCCGACGACCGTCGCACGCTGCGCGAACGGATCTGGCCGCTGCTGCGCGGCGCGAGCGAGTTCTGCCTCGACTGGCTGCAGGTCGACGCCGACGGCCGTGTCTTCCTCGCGCCGTCCACCTCCCCCGAGAACGCCTACCTCGACGCCGACGGGGTCCCCCGGGCACTCGGGCTCACGGCGACGATGGACCTCGAGCTGATCCGTTCCCTGTTCCAGCGCGCGCTCCACGCGATCGAGCTGCTGGAGCTCGCCGATCCGCTCCGCGACGAGCTGGAGGCGGCGCTCGCACTCCTCCCGGAGCTCGGCATCGGCAGCGACGGGCGTCTGCTGGAGTGGTCGGAGGAGGTGCCGGAGCACGAGCCGGCGCACCGCCACCTCTCCGCGCTGGTCGGCCTGTACCCGCTCGACCTGATCACCCCGGAGGGCACGCCGCAGACAGCCGACGCCGCCCGTCGCTTCCTCGATGCGCGCGGACCCGGCGCGATGGGTTGGTCGTGGGCGTGGAAGATCGCCCTCCGCGCCCGCCTCGGCGACGGCGAGGCCGCGCACGACCTGCTCACCCAGGCGCTCACCCCCTACGACGGGGATGCGCGGCGCCACGGACCGGTCGACGGCTCGGAATGGGGCGGCCTCCTGCCGAACCTGTTCAGCACGCATCCGCCGTTCCAGATCGACGGCAACCTGGGCTTCCCCGCCGCGATCGCCGAACTGCTCCTGCAGAGCCACGCGGGAGCCGTCCATCTGCTGCCCGCGCTGCCCGAGGCCTGGCCCGAGGGCCGCGTGACCGGGCTCGGCGCGCGCGGCGGACTCCGGGTGGATCTGGCGTGGTCGGGCGGACGCCTCGAGTCCGCGGTCGTGCACAATCCGGGGACCGAGCCGCGGGCGATCCGCGTCCGCTACGGGAGCGCCGAGGCGGAGGTGCTCCTGTCCGCCGGGGGTGAGCACGCCATCCAGCTCGCGCCCGACACGGCCGGCACCGCATGAACGACGAGACGCTGACGCGGACGACGCTGCTCGGGGCCTCCTCGGACGCGGCGACCCGCGTGTTCACCACCATCCTCACCCGCAGCCCGATCAGCCGGACCGACGTCTCCCGATTGACCGGGCTGTCGCAGGCCGCCGTCACCAAGGCCGTGACACCTCTCGTGGCCGCCGGCCTCGTCAACGACTCCCTCGACCCGACCCCGACGGGCCTTCCCGGCCGTCCGGTCAGCCCGGTCGCCGTGGTGCCGGATGCCGTCGTGGCGCTCGGGGTCAAGGTGAACGTCGACGAACTGGTCGGTGTCGCCACCGACCTCACCACCCGGATCATCACGTCCGACCGCCTCCCGCTGCTCTCGCACGATCCGGTCGCGGTCGCCGACGCCATCGTCGCGATGTGCGACCGCCTGCAGGAGGGGCTCGGCGGCCTGGAGGCGCGGCTGGCGTGCATCGGCGTCTCCGTGTCCGGCGACGTGGACAGCGACACCGGCATGGTCCGCGACTCCGCCCTGATGGGCTGGCGCGGCGTCGACCTGGGCGCGCTCCTCCGCGAGCGGCTGGGGGTGACCATCGTCGTGGAGAACGACGTCCGCGCCCTCACCATCGGCGAGCACTGGTTCGGGGTGGGACTCGGCACCGGCTCCTTCGCGATCGTGACGATCGGTCGCGGCATCGGCAGCGGCCTGCACCTCAACGGCGAAGTCGTCGAGGGCGCCTACGGCGTCGCGGGCGAGATCGGTCACCTGCCGCTCACCTCCCGCGACCGCCTGTGCGCGTGCGGGCGCCGCGGCTGCGTGGAGGCGGTCGCCGCGACGGACGCGATCGTGGCCGCCGTCTCCGCCGCGCACGGCCGGGCGGTCCCCATCGGCGAGGCCGTCGACCTCGCTCGCGCAGGCGACTCCGCCGCCGCGGGCGCCTTCGCCGAGGCGGGGACCGTCATCGGCGCGGCGATCGCCAGCGTGGTCAACATGATCGGCCCCGAGCTCGTCATCATCGGCGGCGAAGGCGTCGCCAACTTCGATCTCTTCGAGGGGCCGCTCCGCCGGTCCTATGCTGAGCACGTCTTCGGCTCCGCCGACCGCTGCCGCATCGTCGTCCGCCCGCACACCTTCGAGGACTGGGCGCGGGGCGCCGCGGCCAGCGCCATCCGCTCCCTCGTCGTCTGAAAGGAACCCCATGCGATTTCTGCGCCTCGGCGCCCCCGGTGCCGAGATCCCGGCCGTCAGCGACGGCGACGGCACCTGGGACCTCCGTCCGCTCACCGCCGACATCGACGGCGCCTTCCTCGCGGCCGACGGGCTCGCCCGGGCGGAGGCCGCCGCGCGTGCGGGAGACCTGCCGCCGCTCGACCCGTCCGGGCTCCGTGTCGGCGCACCGATCGCCCGCCCACAGGCTGTGGTCTGCATCGGGATGAACTACGCGGCGCACGCGCGCGAGTCCGGCTCCGAGCCGCCGGGAGACATCGTGGTGTTCTACAAGCACCCGAACACCGTCGTCGGCCCGTATGACGACATCCTGCTGCCGCCCGGCTCGACGACCACCGACTGGGAGGTGGAGCTGGCCGTCGTGATCGGGCGCCGTGCCCGCTACCTGGACTCGCCCGAGGAGGCGCTGGCGCACGTCGCCGGCTTCGCCGTCGCCAACGACGTCTCGGAGCGCGAGTACCAGCTGCAGCGCTCCCTCGGCCAGTGGAGCAAGGGCAAGAGCTTCGAGACCTTCAACCCGCTGGGGCCGTGGCTCGTCCCGGCCGCCGAGGTCGGCGACGGCTCCGGCCTGGGCATCCGTTCGTGGGTGAACGGCGAGCCCCGGCAGGACTCGTCCACCAGCGACCTCGTCTTCGGCATCGCGGACATCATTTACCGGCTCAGTCGCTTCATGGTGCTGGAGCCGGGTGACCTCATCAACACCGGGACCCCGGAGGGCGTCGGTCTCTCCGGCCGTTTCCCCTACCTCGGCGCCGGCGACGTCGTCGAGGTGACCATCGACGGGCTGGGCGAACAGCGCTCGGTCGTCCGCCCCGCGCCCTGACCTGTAAGGAGACCCCCATGTCCCACTTCGACGGACTCGTCGCCGCTGTCACCGGCGGCGCCTCCGGTCTCGGCCGCGCCATCGCCGACGAGCTCGCCGCGCACGGCGCCCGCGTCTTCGCGCTCGACCTCGACCCCGATGCGGTGGCGGCGCCGCACACCGGCATCCGCTGCGACATCGGCGACGACGTCAGCGTCCGCGACGCGATCGCCGAGGTCGTCGCGCAGTCCGGACGTCTCGACATCGTCATCGCGAACGCCGGGATCGGCGCGCAAGGCGACGTCGAGGCGAACGACGACGCCGAGTGGATGCGCGTGCTCAACGTCAACGTGATCGGCTCGGCCCGTACCGTCCGGCACGCCATGCCGCACCTGCGGCTGTCGCCGTCCCCCGCCGTGGTGCTGACCAGCTCCATCGCCGCGTGGGCCGGGCTGCCGCAGCGCGTGCTGTACTCGGCTTCGAAGGGCGCGATCTCGGCGATGACACTCGCGATCGCCGCCGACTGCCTGCCGCTCGGCATCCGCGTCAACGCCGTCGCCCCCGGCACCGCCGACACTCCCTGGGTGAGCCGGCTGCTGGACTCCGCCGCCGACCCCCAGGCGGAGCGTGCGGCGCTGGAGGCCCGGCAGCCCAGCGGTCGCCTGGTGCGTCCGCAGGAGGTCGCGGAGGCGGTCGCCTACCTGGCGTCGCCGAGCTCCGGGTCGAGCACCGGCGTCATCCTGCCGGTCGACGGCGGGATGTTCTCGCTGCGTCCGCGGCGCTGAGGTCAGGGCAGGCGGTACACGCGCCGCGCGGTGCCGCCGAGCACCTCGCGCGTCCCGTCCGCATCCACTCCGGACAGCAGCGCGAGGGTGAACCCCATCGTCTCCGCGTAGGTCGTCGCCAGCGTCGACACGGGCCAGTCGCCGCCGAACAGCACCCGGCCCGGCCCGAACGCCCCGAGCACGGTGTCGCTGAACGGACGCAGGTCATCCGCGGACGCCCGCCCGGAGGGGCCGAGCGTGGTGAGGCCGGAGAGCTTGACGGCGACGTTCGGCCGCTCGGCCAGCTCGAGGATCAGCTCGCGCCAGATCGAGACCTCGTTCGCGCCTGCGCCGACCGGCGGCGAGCCGAGATGGTCGACCACGAGCTGCAACCCGGGAAGCTCGTCGGCGAGGACGAGCGCATGCACGAGGTGGCGCGGCAGCACGCCGATCACATCGAAGGCGAGGTCCCGAGCCGCCAGCTGCGCGAGCGACTCATGGACCGCGCGCTGTGCCAGCCATTCCGGATCCGGTTCGTCGTGGATGAGGTGGCGCAGCCCCACGAGCGGACCCGACGCCGCGTACTCGTCCAACGTCGCGCCGAGCCCGTCGGGATTCAGCAGGTCCGCCCAGGCGACGACGCCGGCGACCCGCGGCGAACCAGCGTCGACGGCGAACATGGCTCGCGTGTCCGCCTCCGCGTCCGCCGCCTGCACGAGGATGGCCTGCTCGACGCGGGCGGCATCCAGGTGCGGCTCGGCGTCGGCGAGGCGGAACGTGCGGTTGATCGGCGCGACCGCGTCCGAGAGCCAGCCGTACACGCCGTGCTCGAGGTCCCAGAGGTGGAGGTGCGCATCGATGGTCACTGCCATATCCTATAGGCAATAGCATTCCGCCCGGCTGATCGGAGAACCGATGACCGACACCTTCGCCATCCCGACCGTGGACGGCACGATCGTCAGCGCCGAAGCCTGGCTCAGCGACCTCGAGGTGGAGACCGTCCGGACCGATGCGATGCAGTCGTTTCTCAAGCAGGAGACGGTCTTCGTCCGGCTCCGCACGGCCGACGGGATCGAGGGGCTGGGCTACAGCTACACGATCGGCACCGGCGGCCGCGCCGTCCTCAGCCTGCTGCGCGAGACACTGCTGCCCGCGCTGCTCGGACTGGACGCGAACCGGCCGGAGCACGTCTGGCGCGCCCTCCACTCGACGACCCGCGCCACGACGGTCGGCGTGATCACGTCACTCGCGCTCGCGGCCGTCGACACCGCCGTCTGGGACGCGCGCTGCCGCGCGGCGGGGCTGCCGCTCTGGGTCGCGGCGGGCGGCGCGGAGCCCTCCATCCCCCTCTACGACACCGAGGGAGGCTGGCTCCACTTCGACACCGACGAGCTGGTCGCCCAGGCCCTCGAATCCCAGCGGCGCGGCCTCGGCGGGGTGAAGGTCAAGGTCGGCAAGCCGCGGGCGCGCGAGGACTTCGAGCGGCTGGCGGCGGTCCGTGCGGCCGTCGGCGACACGATGGACATCATGGTGGACGCCAACCAGTCGCTGACCGCGGCCGAGGCCATCCGTCGCGCCGCCCTGTTCGAGCAGCTCGACATCTTCTGGTTCGAGGAGCCGCTGCCGGCCGACGACATCGCCGGGCATCGCCGCCTGGCGGCCAGCACGCGCGTACCGGTCGCGGTCGGCGAGTCCATGTACTCGGTCGGACAGTTCCGCGAGTACTTGCAGTCGCAGGCGGCGTCGATCGTGCAGGTCGACGTGGCACGCATCGGCGGCATCACGCCGTGGCTGAAGGTCGCGCACCTGGCCGAGGCGTTCAACGTCGCCGTCGCCCCGCACTTCCTGATGGAGCTGCACGTCTCGCTGTGCTGCGCCGTCCCGAACGCGCTCTACCTGGAGCACATCCCGCAGCTGCGCGCCGTCACCCGGTCGGAGCTGGTCGTGGAGGCGGGACGCGCGCTCGCCCCGTCCGCCCCCGGGCTCGGGATCGAGTGGGACCTCGACGCCGTCGACGACCTCCGGGTCGCGTGAGCGCCCGGAGGCCGACCTAGGATGTGCGCATGACCATCCACTCCGGGGAGCGCTTCCTGCCCGCACGGCGGGCGCTGGCCGACGACGTCTACGACGCCGTGCTCGGCCTCCTGATGGACCAGGTCATCGAGCCGGGCAGCCGGGCCAGCATCGACGGGATCGCCCGTCAGCTGAACGTCTCCCCCACCCCGGTCCGCGAGGCGCTCGCGCGGCTCGAGTCGGAAGGCCTCGTGGTCAAGCAGGCGCTGAAGGGCTACACGGCAGCGGCGCTGCTCGACGAGGACGGCCTGCGGCAGCTCTTCGAGATGCGGCGGCTGCTAGAGCCGTACGCGACACGGCGCGCGGCGACCGAGCTCGACGGCGGGACGCTCGACCGCCTGGGAGAGGTCTGCGACGCGATGCAGCGCAGCGGCCGGGCGACGCAGAGCGGCGACGACCGGTTCGAGGACTACAAGGAGTTCGCGGAGCAGGACGCGGAGTTCCACCGGCTGATCGCCCAACACTCCGGCAACGCCCTGTTGGGGGATGCGATCGCTCGGCTCCGGGCGCACACCCACCAGTACCGGATCTACTTCCGTCACGGCGTCGTCGACGAGACCTCGGAAGAGCACCTGGCGGTGCTGGAGGCACTCCGGGCGAACGACGCCGATCGGGCCGATCGGGCGATGCGGGACCACATCGACCGGTCGTATGCGCGCATCTCGGCCAGCCTCTCGGAGAACGCCGGCTGAAGCCACGGCACGGAGACGGCATCCCCTTCTCGCTTGAGCAGCGATCCTATAGGATATAGCCGACACGAGCCGAGGAAGGCCTCCGATGAGCACCGTTACCGCATTCGACACCGTCGACGTCCGCTTCGAGACATCCGCCCTGCTGGACGGGTCCGACGCCATGAATCCCGACCCCGACTACTCCGCCGCCTACCTCCGGCTGAGCACGGACGCCGCCGATGGGCACGAGGGCCATGCATTCGTCTTCACGATCGGCCGCGGCAACGACGTCCAGGTGGCGGCGATCGAGGCGGTCGCCGAGCGCGTCGTCGGGCGCGACCTGGAGGCGGACCTCGCCGACCTGGGAGGCTTCTGGCGAGAGCTCGTCCACGACTCGCAGCTGCGCTGGCTCGGCCCGGAGAAGGGCGTCATGCACATGGCGATCGGCGCGGTGGTCAACGCGTACTGGGACCTCAAGGCCAAGCGCGCCGGTCTGCCGCTCTGGCAGCTCCTCGGGCGGATGACGCCGGAGGAGCTGGTCGCGCTCGTCGACTTCCGCTATCTCACCGACGCCCTCACCCCGGAGGAGGCGCTCGACATCCTCCGCGCCGCCGAGCCCGGGCGCGCCGCTCGCGAGGCGGAACTGCTCGCCTCCGGCTACCCCGGTTACACGACCACGCCCGGCTGGCTGGGGTACTCGGACGACAAGCTGCGCCGGCTCGCGCGGGAGGCGGTGGACGACGGCTTCGCCCAGATCAAGCTGAAGGTCGGCGACCGGCTGGAAGACGACCTCCGCCGCCTGGCCATCGCCCGCGACGAGGTCGGCCCCGGCATCCGGATCGCCGTCGACGCGAACCAGCGCTGGGATCGCGACCAGGCGGTGGAGTGGATCCGCGCGCTCGAGCCGTTCGACCTCGCCTGGGTGGAGGAGCCGACCAGCCCGGACGACATCCTGGCGCACGCGGCCATCGCCGACGCGGTCGCTCCGGTGCCGATCGCGACCGGGGAGCACGGGATGAACCGCGTGCTGTTCAAACAGCTGCTGCAGGCGCGCGCCGCCTCCATCGTCCAGATCGACGCAACGCGGGTCGCCGGGGTGAACGAGAACGTCGCCATCCTGCTCCTCGCCGCCAAGTTCGGCGTCCGGGTCTGCCCGCACGCCGGCGGGGTGGGCCTGTGCGAGGCTGTGCAGCACTTCTCGATGTTCGACTTCGTGGCCGTCTCCGGCTCGATGGAAGGCCGCATGATCGAGTACACGACGCATCTGCACGAGCACATGGTCGCGCCGGCCGTGGTCGAGGGCGGACGCTACCGGGCGCCGCTCTCACCCGGCAACGGCATGGAGATGCGGGCCGAGTCGCTGCGGGACCACCGGGTGACCTCGTGGTGACCCGGCAGGCGCCGCGTCCGGCCGAGCTGCTGGAGTTGATGCAGTTCAAGAAGCCGGAGCTGAACCTGAAGAAGCGGCGGCTGGAGTCGGCGCTGACGATCGAGGACCTGGCGCGGATCGCCCGCCGGCGCACACCTCGTGCGGCGTTCGACTACACCGAGGGTGCCGCCGAGGGGGAGCTGTCGTTGGCGCGGGCGCGGCAGGCGTTCCAGGATGTGGAGTTCCACCCCTCGATCCTGCGGGACGTGTCCACTGTCGACACGTCCTGCGAGATCTGGGGTGGTCCCTCGGCGTTGCCGTTCGGGATCGCCCCGACCGGGTTCACGAGGCTGATGCAGACCGAGGGGGAGACCGCCGGAGCCGGCGCTGCCGGTGCGGCGGGCATCCCGTTCACCCTCTCCACGCTCGGGACGACGTCGATCGAGGGGGTGAAGGCGGCGAACCCGAACGGGCGCAACTGGTTCCAGCTGTATGTGATGCGGCAACGCGAAATCAGCTACGGGCTGGTGGAGCGGGCGGCGCAGGCGGGGTTCGACACGCTGTTCTTCACGGTCGATACGCCGATCGCGGGGGCGAGGTTGCGGGATAAGCGCAACGGGTTCTCCATCCCACCCCAGCTCACCCTCGGCACCATTCTGAACGCGATCCCCAGGCCGTGGTGGTGGTACGACTTCCTGACCACTCCGAAACTCGAGTTCGCGTCCCTGTCCTCCACCGGAGGGACGGTGGGCGACCTGCTGAACGCGGCGATGGATCCGTCGATCAATTACGATGATTTGGCGATCATCCGGGAGATGTGGCCGGGGAAGCTCGTCATCAAGGGCGTGCAGAACGTCGAAGACGCCCGCACCCTGGTGGATCACGGGGTGGACGGGATCGTTCTCTCCAACCACGGCGGACGGCAGCTGGACCGTGCCCCCATCCCCTTCCATCTCCTCCCCTCGGTGGTGCGTGAGGTGGGGCATCACACCGAGGTCGCGATCGACACCGGCATCATGAACGGCGCCGACATCATCGCCGCCTACGCGTTGGGCGCCAAGTTCACCCTGATCGGCCGCGCCTACCTCTACGGCCTGATGGCCGGCGGCCGCGCGGGCGTCGACCGCACCATCCAGATCCTCACCGACCAGCTCATCCGCACCATGAAACTCCTCCAGGTCACCTCGCTCGCCGAACTCGGCCCGCACCACGTCACGCAACTCACCCGGCTGCAGCCCCTCCGCCGCGACCCCGAGCCCGTCCGGCAGGACACCGACGCCTGATCGGGCAGACATTCGTGCCGAATGTCGCCCCGCCCGACCCCCTTTCACGGCGGCGGTGGCTCACGATTTGTGCCAAATCGCGGTTATGAGCGCGCGATAACCACGATTTGTGCCAAATCGCGGCGCCGCGCGACGGTCCGTGCCGACCCCGAGCCCGTCCGCGAGGTCCGCGAGTTCCCCGAAGTCCGCTAGGCCGCCGGACGCGAAAGAACCCGGGCCGAGCTCCTGACGGAGGCTCGGCCCGGGTTCTTTCTTCAGTTGGTCAGTTCTTCGACTTGTCGTACGCCGTCTGGAGCGTGCTCAGGTAGTCCTTGAGGCCGAGGCCGTCGAAGCCCTTCACGTACGCGTCCCAATCGGTGTCGAGGTTCTTCGACCCGGTGATGAAGGCCAGGGCGTTCTGGGTCACGTAGTTGTCGATGTTCGTCTGCTCCGTGGCGACCTGGGTGGCCTTGGACGGGTCCGGCCACACCCGCCATGACGGGTACACCTGGTCCTTCGGCTCGTGCCCCTTGTACAGCAGGGTCGCGTCGAACAGCCGTCGCTCGTAGCCCGAGGGGTCGTAGAGGTCGGTCGGCACCGCCTGCGACCCGCGGAACGCCTCGTTCTGGTTGTAGGTCGACAGCGCGCCCCACTGCACGGCGTTGGCCGCATCCTGGTCGAGCTGCAGGTTGACGAACGCCGCCTTCTCGTTCGGGTCGAGGGCCTTGTCGTCGGCGCCGGCCTTGGCCCAGCCCTTGCCCTCCGGACCAAAGTTGCCGTCGAGCTGGCCCTTCTCCGTGAAGAGGTAGTTCACCATCTTGATCGCGGCGACCTGGTCGTTCTTGGAGGCCTTGTTCGTCAGCAGGAAGGTGGCGCCGGGGGTGCTTCCGAAGGCGTACGTCGCGTAGTCCGCGCCGTCCGGGCCGGTCAGCGGCGGCACCGCGTCGTACTGCTTGTCACGGCCGTCCTTGGCGCCCGGGCTGACGAAGATGTACGGGTGCAGCGAGCTGGCGCTTCCCAGCAGCACGGGACCTTCGTTGTTGCCCTCCTGGGCGAGCGCCGCGGGGTTCTGCGTGAAGGCGCCCTTGTCGATGAGGCCCGCGTCCCACAGCGACTTGATGTACTTCAGTCCCTCGCGCCAGCCGTCCTTGTTCGCCTGGATGTCGACCTTGCCCTTGTTGAGGACCGTCGTCGACTGGATGCCCTTGTCGGGGTTCTGCGGGTCGTAGATGAAGGCGTTCATGAAGTACGGGATCAGCGTGTCGTGCGAGTCGCCGCTCAGCGGGATCTCGTCCTTCTTGCCGTTGCCGTTCGGGTCGCCGTTCTTGAAGGCCTCGAGGACCTTCGTCATGTCGTCCGTCGTCTTCGGCATCTGCAGGCCCAGCTTCTTCAGCCAGTCGGTGTTGATCCAGAGCTTCGACGGGTACTGGATGTGCAGCGTCTCGGCGAGCTGCGGCAGCCCGTAGATCTTGCCGTCCGGCGAGGTCGCCATCGCCTTGTAGTCCGGGTTGCTGTCGAGCACCTTCTGGATGTCCGGCGCATACTGCTTGATGAGGTCGTTCAGTGGAACGGCGACGCCCTGCTTCGCGAGCTTCTCGACATCCACCTGGTTGAACTGGTCCACCCACGGGATGAGCAGGAACGCGTCCGGGTAGTCGCCGCTCGCCATGAGGATCTGGCGCTTCTCCGGCGCCACCGACGAGTCCTGCGTGGTGGTCTGCCAGTTGAACTTGATGTTGAACTTCTTGGCCACCTCCTTGGTGAAGGCGTTGGTGGCGAGGTCCTGCCCGGTCCCCTGCTGCGCGAAGACGCTGAGGTTCGCGGTGCCGCCGATCTTGTCGTCCGCGCCGTTGCCCTGCGAGGGCGTGCAGGCCGAGAGCGCGAGCAGCGCCGCACCGCTCACCGCGACGGCGAGCGTCGCCGAGCGCCGGCGCCGGCGGGCGCGGCTGTCCGTGATGGAAAACATGGTTCGTTCCTCCTTTGGAACTGGGATTGCGTGACGGGTGTGCAGTGGTGGGTTCGGGGAGGGGTGTGATCGCGTCGGCCGGGCTCAGCCCTTGACCGATCCGATGAGCACCCCTTTGCTGAAGTACCGGGCGACGAAGGGGTAGATGATGAGCACCGGCACGCTCGTGATGACGATGAGCGAGTACTTGAGCAGGTTGACGAGTTCCTGGTTCTGAGCCTGAGCCGCCAGGTCGTTGGTGCCGCCGTTCGTCGCGTTGAGCACGAGGATGTTGCGCAGCACCAGCTGGAGTGGGAACAGGTCGGAGCTCTTCAGGTAGAGGAGGGCGTCGAAGTAGCCGTTCCATTGACCGATCGCGTACATCAGCGCGATCACGGCGATGAGCGGCTTGGACAGCGGGAGCACCATCGTCCAGAGGAAGCGCCAGTCGCTCGCGCCGTCGAGCTCCGCCGCTTCGACCAGCTCGTCCGGGATCGCGGAGCGGAAGAAGGTCCGCGCGATGATCACCTGCCAGACGGCGACGGCCTGCGGGAGCAGCAGCGCCCAGCGGGTGTCGAGCATCCCCAGGTTCTGCACGACCATGTAGGTCGGGATGAGGCCGCCGCTGAACAGCATCGTGAACAGCAGGAGCGACATGATCACGTTGCGTCCCATGAAGGTCCGCCGGGACAGCGGCCAGGCGATGCACACGGTCAGCGTCGTGCTGATCAGCGTCCCCGCGACCATGTAGAAGAGGGAGTTCGCATACCCCAAAAGCACCTGCGGGTCGGAGAGGACCGTCTGGTAGCCCTTCAGCGTGAAGTCGACCGGCCAGAGGAACACCTCCCCCGCCGTGACGGCGTGCGGGGACGAGAACGAACTCGCGAGGATGTAGAGGAGCGGCAGGATGACGAACAGCGCTCCGAGCGTCAGCCCGAGGTAGATCAGGACGAGCAGGGCGCGGTCCGCGGGCGACTCGCGGATGCGGCGCGGCTTCTTCGTGCGCGGCTTCCAGTTCGCGTTCGCGCGCGTCGTCCTGCTGTCGGCCAGGCGGTCGAGGGTCACCACAGTCCGCTCCCACTCACTCGGCGTGCGACCCAGTTGACGACGAGGAGCAGCACGAGGTTGATCACGGAGTTGAAGAGGCCGACGGCGGTCGCCGTCCCGAAGTCGGCGTTGAGGATGCCCAGCTTGTAGACGTAGGTCGCGATGATCTCGGACTGGCCGAGGTTCAGCGGGTTCTGCAGGAGGAACGCCTTCTCGAACCCGATCGCCATGATGTTGCCGACGCTCAGGATCAGCACGATCATCGCCGTGGGCATGATGCCGGGGATGTCGACGTGCCAGATCTTGCGGAGCCGGGAGGCGCCATCCACCCTCGCCGCCTCATAGAGCGACGGGTCGATGCCGGAGAGCGCCGCCATGTAGATGACCGCGGAGTAGCCGGCCGTCTGCCAGACGTCGGACCACACGTACACGTGCCGGAAGTAGTCGGGGTCGCCGAGGAAGTCGGGCGACGGGACGCCGAAGAAGCCGAACACCTCGCTGAGGATGCCGAGCCGCGGAGCCATGATGAGGATCAGCATCGACACCACGACGACTGTCGAGATGAAGTACGGAGCGTACGTGATCATCTGCACGGTCTTCTGGAACCAGCGGTGGCGCACCTCGTTGAGCGCCAGTGCCAGGATGAGCGGGATGGGGAAGCTCGCCAGCACCGCGTAGCCGGACAGGATGAGCGTGTTCGAGAGAAGCGTCGGGAACTGCGGGTTCTGCAGGAAGAGTTCGAAGTTGGTCCAGCCGGTCCACGGGCTGCCCCACACCCCGAGGACGGGGCTGTAGTCCTTGAAGGCGATGATCGCGTTCGAGATCGGGACGTACTTGAAGATCACGAAGTACGCGAGCGGGAGGATGGTCAGCAGGTAGAGCTGCCAGTGCCGCCGCAGCGCGATCTTCCAGCGCTGGCCGAGGCTCCTCTTGCGTCTCGTTGTGGTCGTCGCACCTCGCGTGACGGTCGACCGGGGCTGTCCCGCCGGTGCGGCCACGGGGGGTGCGCTGGATACGGGCGGTGCGCTCGTCACGCGACGCGCCTCTCGTTGGTACTGCTCACCTTCGTCATCGAAGACTCCACTAGATCCATCCGGCCGATCCGGATTGAGTTACAGCAAAACGTATTTTTTTGCCGTTGTCAATAATTTATGGCGACCGCCGCGGATGCCTCGAAAATCGACCCCTGACAATTAGGCCACGGCATCAAAGAATCTCCGCCGTGCACTAACCTCGATATGTGCGAGACGACAGCGTCCGGGCCGGGCGGAGTGCCATCACGGCGCGCCGGCCTGCGCTCGGCACGGCGAAGTCCGCAGAGATCTTCACCCGCATCATCACCCACGGCCCCGTCAGCAGACTGGACATCGGGCGCATGACAGGGCTGTCGCAGGCGAAGGTCACGAAGACGGTCAGCCCGCTCATCGAGAGCGGGTACGTCCAGGTGGGCGAGCATGCCGAGCACTCGGTCCCCGGTCGGCCGGTGCGGCCGCTCAGTGCGGTGCCGAGCTCGATGATCGCCATCGGGGTCAAGGTCAATGAGGGCGAGCTTTTCGCCGTCTCCGTCGATCTCCGCAATGACGTGCTGGGCTCGACGCACCGCGTACTGGCAAGCCACGACCCCGAGTCGGTGACGGACGCGATCGTCGCTTCGGTCGACGCGCTGATCGCACAGCTCGGCGCCGACGCAGCGAATCTCGTCGGCGTCGGAGTCTCCGTGTCCGGCGACATCGACACGAGCACGGGAACCGTCCGCCATTCGCCCTTGCTCGACTGGTCCCAGGTGCCGCTGGGAGACCGGCTCGAGTCGCTGCTCGGCCTCCCGGTCACCGTGGAGAACGACGTCCGCGCGCTGGCCAAGGCGGAGCACTGGTTCGGGGTGGGCAGAGACGCGACCTCGTTCGCGATCGTCACTATCGGCGCGGGCATCGGCTGCGGCATCTACGTCAACGGCGACGTCGTGACCGGGTCCCACGGTGTGGCCGGCGAGATCGGGCACCTTCCCCTCGCGTCCTCGGACGCGATCTGCGTGTGCGGCAGACGGGGATGCGTCGAGGCCGTGGCCTCCTCGCATGCCATCCTCGAGGCGGTCCGGCGCGGGCATGGTGACTCCGGCCTCGAAATGACGGACGCGATCCGGCTCGCCCATGAGGGCGACCCGAGCGCCGTGGAGGCGTTCGAGCGTGCGGGGACGGCGGTCGGCGACGCACTGGCTGCCACGGTGAACCTGTTCGGGCCGGAAGTCGTTCTCATCGCCGGCGAGGGCGTCATGGATTACGACCTGTACGAGCGCCGGTTCCGCGAGGAGTTCCAAGCGCACGCGTTCGGCGCAGCCGCGAACTGCCGTCTCGTCGTCCGCCGCCACACCTTCTACGACTGGGCTCGCGGCGCCGCCGTCGCCATGCTTCGCGAAGCCATAGCGAACTCGCCTCTCGACCGAGCAGACGTGGACACCTAGGCCGAGACGGGACCGTTCCACAGCCATCGCAGCGCCTCAGGAAGAAGCACCCCACCGTGATTCGGGCTGTGACCTCCGTCACCGACGACGAGCCGGAAGTCGTATCCGGCCCGGGCCAGCGCTGAAGCCGTCTCGAGGTTCTCTGCGAACCAGTTGTCCTCGGGGTGGTCCCAGTTGAGGTCTCGGTGCGCCGCGTGAATGAACACGCGGAGGTTCCGTCGGGGTTCGCTGGCGAGCAGTGTCGGGTAGGGGTTGCCATCCGGCATCTGCGCGAAGCTCCCATTGAATGCGATCGCTCGCCCGATCGCATCCGGTCGGTTCCACGCTGCAGTGAACGCCGCGTTCCCGCCGCTGCTCCCACCGCAGATGCCCCGCATCGACGGGTTTTCGGAGATCCGGTGCCGCGAGCGGACGAGCGGGAGAACCTCGTCGATGAGGAAGTTCGCGTACCGGCTGTCGGCAGCGTCGTACTCGACGTTGCGGTTCTTGATCGCCTGCCCGCCTTCTTCGCTGACGCCCGGGTCGATGAACACACCGATGAGCGGCGGGATCGCACGCGTGGCGGCCAGGTGATCGAGCACTATGCCGCCGCGGACGTCGCCGTCCGGGTCGAGGTACCACCAGCCGTCGTTGAAGAACATCACCCCGGCTTCGACGTCGGCAGGCAGGTCAGCGGGTCGGTGGATCCAGATGGTCCTCGTCGTCCCCGGGTAGATGACGCTGTCCGTCAGGCGGATTTCCTCGATGTGGCTCGCCGGCACGGCGGGGTCGGGAACCGAATCCGGACCGTATTCGTAGACGACGTCGGTTTGATCCACGGGGATGGCCTGGAAGGGAATCGTCGTCGACACACCACGACCCTAGCGGCGGCGTTCGACCCGCCCCGTACCGAGGAGGTGGTTGCTGAAGTCACGGATGTCCGCCGTTTCTTCGAAGGTGTAAGCGAGACGCTTTGCTGCTTCGTAGTCCGAGGCGGACACTTCTGCAGTGGTCTCGAGGGCGAGTCCCGCCGGCCCCTCCAGCCCGATCACCCGCACATCGGTGAGTCCGGCTGCTGACAGCTCTTCATGCAACTCGTGAGGGGTGTGGAAATGCCCTGCGGGGAAACGCAGCGATGGAACCGGCGTGCCGTGCCGGAGCAGGTTCAGCCAGGCGTCCGGTGCTTCGTCCAGCAACGCCGGGTCCAGAGCCGCCGCCGCGAACGCAGTGAGCCGAGGTATCGCCGCAGCATGCACGAATCCACCCACCCGACTCACACGGCGCGCTTCCTGCAAAGCGAGCAATCGATCTTCTCGGGAGGCGAGATGGTAGAGGGGCCCCGCCATGAGTACCGCGTCGAAGGTGCCGTCCGGGAAGTCGAGCTGACGCGCATCACCGACGACGGCCCGAAAGGTGCCCACCCGCTGAGCCGCTGCGACGTGACTCTCGACGGGGTCGACCAGCACCACCTCGTATCCGTCGGCGGCCAGAGCGGCCGCATGAACGCCGGTCGCGCCGCCCACATCCAGGATGCGAGCGGGCGTGGGTGTTGCGGTGCGCACGATCTCCTGCGTCCGTTCGAACTCGAGGCGTCCTTGCGCTGAGCGGCTCGTGAGCCGCGCATCCTCATCGAAGACCCCGCCGTAGAACGCCTGGATGGCATCGTCGATCCGCTGCTGGTTCACACGTCACCCCTTCTGTGGAAACGGTCGCTACGTGCCGTCAGACTGAGGCAGCCGCACGGATCCCTCGTTCGGGATCTTAGGCTGTCCAACATGGGTCTCCTCGCCGCGCTCGCACGGGCGAGCGCAGCACACCCGTGGTCGCATAACGACGCCTACGCCGGGTTCGTCCTGCGGCATGCCCGATCGGTCCACCGTCGCGGCGGTACGGCGGCGCTGGATGTGGGTTGCGGGACAGGAAACCTGCTGGCTCGACTATCCGAAGTGTTCCCTTCGGCGGTCGGCTTGGAGCCGGACGGAGGTACCGCAGCAGTCGCCGCTGAGCGCTTCAGCGACGTGCCCAACGTCCGCATCGAGCAGCGCCGATTCGGCGATGAACCGGTGCAGGCGTACGACGTGATCGTGTTCGCCGCCTCGCTCCACCACATGCCCCTACGTGAAGCGCTCGACACAGCACGGGCGTCGCTCAGATCCGGCGGCCGTCTGGTCATCATCGGAGTGGCGAAAGAGACGAGCGCAGATGCCCTGCGCTCCTGGATCTCGGTGCTCCTCAACCCGATCATCGGTCTGATTCGCCACCCGCATCGAGCGCACGAGATGCCCCGGCACATGCGGGCCCCGACAGCGGAGGCCAGCCAGTCGTTCACGGAGATCCGCGCAGTCGCCGCCGCGCTACTTCCCGGTGTCCGGATGCGGCAGCGGCTGTTCTGGCGGTACACCGCGGTCTGGGTCAAGCGCCCGGGACTGTAGCGGCGCTTTGCTTCTTGTGAGACGGCGAAGCCCCCGGAGCCCGATCACTGCTGCGATCGGCTTGAGGAAGATGATCTCACCGAAGCGGTAGTCAGCCCCGCGGCGCAGTCGCGCGGCGAGGTCCGGGCGCAACTGCCACAAGTACGCTCGACCCTTCTCGGCATGCAGCGAGTTGGAGACGATCTTGATCGAGTCCGCGCCTTCGAGAAACGGAATCGCATTGGTGATGTTCTCCCGCGTGGTGAGGCTGTCCGTATCGAGTACGAAGGCGTCGGTGTAGCCCCTCTCACGTGCGTAGTCATACAAGAGCGTCGCCTCAGCGGTGTCGCCCGCGACCGGTCCGCCGCAGAGAACGAGAAGCCGGTCACGAGCGCGATCGTCGAACGAACGGAGGCCGGCGCGAACCCGACACCGGTTGACGTAGTTCGCGCGCGGTCCCCGATTCCTGTACCCGAGCACCACAACCGCTTCACGGTTGGGGACAGCCCTCACGACCGAATTCAGTCTGCGTCTGGATGCCCGCGCATGCACCACCTCTGACCACACGACGACCGCTATAGCGCTCGACATCAGGAGCGTCGCTTTCACCGTTGTTCTCATCGTCGATCGCGCTGGAGCGCTTCGGCGAAGACCTCGAGGTTCGTGCTCAACACGTTCCGGCAGCTGCCGGCCCACTCGACGGCGGCGCGTGCGTGGTGACGACGCTGGTCGCTGAGGCGCTCATCGACGGCGTTCGCTCCCTCGATTCGGATGATCGCGTCCTGGCACCGAAAGACCGCCTCGATCAGGGCGTCGGCGCCCATCTGCGGGTCGTAACCGTCTGCGAGCAGCCGCAGCCGTCGCGCTTGGTCGGCAACAGGCACGTTCCCCGTGGCGTAGATGCACCACGTCCATCCCGCATAACCGACGTCCTCCATCGGGTCACCGGGATGGACGCTGTCCCAGTCGATCAGCGCCACCGGCATCCCCGCCGACATGACCACATTGAACGGACCGGGGTCACCGTGAACCAGACACTCGGCGCCGGACGCGAGCGGGATGCCGCGGCTGAAGTCGTGAAGTTCGCACAGGATCCCTCCGATGGCCGCGTAGCAGCGCTCGTCGCGCTGTGAGGGGTGATCGGTGGTCGCCCCGGGAATGTAGGAGAAGGTGTCGCGGCCTTCCTCGTCGATGCCGAGATAGGCGGGCGCCCACACGAAACCGGCCTCATTCAACGCACGAAGGACTTCGCTCGCGAACGTCGAACGATGGTCGCGCGGGCGTCGAACGGTTCGGCCTGCTCTTACGACGCCCTCGGTCGTATTGCCCCCGGCCAGCAACTCTTCCATCAGCCCCCATCCTCGCGACGAGCATACGGCCCGACGCAGGATGCCGCCCGGCGGCCTCACTCGGGGAAGACACGAGCCCAGTCGTCCCTCACGCTCACCACCGTGAAGCCGTTCGCGGCGGCGCCTACGAGCGCTTCCTCGGCGCCCTTGTCGTAGGGGAGGTCGCCGCGGCCCGTGTCGTCGTCGTGATGAATCAGCAGACTCAGGCTCAGGGGGTGCTTCTGCACGTACTGGAGCATCGGCACGTCGCCGTCGGAGTTGCCCACCGCGACGAGCGGCCGCCTGCCGATCCGGCTCCAGATCCGCACCGGCTTCTGCGGTCCGTCGTCGAGGAAGCCGAACGTCGAGCTGTAACGCACCTCGCCGTCTTCGTAGATGAGGCCGACGGCGGACCCCACGACGCGTTCGGGCGGGATGCCGTCGTTCGCGACGGTCATCGGTCGCATGAAATCCCTGTCGCCGCCGGACACGATGTAGCAGGTGAATCCGTTGGCCTCCAGGTACCTCAACAGCTCCACCATCGGCTGGTAGACCACGCTGCTGTAGGGCCGGCCCAACGTCAGATGCTGGGCCTCCCTGAAGAACGCGTCGACCGCGTCCTCGTACACCTCGACGCTCATCCCGGCCGTCAGCTTCAGAAGAGCGCCGATGACCACCTGGAGGTCGGCGTCATCGCCGGCGTAGTGCTTGTCGATGGCTGCGCCGAGCCACGAGAAGTCCCCCGCGACGACCGAGCGGTACGGCTCGCTCTCCGCCAGCGACGGATCGGCGCGGGCCGCTGCCGCCCACTGTTGCACGATGAAATGCAGCTGCGTCGGCATCGGCTTCTCGGTCCACAGAGTTCCGTCGTTGTCGAACACGGCCACGCGCCCTTCGACGGGGACGGCGTCGCGGCCGTCGCCCGCGATGCAGCCCACGAAGTCGACGATGGTCTGCCTGGCCACGCCGTCCCTCCACGAGGGGAGGGCGGTCGATGGGGATCGGCTGTATTCGGACATCCACGCTCCGTTCGTTGCGCACGACTCGTCACGTTCCTAGCGCCTGCGTGGCGGTGGCGGCTAGGGACGACGTGTTCACACCACGGAGGAGGATTTTGCACCGGAGGCTGGAAGGGTTTTAATCTGCGTATGCACGCAGATAAGCCGATATGCGGACGCCTTCCCGACAGCCAGTACGTCGAACTCGCCGTGGAGGTGTTCGCGATGCTCGCCGATGCGACCCGGGTGCGCATCGTGCTGGCGCTGCGGGATGCGGGCGAGCTGTCGGTGAACCACCTCGCGGACATCCTCGACAAGCAGCCCGCGGCCGTGTCTCAGCATCTGGCGAAGCTGCGGCTGGCGCGGATCGTCGCCACGCGGCAGGACGGCCAGCGGGTCTTCTACCGGCTCGAGAACGAGCACGCGAGCCGTCTGGTGAGCGACGCGATCTTCCAGGCCGAGCACTCCCTGGGCGGCACGCCGCGGCACCACCACGCGGCGGCTGGTGTGGACGAAGAGGCGACCGCGTGACCCACGAGGCGCACACGCACGACGGTCACGGACATCCACACGACCACGACCACGACCACCCGCACGACCACGGGCACCCGCACGACCACGATCACGGCCACCACCACCCAACCGGCTTCAAGGGCTTCCTCTACGGCCTCTTCGTCCCGCATTCGCACGACGCCGCCGACGCGATCGATGACGCGATGGAGGCGAGCACCGAGGGCGTGCGGGCGTTGAAGATCAGCCTCTTCGTGCTGCTCGGGACGACCCTGCTGCAGGCGGTGATCGTCGCCTTCAGCGGTTCGGTCGCGCTGCTCGCCGACACGGTTCACAACTTCTCGGACGCGCTGACGGCCGTACCGCTCTGGATCGCCTTCGTCCTCGGGCGCCGGGCCGCCTCCCGCCGGTACACCTACGGGTACGGACGCGCCGAGGACCTTTCCGGGCTGTTCATCATCGCCGTCGTCGCGCTGTCCGCCGTCGTCGCGGCCTGGCAGTCGATCGACCGGCTCTTCCACCCGCACCCGCTGGAGAACCTGGGCTGGGTGATCGTCGCCGGCCTGATCGGATTCGCCGGCAACGAGGCGGTCGCGATCTACCGCATCCGCGTCGGACAGCGCATCGGGTCCGCGGCACTCGTCGCGGACGGCGTCCATGCGCGGATCGACGGCTTCACCTCGCTGGCGGTCGTCCTCGGCGCGCTCGGCGTCATGCTCGGCTTCCCCCTGGCCGACCCGATCGTCGGCCTGCTCATCTCCGCCGCGATCATCGTGCTGCTCTGGGGAACCGTCCGCAGCATCGGCCGACGGCTGCTCGACGGCATCGAACCGCACCTGGTCGACCAGCTGGAGCACGCACTGGCCGAGACGAGCGGTGTCGTCGCGGTGCCGCGCGTGCAGCTGCGCTGGATCGGTCACCGGCTGCACGGGAGCGCCCGGCTGGTCGTCGACACCCCCAACCTCACGGACGCCCACCGCATCGCCGAGGCCGCTCGGCAGCATGCGACGACGCACCTCCGCAACCTGGACGACCTCCAGCTCGAACTGGTGCCCGCGAGCATCGACCCGGCGCGATGACGGACACCCGGCTGGCCGAGGACGCCCGGCTCCGGCTGACTCGGTTCGGCATCGGCCTGGAGGCGTTCACCCTCGCCTGGAACGTCGTCGGGGTGATCGTGCTCGCCGTCCTCGCCTACCGGAGCGCCTCGGTCGCGCTGCTCGGCTTCGGGCTGGACAGCCTGATCGAGATCTTCGCCAGCGTCGTCGTGATCTGGGAGCTGACCGGTGCCGGCGAGCGTCGCCAGCGGCGTGCGCTGCGGCTGATCGGCGTGGCGTTCCTCCTGCTGGCCGCGTACCTCCTCGTCCAGGCGGTCGTCGCACTCATCGTCGGCCATCACGCCGCGCCCGCCCCCGGCGGCGTCGGCTGGACGGCCGTGACCGCGCTGGTGATGTTCGCACTCGCCTTCGGCAAAGCCCGCACCGGCCGTCGGCTCGGCAACCCGGTGCTGACCACGGAGGGCCGCGTGACGCTCGTGGATGGCATCCTCGCCACCGCGGTCCTGCTGGGCATCGCCCTCGACGCACTCCTCGGCTGGTGGTGGGCGGATCCCGTGGCCGGACTCGTGATCGTCGCCTACGCCGTGCGCGAGGCCGTCCACATCTTCCGGGAGTGACCGTGCCCGAGTGGATGCGGCCCGTCGTCGGAGTGCTCATCGGCCTGGCCGTCATCTGGATCGCCCTCGTGGCCGTCCTGCTCGTCCAGCAGCGGCGGGCGGGGCGAGACGTGGACTGGCGTGCCGTCCTGCGGCTGGTGCCCGACGTGATCCGGTTGATCCGGCGCCTCGCGACGGACCCGTCGGTGCCGCGCGGCACCCGCTGGTGGCTGTACGGGCTGCTCGCCTACCTGATCGTCCCGATCGACCTCATCCCCGACTTCCTCCCCGGCATCGGCTACGCCGACGACGCGATCATCACCGTCCTCGCTCTGCGCTTCGCCGCCAAGCACGCCGGCTACGAGGCGCTCGAACGCAACTGGCCGGGGACGCCCGACGGGCTGGCGAGCCTCGTGACGCTCGCGCGCATCCCGCGGTCCGTGCGGCACACTGGGGGACGGGAGGAGACGCCATGAGACGCATCGGCCTGCTCGGCGGGATGAGCTGGGAGAGCACCGCGCTCTACTACTCGCTGCTCAACGAAGGGATCCGCGAGCGGCTCGGCGGCCTGCACTCCGCCGACCTCGTGCTGGTGTCGGTGGACTTCGCCGAGATCGAGCGGCTCCAGACCGCCGGCGAATGGGACCGCGCCGGTGAGATCCTGGCCGCCGAGGCGCAGCGGCTCGAGAGCGCCGGAGCGGAGTGCGTCGTGCTCTGCACGAACACCATGCACAAGGTCGCCGACCGGGTCTCCCGCGATCTGCGCATCCCGCTGCTGCACCTGGGGGATGTGACCGCCGCGGCCGCGCTCGACGCCGGGATGGGCACGGTCGCGCTGCTCGGCACCCGCTTCACGATGCGCGAGTCGTTCTACCGCGACCGCCTCGAGGCGGCCGGACTGCGCGTCCTCGTTCCGGACCCCGACGCCCAGGCGTCGCTCAACGAGATCATCTACGGCGAACTCGTGCTCGGGGTCGTCCGCGAGGAGTCGCGCGCGGTCTACCGCAGCGCCATCGACGAGCTCGTCGCCCGTGGCGCGGAGGGCGTCATCCTCGGCTGCACCGAAATCGAGCTGCTCGTGCGTCCCGAGGATTCACCGGTGCCGACCCTCCCGACCACCGCACTGCACGCGGCAGCCGCGATCGACTTCGCCCTGGCGTAAGACTTACGCCGCCCTGCGCCGGCGGCGAGCGGCGAGGAGCGCGAAGCCGGCCAGGAGGAGCGCCGCCCCGGCGACGGCCGTGCCCCCCATCGCGAGTCCGGTGGAGGCGAGCCCGGCGCCCGTCGGACCGGTGGCCGACGGCACGTCGCGCACGTCGACGACACGCGCCGTCGACGGGCCGGAGGCCACCGGCGCGCCACCCGGGTCGATGGCGGACGCGGTCGCGGTGTTCACGAGCGGCTTACCCGTGAGGTCACTCGGCTGAACCGTGTAGGACGCGGTGCAGACCGTGATCTGTCCCGGCGCCAACGGGGTCGACGCCGTCGGGCAATCCGGTGGGGAGACCTTCCCCGCGCCGCTGAACGAGCCTTCGATCACGGTCAGCCCGCTGAGCGTCGTATTGCCGATGTTGGTGATCGTGAAGCTGTAATCGACGACCTGTCCGGCGGTCGTGATCGCCGTCGTCGACGTCTTCTTGACCAGAGTCAGAGCCGGCTTCGCCAGCTGCGGCATGGTGACAGACGAGCTCGGCGACGTGCGCGGGGTCGCGCTTCCCGCCGGGCGCGCTGTCGCCGTGGCGGCGTTCGTCACGGACCCGGCATCCACGTCGTCCTGCGTCAGGGTGTAGTCGGTCGTGCAGACCAGCTGCTGCCCGGGCGCCAGCGAACCGGCGCCGGCGGGGCAGGCCGGCGCGGGCAGGGCACCGCTTCCGGTGAAGGCGCCCTCGACGACGCCGACGTCCGTGAGCGTCACGTTCCCGGTGTTGGTCACGACGAACGAGTAGGTGACCACTTGGCCGGCCGTGAAGTCGGCGGAACCGCTCGGGGACGCGGACTTCACCAGCGTCAGGGCCGGCGCGGCCGGGATCGCGACCGTCGCGGAGGACGGCGTCGACACGGGTGCGGTCATGCCCGCGGGAGCCGTGGCGGTGGCGGTCGCGGTGTTCACGATCGAGCCTCCGTCGACGTCCGCCTGCGTCAGGGCGTAGGACGCGGTGCACGTGGCGGACTCCTGCGGGTGGAAGAGCACCGGCGGACAGGTCACGGTCGGAGCCGAACCTGTGCCTGTGAACACCGTCTCGTCGATGGCCGGGTTGGCGAGGTCGACCGTCCCGGTGTTCGTGACGAGGAACGAATAGGTGATCGCCGTCCCTGCCGAAGTGGCGCTCGCGGGAGTGGCCGACTTCTGCAGGGAGATGCCCGCGTTCGAGGCCGTGGTGACGAGCGCTTGGGACGGGAGCGACACGATGGGCGTCGGCGTACCGACCGGCGTGGCGCTCGCGGTCGCCGTGTTGGTCAGGCCTCCGCTGTTCACGTCTGCCTGGGTCAGCGGGTACGTCGCGGTGCACGTGGTCGCCTCCCCTGCGTCCAGCGTTGAGGCCGGGCACACGATGGCGCTGAGCGTGCCGGTCCCGCTGAACGCCGTCTCCTGGACCGCGACACCGGTGACAGTGACATTTCCGGTGTTGGTGACCTGGAACGAGTAGGTGACGACGTCACCGGCTACGCCGGAACCCGCGACGGCGGCCGTCTTCACGAGATCGAGCGAGGCAGCGGAGGGGATGGAGACGGTCGCCGTCGACGGGGCCGACACCGGTGTGCCGACACCCGGCGCGACGGCGGAGGCGGTGGCCGTGTTCGTGAGCGTCCCCGCGTTCACGTCGGCCTGCGTGAGGGTGTACGCAGCGGTGCAGGTCACGGTCTGGCCGGGGATGAACGAACCGGCCGGGCAGGTGGGCGCCGGTCGTGGTCCGGTGCCCGAGAACGCGGTCTCCGTGACGGCCGCAGCGCTGAGCGTCACGTTCCCGGTGTTGGTCACGTCGAACTCGTACGTGATCACGTCGCCGGGCAACGTCGCGGTGCTCGGTGTCGCCCGCTTGGTCAGGCTGACGCCGGCGGCGGGGGCGACCGGGATGGTCGCTGTGGACGGCGTCGTGGTGATCGTGGGCGGGCCACCGTTCGGCACGCCGGTCGCCGTGGCCGAGTTGGTCACGTGGCCCGCGTCGACATCCGCCTGGGTGAGCGTGTAGGTCGCCGTGCAGGTGGCCTCCGTGTTCGGGGAGAGTGTCCCGAATCCCGTCGGGCAGTCCAGAGCGCCGAACGTCCCCGTTCCACTGAATCCGCTGTCGTCGATCGCGATGCCGCCGACCGGTACGTTCCCGGTGTTGCGCACGACGAAGCTGTAGGTGATCTGCTGCCCGACGACGTACGCAGCCGCCGACGACGGCGTCGCGGACTTGGTGAGGGTCAGGGCGGGCGCCGGCGCTGTCGTCGGGGTGCTGGTGGAGGACGTGTTCGAGGTCAGCACCGCGGTGGAACCGGACGGATGAGCGGTGGCGGTCGCCGTGTTGACGACGGCGGCGGCCGTCACATCCCCCGCCGTGATCACGTACGGGGCCGCGGCCGTGCACGTGACTGCAGCCGTGGGAGCGACCGTGCCCGAGGGGCAGGCGACAGCGCCGACCTTGGCGTCGGAGACCGCGACGGTGTCGATGTCCGTCTGACCGATGTCCGTGATCGTGAACGAGTACGCGATCCTGTCGCCCGCATCGGTGATCCCGTTGCCGTTAACGTCGACCGGCGGCGCGGCGACCTTCTGCAGCGAGATGCCGGTGTTCTTCGCCGTGTTGGTGACGGTGCAGACGATGTCGTCGCCCGCGGCCGGGACCACGCTCTGCGTCAGCCCCGGGCCGGAGGGCAGCACGGTCGGGCTGGCGGGAGCGTTGTTCACGCACGCCCACGACGGGCTGTAGTTAGCGAGGTTCGCGGGCGATCCGGCGGCTGCGGCCTCACCGACCATGTACGTGCTGCCGGGGGGGACCACGAGTGCGCCCGTCGTGGCGGTGCCGGAGGTGCCCGTGCTTGCCTGCCCGACGACGACGCCGGACGAGTTGGTCGCCGTCACCGTGAAGGCGTCGACCGGAGCGATACGGCCGTTCACCTGCTTGACGACGGTGAGCTTGGCCGTCTGCACCCCGATCGCGATCGCGGAGCGAGCACTCGTCGTCCACGTCGTGGCGAAGGAGGTCGGCGAGTCGGCCGCGACGAGCAGCGCCGTCGACTTGCCGCCCGCGGTCGTGGTGCCGCCGGCGCCCGTCCCTGCGCAGGAGACGGAGGTGGTGGCCAACCCGATCGGGTTCTTGCATCCCCATCCACCATTCGGAGCGAGCCGCTCGATCTCCTTCAGCGGCTTGTCCGAATTCCAGGCGAAGCTCTCCCCCGCCACGTTGTCCTCGGCGTCTGCGGCGACGAACGAATACCCGGCGACGGGCTGCCCGAGCGCGTCGGTGACCCGGATGTCGTCGAAGGTGATGGTGGCGGCCTTGCTGCCCGCCGGCGAGCCGAGGCTGTACAGCGCGTTCAGACCGGGGATGCCGCGGTACGCGTCCGTGCCGAACGCGAAGCGCGTCTCCAGCGGTGTCGACCGCTTCTCGAAGCTCATCGGCACCTTGTTGGGCACGTCGGTGACCTTCACGGTGAAGTTCGCGACGAGGCCGCCATCGAGCGCGATCTGGAGTTGCTGGCCGGCCGGCTGGCGTGCCGCGGTCTGATCGAACGGGGTGAAGTCGAACCAGCAGACGGTGGATGCGTACTTGCCGTTGCCGGCCGACGAGTTCGCGTATCCGCACCCGCTGGAGGCGGCGGCAGCCGGCGACGCTGCGAGCGTCGAGGCGCCGAGAACCAGCCCGGCCGCCACGAGGACGACTGCCAGCAGACCCGACAGGGAACGGCGCACCCGTCCCGCGCTGGAGGCCACCATCCGACGTCGCTTCACGTACTGCTCCTCACACCCGCCGGCATCGTCCTCCGGGCGCGGGGCAGCGCTCCACTGCGAGGCGCGGACTGAGAGAACGCTAGCGGGCACCGGGCGTGCAGAGCGATGGCCCAGCGGGGTGAAGCCGGGGTGAAATCACGTCCGGGCTGTGCCACGGTGGCGTCGGTGCCATCTCCGGCCCACGTGCGGGAAGATGGCCGCATGCGGGGTCGGTGGCGTGGGATGGGCAAGGGGGCACGCGTCGGCGCTGCCGCTCTGGCCTTCGCCCTGGTCGCGAGCGTGCTGACCGGCTGCTCGCAGGCTCCCCGCGTCGAAGAGGATCTGCTGGCCCGGCCCTACACCGGCAGGTTCTACGATGACCCGCCGAGCGCGACCGGAACGCCCGGCACAGTTGTCCGAGCCGAGATCACGCCGGGTGCGCCCGAGGGCTCGACCGCATGGCGCATCCTGTTCCGCTCCACCGAGCTTGACGGGCGGACGGTGCTCAACAGCGGCATGCTCGTCGTCCCGGACGGCGCGGCGCCCCTCGGCGGCCGCACCATCGTCTCGTGGGGGCACCCGACGACCGGAAGCGCCGAGAAGTGCGCACCGTCACGATCCGTCGACCCGTACTTCTGGATGGAGGGGCTGCCCGACCTGCTCGCTCAGGGATACGCCGTGGTGGCCACGGACTACACCGGGATGGGCGTGCCGGGCCCCGACTCGTACCTGGTCGGCGCGACCGAGGGCCGCAACGTCCTGGACGCGGCCCGCGCCGCCCGCAACGTGCTCGGCACCGATGCGAGCGACCGCCTGCTGCTGTGGGGGCACTCGCAGGGCGGGCAGGCGGTCCTGTTCGCCACCGAGCTGTGGAAGCAATACGCCCCGGAGCTCGACCTGCGCGGCGTCGCGGTCGCCGCCCCCGCCGCGGACCTGGCGTCACTGCTCCGCGCGGACATCGGCGACCTCTCCGGCGTCAGTATCGGCTCCTACGCCTTCGCGGCGTACGCGCAGGTCTACGGCGCCGACGTCGGCACCATCCTCACCCCGGCCGCCGTCGCGGCGCTGCCGACGATCAACGGCTTCTGCCTGATCACCCAGAACGACGCCCTCCACGCGGTGGCGAAGCCGTTGATCGGCCGCTTCGTGACGGGCGACCCGGAGACCACCGAACCATGGGCCACTCTCCTGCGCCAGAACACGCCCGGGAGTGCGCGACTGCCGGTGCCCCTGCTCGTGGCTCAGGGTCTCGACGACACCCTCGTCCGGCCGGAGTCGACGGCCGCCTTCGTCGATCATGAGCGGCAGCTCGGGACCGCCGTCACCTACCACGAAGTCCCAGGCGCGACGCACGCGACGATCGCCGACCGCGCGCTTCCGGCCGTGCTCGGGTTCCTGCGGGACGCGGCGAAAGGCTGAAATGCCGGTGTCTATTACGAACCGCGGATGGTGCCCGAGGCTGGGGCCCTAGCGCAACCAGAGAGCAGGATCAGCATGGGACCCGTCATCGGAGACATCCTCCCCCTCGCGCTCGGTGTCGCGATCAGCCCCATCCCGATCATCGCGGCCATCCTGATGCTGCTGTCGCCGAAGGCCCGCGGCACCAGCCTCGGCTTCCTCCTCGGCTGGGTGCTCGGGATCGTCGTGGCGGTGGTCCTCTTCACCCTGCTCTCCACGGTCATCCCGCACGGCGACGACGCCGAGCAGTCGAAGCCTGTCGTGGGGACGATCACGATCATCCTGGGCCTGCTGCTGCTCGTGCTCGCGGTGCGGCAGTGGCGGTCGCGTCCCGCAGCGGGCGCCGAGCCGGCCCTGCCGAAGTGGATGGCCGCCATCGACACGATGACCGCGGTCCGGGCGCTCGTGCTCGGGTTCCTCCTCTCCGCCCTCAACCCGAAGAACCTCCTGATGGGCGTCGCGGCCGGCGTCGCGATCGGATCCGACGCGCAGAACGCAGGGGAGGCCGTCGTCGCCGTGATCGTCTACACCGTCATCGCCGCGTCCACCGTCGCCGTGCCCGTCATCGCGTACCTGGCCGCCTCCTCGCGGATGGCCCGGCCGCTCGAAGCCCTGCGCACCTGGCTCGTGCACAACAACGCCACCATCATGTCCGTCCTGCTCCTGGTGATCGGCGTCGTGCTGATCGGCAAGGGCATCGGGCGGTTCTGAACCGGGATAGTGAAGGTTGCGGCCTAACCTTTACTTACGAGGCGCGTTAGTAAAGGTTGCGGCCTAACCTTTACTTACGAGGCGCGTTAGTGAAGGTTCCCGAGCGCCGATCACGGCGCCCGATCCTGAGGACGAGCGCACCGGCCGCGATCGCCGCCAGCCCCAGCCAGACGGCCGGCACGTCAGGGGCGCGGCCGCCGGTCGCCGCGAGGTCGCCGTCCGGTCCTCCCGCCGCCGCGCTGCCCGAGCCGCCGCCGGGACCGTCGGGCGGCCCGACCGTTCCAGCCGTGACCTGCACGGTGACCGTCGTCGTGTCGCACAGCGTCGGTGCGATGGAGGCGCAGATCGTGTAGGTGAACGCATCGCTGCCGGAGAAGCCGGGTTCGGGCGTGTAGACGATGGACGGTCCGTTCGCGGTCGCCGTGCCGTGCGCCGGTGGCGTCGCGACGGTCGGCGGCCCCACGGTGCCCTGGTCGTTGTCCGTGACGGGGATGCTCACCGCGGTTCCGGCGGGCGTCGTCGCGCTGTCCGGGTTCGCCACCGGGTAGATGTCGACGTCGACCAGCCCGGTCGCGCACAGTACGGGCACGCCGTCGTCGCAGACGATCACGGAGTACTGGTCGGTGCCCGCGAAGACGGTGCGCGGGAGATACGTCGTCTGGTCGGCGGACACCGTCGCCGTTCCGGTGCGGGGAGGGATGCCGCGGGCGAACGCGAGCGTCTGGCCCGGGTCGGGATCGGTGGCCCGGATGGCGCGGGTCACGGGCGTCGCGACCGTCGTCGTCAGTTGGAGGGACTCGACGACGGGCGGGTTGTTCAGGGGCCGCACTGTGACGGTCACCGTGGCGGTGGCGCAGAGGGACGGGTTCGTCGGCGAGCAGATGCGGTACTGGAAGGCATCCTGGCCGGTGAAGCCGCCGACGGGCGTGTACCTGATCGTTCCGGCGACGGCATCCACAGTGGCCGTGCCGTTCGACGGCGGGGTCGTGAGCGCCGGGCTGAGGGCGGCGCCCAGCGAGTCGTTGGCCGAGATTGGGATGACGACCGGCGCGCCCGCGGAGGTCTCGGCGGAGTCGTCGACCGCGATCGGGCTGATCGGCAGGGAGACGGTGGCCGTGTCGCAGAGCACCGGCGTCCCGTCGTCGCAGACCGTGTAGATGAAGCTGTCGTCACCGGTGAAGTCGTCCGCCGAGCGGTAGCCGAAGCCGCCGCCGGCGACCATGAGCGCCCGGCCGTGGACGGGCGGAGTCGTGATCGTGTACGTCAGCTTCTGTCCGGTGTCCGGGTCGGTGGCGCTCACCCGGCCGAAGAGCAGCTCGGCGGTGAACCCGGGACGGGTCAGCGGCTGAGCGACGGGCGGCGAATTGGGCGGCGGCGCGACCCCGACCACGGTGGTGTCCGCCTGGCTGTCCGCGCTCGACCCGTCGCTGTTCGACGGGTCGGGGTCGTCGATGTCCGAGATCGCGGAGGCGACGTCATGGAGCACCGTTCCGACCGCGGCCGCCTGGGAGACGGTGAACGTCCGGGCGGTGGAGGCTCCCGGCGCCAGCGTGCCGATGGCCCAGCTGATCGTTCCGCCCGCGACCGTGCCGCCTCCCGCATCCACCACGCCGGTGACCCCGGCGGGCAGCGTGTCGGTCAGCACCACGCCCTCGGCGTCGTCGGGGCCGGCGTTCGCCACGACGAGCGTGTACGTCACGTCCCCGTTCTGCAGCACGGTCGCCGGACCCGACTTCGAGACGGAGAGGTCGGCGAACGGCACGGCGTTGACGGTGCATCCCGACAGGGGCGCGTCGAGGGTGGCCGCGCGGGTGGCAGCGACCCGGACGACGTTGGCGACGACGCCCGTCTGCACGTCGAAGATGCTGCCCGCGGGCGCCTGGGTCTGCACCTGGATGGGAGTGCCGGGCGAGTCGCCGGTGAACCGGCCCTGCACGCTGGTCGGTCCGGCGAACCGGTACGAGCCGAATCCACTCACCTCGCCGTCGTCGGTGAGACCGGTGGACGAGAGCAGGCCCTCCACCGACTGCCGCCAGGTGCCGTTGTTGGTGAACACCCCTCCCGTGATGACGATCCCCGCGTTCGCGGACGTCGCGGAGTTGTTCGACAGCGCCCCGGTCGTGCGGACGCGGCAGTCGTTGGCGAACATCCCGCCGCCGTTCACGGTCAGCGATCCGGCGATCTCCACGTTGCCCGTGTTCTGCAAGCGGCCGTTGAGGTTCGCGTCGCCGACGATCCTCAGGTCGTTGGAGTTCTCGATGCGGGCGCCGCTGTTCAGGCTCAGCGGACCCGAGATGGTCATCGTCCCCGCGTTGTCGAACGTTCCCGCGGAGGGCGCGAAGCCTCCCGCGATCGTCAGCGATCCGCCGCCGGCGACCGTGAACGTGGATGCGCCGTTGACGTTCAGCCCGGCGAACTCGACGGTGCCCTCGACGCCGAGGGCGAAGCCCGTGCCGACGGCGATGGACGGGAAGGCCGCGAGCGCGCCGGGCGCGACGACCAGCGCGCCCGATGCGTTGTTGACGTAGGAGGGACGGAGGACGGCGCCCGCCCCGACGCACAGGGTCGCTCCGGACGGCAGAGCATCCACCCCTCCCGCGAACGTTCCGGAGGCGAGGAGCACCGTCTCGCCCGCGGCGAGGGAGACGGACGAGGCGCCCGCGTCCAGCACCCGCGTCGGAGCTCCGCACTGCGTCGCGAACGACGCCGATGCCGGAGCCGCGCCGGCGCCCAGGGCGAGGAGCGCTCCGACGGCGAGCGCCGTGAACGCGCTGACCAGCTTCCCGACCCCCTGCCCGCGCATGCTCGCAGTATGGTCCCCTGGCGGCGAAAGCTCTAGATCGGGCGGCGGCCGCCTACCGCCCGACCGCGGGCATCGGGGGCAGCGGATGCAGCGGTCCGCCGAGCAGGGAGGCGCCCCAGAGCGCCGCGAGAACGGTCGCGATCGAGCAGGTCCACAGGATGACCGGCACCGCCCGTCCACCCGACATCCGCCGTGCGACGGTGAGAGCGAGTAGCCCGCTGACGGCGCCGACCGTGTTGAGGATCACATCCGTGACGTCCGAGCTGCCCACCGCCAGCACGTACTGGGCGGCCTCCAGCGCACAACTCGCCAGTGCCGCGACGGCGGCGACGCGGAGCGCCCGCCAGCGCGGCGCGAGCACGCCGAGGTAGACGCCGAACGGCACGAACAGCAGGACGTTCGCCAGCATCTCGGACGGCCGGTTCTGGCCGAAGCCCTCGCCCGCGACGAAGGGGACGAGCTTGACGGCGCGCACGCCCTCCCCGCCGAAGTCGGGCGTGTGGAACTTCCACAGCACCGCCCAGACCAGCAGCACGAGGTACGCGGCGAACAGCGCGACCGGCAGCGGCCCGGACGCGGTGCGCGGGCGGTGGACGGAGACGGATGCGGTCATCCTTCGACGCTAGGCATCCGGGCGGAGCGACGGATCGGCCGCAGGTAGCGAACGGCTCCGTCGCAAGGTGTACCTGCGCAGCCGCCGCCTGAGAGGCCGCCGGCTCAGAGGTCGTCGGGGTTCAGATTCAGCGTGACCGACGAATACAGCTGTTGCTGCGCGTCGAACACCTGTCGGTCGGCGTTCAGCCAGACCAGGTACGAGACCGGGATGCCGAACCGCTGCGCGACCTTCTCCGTGGTGTCGCCGACCGCGACGACGTAGCGCGCTGGCGCGCCGCTCGCCGTGGTCTCCGTCACCGCGCCGCGCGCGCCGACGAGCGGTCCGCCGTCCACCGGGTGGACGTTGGACTGGCGCGGCGGGATCGACCACGACACCTTGTTGACCGCGAGCACCTTGTTCGGCCCGAGCTCGACCGGCACCCCGTCCTCCGATGCGACGGAGGAGTAGGTGACGAGCGTCGTGAGGTAGGAGGGCTTCTTGCCCAGCACCGCGGAGGTCTGCGGCGCCGCGGCGGTCGTCGGTCCGCCCAGCGCGTGGTCGCCGATGCCGTGATAGGTGAGCCCGTCGCCGACGCTGGGAGGTGTCTCGAGGAACGTGGCCGAGACCGGCACCGGCACCGTCGACGTGAAGCCCGAGTACTCGACGCTGTACATCCCGTCGCCGGTGGACACGACGCGGTAGCGGTAGTGGATGCTGCCCTTCGGCGAGGCGACGCTGCCCTGGGCGACGACCGTGCCGGCCGGCACCTGCGTCAGCGTGGGGGCGGGCGGGGGAGGCGCTGTCGGGGTGGCCGTCGGGGTCGGCGACCCGGTCAGGATCCCGACGCCGGGAGTGCTGCGAGGAGGCGTGGTCGCCGTCCCGGAGGTGTGCGGCGTCCGGTGCGGCGCAGACACCGCCTTCGCGTCGCCGCCGAACAGCGCGCATCCACTCAACCCCGCGGTCGCCGCGACGAGCGCGGCCGTCGCGACCGTTCGCAGCATGAGCCGCCGGAACGCTCTCCTGTGAACCATGGTTCCCCCCCCACCCGGGATGCTAACAGGTCGTGCGCCCCGTTTCGCCGCCGGCCCGGCGTATGGTGTGCTCGACACGGAGGAGGCGGCATGGCGCGGGTGCTGGTGACGGGCGCGGGCAGCGGACTGGGGTTCGGAGCCGCCCGCGAGCTGGTCGAAGACGGCCACACGGTGGTCGGCCACGTCCGGAGCCTCGACCGGGCAGACGACCTGCGGGCCGTGCTCGGCGACCGCGGCAGCATCCTCGCCGCAGAGCTCGCGGACGACGAGCAGGTGCGCGCACTCGCCGAGAAGGTGCGCTCGGCCGGTGGAGTGGACGCGGTGATCCACAACGCGGGCGTCGTCGATGGGCGCGACCTGCTGCCGGTCAACGTGGTGGCGCCGTACGTTCTGACGGCGCTGGTGCCGGCGGAGCGCGTCGTGTTCCTCAGCAGCGGCATGCACCGGGGTGGGCACCCGCGGCTCGACGGACTCGACTGGTCGGGCGAACGGAGGACGGCGACCTACTCCGACACCAAGCTGATGGTCACCGCCCTGGCGGCGGCGCTCCCCCGCTACCGACCCGGCGTCTTCAGCAACGCCGTCGATCCCGGCTGGGTTCCGACCCGGATGGGCGGCGCGCACGCCCCGGACGACCTGGAGCTCGGCCACCGCACCCAGGTCTGGCTCGCCGAAGGCGAGGACCCGGCGACGCGCACCTCCGCCTACTGGCACCACCAGCGGCCGCAGCGGCCGCATCCCGCAGCGCTCGACGAGGCGTTCCAGGACCGGCTCGTGGATGCACTGGCGCAGCACACGGGGCTGAGCCTCCGGTAGCGACGATTTCTGAGGACTTCCTCAGGATCCGTCCCGATAAGATAGACATAACAAGGGGAGTACTCCCGCACGCAGCGAGCCCGTCAATACGGATGCGCCACCGCATCCCGGGCCGCTGGTCCTGACGCCGCAACGGCGCGGGGCGGAGGAGACCTTGGCGAATCGCTACGCCTACCCCTTGGAGTCCCGGTGCAGGTCACCCCGCTCATCTGGATCATCACCATCGCGGTGACGATCGCCTTCTTCGTCTACGAGTTCTTCGCGCACGTGCGCAAGCCGCACGAGCCCACCATCGGCGAGTCCGCGCGCTGGTCCGCCTTCTACATCGGTCTCGCGCTGCTGTTCGGCGTGGGCATCGGCCTGGTCTCCGGGTGGGACTTCGGCGGACAGTACTTCGCCGGCTACCTGACCGAGAAGGTACTGTCGGTCGACAACCTGTTCGTCTTCCTGCTGCTGATGACCGCGTTCGCCGTGCCGAAGGCGTACCAGCAGAAGGTGCTGATGATCGGCATCATCATCGCGCTGGTGCTGCGCGGCGCGTTCATCGCGGTCGGCGCCACCCTGATCGAGAGCTACTCGTGGGTGTTCTACCTGTTCGGCGCCCTGCTGCTGGTGCTGGCCTGGCGGCAGGCGTTCGGCGCGCACGACTCCGACCCGTCCGACAACCGGGCGATGCGCTTCATCCGCCGCCACCTTCCGGTCACCGAGGAGTATCACCGCGACCGTCTGACGGTGAAGAAGGACGGCCGTCGCTTCGTCACGCCGATGCTCCTCACGATCATCGCCATCAGCCTGATCGACGTCGTCTTCGCCGTGGACTCCATCCCCGCGATCTACGGCCTGACCAGCGAGGCGTACATCGTCTTCACCGCCAACGCGTTCGCCCTGATGGGACTGCGGCAGCTGTTCTTCCTGATCGGCGGCCTGCTCGAGCGGCTGGTCTACCTCTCGCAGGGGCTGGCCGTCATCCTCGGTTTCATCGGCGTGAAGCTGGTCTTCCACGCGCTGCACGTCAACGAGCTGCCGTTCATCAACGGCGGACGGCCGGTGGAGTGGATCCCCGAGATCCCGGTCTGGTTCTCGCTGGTCTTCATCGGCGCGACCATCGCCGTCGCCGCGATCGCCAGCCTGCGCAAGACGCGCAACGAGCGCCCGGCCGAGGTCACGACGGGCGAGGCTGCGCAGCGTTGAGCCGAGACGCCTCGGGGTCGCGCTTCCACGCGCGGAGGGTGTGCCCGTAGCCGACCAGCTCGTGGCCGACGACCTCGATCACGGCGCCCAGCGCGACCAGGCCGATGACGATGCTCAGAGCGGTCAGCTCGCCCGGCCGGTCGAGGTCGATCGACTGGCCGGGATGCGTCACCGCGCCGAAGATGACGGCGGCGGCGAGCGGGGTCAAGGTGACCAGCAGCAGCGGGATGTGGGTGAGATCGAGCGAGTGGAGCAGCACGCTCCAGGTGCCGAAGATCAGGACGATCGTGATCGCGAGCGGGACGGCGAGAGCCAGGGCGATCCCGAGCAGCGAGACGCCGCCGCTCTCCATCGCGATCGTCGTCAGGTGGAGGCCGGCGCCGATGGCGGCGATCGACCCGAACAGCGGCAGGTGGGCGTACCGCCAGCCGTAGGCGCGCTCCCGCAGCCGTTCGAGCACCAGCCTCGACGGGACCAGGAAGTACGTCCACCAGACGCAGGCGGCCGTCACGAGCCCGGAGGCCGCGATCAGCACCGCCTCCGGCGACCAGCCGCTCTCCTGGGTGAGCACGCCGACCGCGGCAGTGGTGCCGGCGATGACCTCGCCGATGGTGATGATCGTGAGGAGTGCGAAACGCTCGGCGAGGTGCCCGGCGTTCCAGGGCGAATAGCCGTACCAGCGGGCGGCGACGGCCGGGGCGACCATCTCGAAGAGGGCCAGTGCGACCAGCAGCCAGACGGTGACCGCGGTGGGCAACGGCACGATCGCGCTCAGCAGCCAGCAGACCTGCACGACGGAGATGATGACGACGTACGAGAGCGCGTTGCGCCGGTGCTCCGGGTCCTCGCGAGCGGCCCTCAGCCAGAGGGCGATCTGCGGCACGCGCATGATGATGTAGCCGATCACCATGAGCAGGTTGTTGGGGCTCTCGCCGTGCGCCGCCCGCTCGAAGCTCACCGGCAGGCCGTAGGTCAGCACCAGAACGCCGATCATCTGCACGATGGTCGCCAGCCGGAGCAGCGCGTCGTCGTTGCCGTAGGCCGACGTGAACCAGGTGAAGTTGAGCCACGCCCAGCTGACCGCCCACACGGCGAAGATGTAGGCGCCGATCGCGGGCCAGATGTCCCCGTGGCCGAGCTGCTCGGCCAGCTGGTCGGAGGCGGCGGCGAACGCGACCACGTAGGTCAGGTCGTAGAGCAGCTCCAGCGGGGTCGTGGTCCGGCCGCGCTCGCGCGGGTCGCGGCCCGGCATCGGCCGGATCCGGTGCCGCAGCTCGTGCCGTAATTCGTCCGCGAAGTCGGTCATCGTCCACCTGCCCCTCGGCGACGAGTCTGGCTCATCCGGCCACCCTGCGGGAAGCGGTGCGGGCCTCCGGCTGCTCAGAGCCCGGATATCCGCTCCTCCAGCAGGGCGAGCATCGCCTCCGCCGCCCGGCCGGGCCGTCGGCGCGCGATCGCGCTCAGCCGCCATGCGACCGGTTCGCGCAGAGCACGCACCACTGCGCCGGGCGCGGGGATCACAGTCAGCTCGGGGAGCGCGGCGACGCCGAGACCCGCGGCGACGAACCGCGGGATCTCGCCCAGGTCGGACAGCTCGGTCGGCACCCGGCGCGTCAGGCCGCGCGCCGCGAGGGCGCGGTCGAGGGTGACCCGGTTGCCGAAGCCGCTGCGCGCATCCACCCAGGTCTCATCGGCGAGGTCGGCGAGCGACACCGACCGCTTGCGGGCGAGGGGATGCGCCTCCGGCAGCACAACGACGTACGGCGAGTCGGCGAGCGGATGCGTCAGGAGGTCGGAGACCGGATCGGGGAGGCCGTGGAAGGCGATGTCGAGGCGGCCCTGGCGCACGTCCTCGACGAGACCGGTCGAACCGCTCGGGGACGGGCCGAGCCGCAGGTCGACCTCGGGGTGGCGCCGATGGAACTCGCCCATCACGCCGGGGAGGTCGATCGTCGTCAGGTTCGTGAAGATGCCCACGCGGACGGTGCCCCGCAGCGGGCCCTGCCGGTCGGCCAGCTCGCGCATCCGCTCGACCGACTGCAGCGTCGCCCGGGCTTCGGCCACCACCGCCTCTCCGACGTCGGTGAGCCGGACTCCGTGCGCGTCGCGCTCGAACAGCGGAGCGCCGAGCTCGCGCTCCAGGCCGCGGATGCCGGCGGAGACGGTGGACTGGGCCGCGAAGACCCGCTCGGCGGCGCGGGTGAAGCTGCGCTCGTCCGCGATGGCGACGACGTATTCGAGCTGGCGCGTGTCCACTCGTGCATCGTATCCGTCGATGCTCAGCATCGTCTATTTCCGTTGGACTCGATGCTGGACGAGGAGCATATTCGACTCATGACCACCACGATCGAATCCCTCGCCATCGGCCGCCGGCCGTTCCGCCTCCGTCACGGAGCCGGCTTCTGGGTGATCGCCGCCGCCTTCCTCGCAGTGATGGCGTTCTCGACCATCCCGACTCCGCTGTACGCCCTCTACCAGGTGCGCGACGGCTTCCCGACCTGGGTGGTGACCGTCATCTTCGCCGCCTACGCGGTCGGCGTCATCGCCAGCCTCTTCCTGATCGGCCACCTGAGCGACTTCGCCGGCCGCCGCCGCATGGTGCTCATCGCGGTGCTCATCGAGATCGTGTCCGCGGCGCTCTTCCTGGTCTGGAACGACGTGGCCGGCCTGATCGTCGCCCGGACGCTGTCCGGGATCGGCGTCGGCGCGCTGACCGCCAGCGCGACCGCACACCTGTCCGAGCTGCGCGCCGTCGCGCGCCCCGAGGAGGGACCGCGGCTCGCGGGGACGGTGTCCACCGCCGTGAACACCGGCGGCCTGGCCCTCGGTCCGCTGATCGGCGGCGCGTTCGCGCAGTTCCTACCCGCGCCGCTGCTGCTCCCCTACGCGGTGTTCCTCGTGCTGCTCGCCGTCGCGGCGGTCGCCGTCGCACTCGTACCCGAGACAGTCGAGCGGGCCGAGGAGCGCCCGGCGTACCGGCCGCAGCGCATCTCGCTGCCCGCGGAGGCGCGCGGCGCCTTCTCGGCGGCCGCTGTCGCAGCGTTCGCCGGGTTCGCGGTCTTCGGCCTGTTCACCTCGCTCGCGCCGAGCGTCCTCGCCGGGACCCTGCACCAGACGTCGCACCTGCTCGCCGGCGCCGTACCGTTCGCCGTGTTCGCCGCCTCCGCCGTCTCGCAGATCGTGTTCGCGCGGGTCAGCACGCGGACCCAGCTCGTGCTGGCGCTCGTGCTCATGCTGGTCGGCCTGGCCGGGCTCGCTGTGGGCGTGCTCGCCGCATCCCTCGCGGTGTTCATCGTCAGCGGCGTGCTGGCCGGCGCCGGTGTCGGGCTGCAGTTCCGGTCGTCGATCGCGGTCGCCGCATCGCTGGCCGCGCCGGAGCGCCGCGGCGAGGTGCTCGCCGCGATCTTCCTGATCGCATACATCGGCCTGGCGCTCCCGGTGCTGCTGGTCGGGGTCGCGCTCATCCTGTGGCCGCTGGTGCCGGTGCTGGTCGTGTTCGTCGCGGCGATCGCGGTGCTGTCGGTGCCGGCAGGGCTGCGGATGATGCGGCGGGCGTGAGACGCATAGGGTCGGTGTATGGCCGCTGCACCCTCTGACCGACCCATCGCCCTCGTCACCGGAGCGTCGCGCGGCATCGGCCGCGCGATCGCGGTCGATCTGGGACGCACGCACCACGTCCTCGTCGGCGGGCGGGATGCGGCCGCGGTCGAGGCGGTCGTCGCCGAGTTGCCGTCAGCTGAGCCCTTCGTCGCCGACCTGACCGCGGACCCGAGCGGCGCATCCCTGCCGTCCCTTCCCGACCGCCTCGACGTGCTCGTGCACTCGGCGGGCGTCGAGGACGGCGGGACGATCGCGGAGACGGACGCCGAGACCTGGCGTCACGTCTTCGAGGTGAACGTCTTCGCGGTCGCGGCGCTGACGCGCGTCGCGCTTCCCGCACTGCGCGCGGCGAAGGGGCTCGTGGTCGCGATCAACAGCGGCTCCGGACTGACGAGCGGGCCGGGAGGCGGGGTCTACGCGGGTTCGAAGTTCGCGCTGCGCGCTCTGACCGACGCCCTGCGCGAGGAGGAGCGGCCCAGCGGCGTGCGCGTCACGAGCATCCACCCCGGGCGCGTGGACACCGACATGCAGCGCGCGCTCGTCGCCCGGGAGGGCCACGACTACGACACCGCCTACACGATCACGCCCGAGATGGTGGCCGCGACCGTGCGTCTCGCGGTCGACATGCCGCCCGCCGGCACGGTCGAGTCGCTGAGCGTGCGCCCGTTCCACCGGCGCTGACGCGCGGCGCGGCGCTCGCCGGGCGCCGGGCGCCCCGCTCCGTTTCGCCGAGGTGCACGTCGTTGCGCACCCGCGCGGCGTGTCGCCCGCAACAACGTGCACTTCGGCGGAGGGGGGAGGCGCGGAGCGGCTACTTGCCGTCCGTGTCCTTGTGCTCGTCGGGGCCGCCGCCCGAGACGGTGTCCTCGCCGGGCTCGGGGGAGCTTCCGTCGGAGCCGGAGCCGTCGGGCAGCTCGTCCGCGTCCGGTCGCTTGTTCTCGTCGCTCATGCGTCGTCCTTCCGTTCGGTGCTGACCGCGCGACGGTACCCCTCCGCGCCCGGGAGGTCCATGCACCGCATCCACGGGACGGGTCAGGAGATCAGCGCCACCATCCCCGCAATGAGGGTCGGGAGCCCCACCAGGACCGCGATCGCGATGGCGACGCGGCGGCCCCAGAGGTCGAGCGGGTTCGTCGGGGTGGTGTCGGTGGCGCCCGGGAGGGCGATGCGGCGGATGCTGCTCATGGTCGGCTCCTGCGATGTCGTACCGCCCGCGACCGTGCGGGCTCGATACGAGTCTCCGTCGGCGGCCCAGCGGGTGCGAGGGCTTGACAGGATACGCGACAGCGACCCGTGACATTCCGGTGCCCGGTGCGTCACCCGCGCGCCCTAGACTGACGCCGCATCCGCAGAGGCGAGAGGACGGTCGGGATCCGGTGAGCAGCGCATCCACCCCTCCGGCCGGGTCGCTCGCGCGCCGGCTGGGGCTCGGCGACGCCATCGCGATCGGCCTCGGCTCGATGATCGGCGCCGGGGTCTTCGCCGCCTTCGCGCCGGCCGCCGCAGCAGCCGGGGCCGCGCTGCTGGTCGGGCTGGTGATCGCGGGCTTCGTCGCGTTCTGCAACGCGACCTCGTCGGCGCAGCTGGCCGCGCAGTATCCGACCTCCGGCGGAACGTACGTCTACGGTCGCGAGCGCCTCGGCGAGTGGACCGGCTTCGTCGCGGGCTGGTCGTTCGTCGTCGGCAAGACGGCGAGCTCGGCGGCGATGGCGCTGACCTTCGCGAGCTACGCGGTGCCCGGTCCGTGGGTGAAGCCGGTGGCCGTGCTGGCCGTCGCGGCGCTCACCGTCGTGAACACGCTCGGGGTGACGCGCACCGCGCTGCTGACGCGCGTCCTCGTCGTCGTCTCCCTCATCGCTCTGGCGGTCGCCATCACGATCGGCTTCGGGCACACCGCGGCGAGCGCCGCGCTGCCGGGTCCCGAGGTCACGCTGTACGGGGTCCTGCAGTCGGCCGGATTCCTGTTCTTCGCCTTCGCCGGGTACGCCCGGGTGGCGACGATGGGCGAGGAGGTGGTGGATCCGGCGCGCACCATCCCGCGCGCGATCACGACCGCCCTCGCGGCGGTGCTGGTGGTCTACGCCCTCGTCGCGGTGTCGGCCCTGCACGCACTTGGGCCGGCGGGGCTGGCCGCGTCACCGGCGCCGCTCGACACTGTCGCGGCCACCAGCGGTGCGGCGTGGCCGGGCGTCGTCATCCGGATCGGCGCCGCCACCGCCGCGCTCGGCGCACTGCTGGCGATGATCGCGGGAATCGGACGGACGACGCTGGCGATGGCCCGCAACCGCGACCTCCCCGGGTGGCTGTCGGCCGTGCATCCGCGCTTCCGCGTGCCGTACCGGGCGGAGCTCCTGCTCGGCCTGATCGTCTGCGTTCTCGTCCTGACGACCGACCTGCGCGGCGCGATCGGGTTCTCGTCGTTCGGCGTGCTGCTCTACTACCTGGTCGCCAACGCCTCCGCCTGGACCCAGGACCGCCCCCATAGGCGGTACCCGCGCCTCCTCGCCGTCGCGGGGGCGATCGGCTGCGCGGTGCTGGTCGCGACTCTGCCGCCGACGTCCATCCTGGCCGGGGTGCTGGTCGTCGCCGCCGGGATCGGCTACCGTTTCGTGCGTCTACGGGCGATGGCCGCGCGAGACAGACGCAGCGAGAAGAGCGGAGGGATGCCATGAGCACGGCGCGCATCGACGGGATCGACCCGGCGGCGGCCCCGTCCGGCACCGGGTGTGAGGAGTGCGGCGAGACCGGCAGCTGGTGGCTGCACCTGCGCCGCTGCGCCGAGTGCGGGCACGTCGGATGCTGCGACGACTCGCTGAACACGCATGCGACGAAGCACGCGCAGAGCACCGGGCATCCGATCATCCAGAGCTTCGAGCCCGGCGAGGACTGGTTCTACGACTACCGCACCCAAGCTTTCGTCGACGGCCCGCGGCTCGCTCCCCCGGAGAGCCATCCGAGCACCCAGTCCGTGCCGGGACCGGCGGACCGCGTACCGCGCGACTGGGAGCGCAGGCTCGAGGAGCGCGGCTGACGCTCGCGGCTGACGGCGCTGACGCGGCACCGCATCCTGATCGGGGCCTGTTCCGCGACCCGCTTCCCGGTTAGCGTGGCGGCATGAGCCCGTCGTCGAAGTCGGAGACCTTCCTGGAGGTCGACGGCGAGCAGGTGCGCATCTCCAGCCCGGACAAGGTCGTGTTCCCGGAGCCCGGGCTGACCAAGCTCGACCTGGCCCGGTACTACGTGTCCGTGGCGGACGGCGCGCTGCGCGGCGCGGGCGGTCGGCCCATGGTGCTCAAGCGCTACGTCAAAGGGCTGACGCAGGAGCCGTTCTTCCAGAAGCGCGTGCCGGAGGGGCATCCCGCCTACATCGACACCGCCACCCTGCACTACGCCCGCGGCACCTCGGCCGAGGAGGCCGTCGTGCGCAACGCCGCCGGGCTGGCGTGGGTCTCCAACCTCGGCTGCCTCGACCTCAACCCGCATCCCGTGCGCGCGGAGGACCTTGACCATCCCGACGAGCTGCGCGTCGACCTCGACCCGATGCCCGGGGTCGACTGGTCGCAGATCATCGACGTCGCCTTCATCGCGCGCGACGTGCTCGAGGACACCGGACTGGTCGGCTGGCCGAAGACGAGCGGGTCGCGCGGGCTGCACATCCTGGTCCGCATCGAGCCGCGCTGGAGCTTCGCCGACGTGCGCCTGGCCGCCGAGACGCTCGCGCGCGAAGTCGAGAACCGCGCCCCGGGGCTCGCGACCACGCGCTGGTGGAAGGAGGAGCGCGGCGAGAGCGTCTTCGTCGACTTCAACCAGAACGCGAAAGACCGCACGGTCGCCTCCGCGTACTCCATCCGGGCGCTGCCGGACGCACGCGTCTCCACCCCGCTGGACTGGGACGAGGTCCGCTCACGGCGCCCCGAGGAGTTCACCGTTCCGACCGTGCTGCAGCGCTTCGCCGAGCGCGGCGACCCGCACGCCGGGCTCGACGACGCCGCCGGCTCCTTGAATGCGCTGCTCGACCTGACGCGACAGCTCGGCCCCGCCGAGAAGCCGCCGCGGGGCGGTGACGGCGCGGGCCGCCGCGTCTCGCAGATGCCGCTCATCGAGGTCGCGCGCACCAAGACGAAGCCCGAGGCGATGGAGGCGCTCGACCGCTGGAAGGCGGAGCATCCGGACGCCGCCGCGCAGCTGCATCCCGCGGACGAGCTCGTCGACGGGATGCGCGGCTCCAGCTCGCTCTGGTACCGCGTGCGGATCAACCTGCAGCACATCCCGGAGGCCGACCGCCCGGAGCAGGGCCCGCTGCTGGCCGACTACGACCCGTGGGCGGGACGCGGCTGAGCGTTCGTTCGTGAGCGGCGGCCGAGCCACCAACCCACTGTGCCGGCCACCAGGATGAGCGATGCCGCCGCGAGACCGAGCGCCCATTGGAGGGCGGCATCCACACCGGAGGGCGCGAAGTACGACGAGCTCAGCGGGGCGTAGGCGTACCAGCCGAAACTCGTCACCGTACGCGGGACGGCGAACAGGATCGCGGAGACGATCGCGCACGCGATGCCGAGAGCGAAGAGCACGGCGGCGACGGCGGACGACCGCGAGCGGCGCCCGGACGCGTCCGGTCGGTTCCCCTGCGTCATTTCTCCCCCGTCCGCCGACCCGAATGGAACCATTCTGCCGGTATCGGACATTCCCCTATAGGAGCGCGGATCAGCACGGCGAAAAGGGGAGCCGGTGACCGCGCATCCGGACCCGGGGGCCGAGGCTTCGCCCGCGGGGCGGCGCGAGGGCCGTGCACGGAACCGGGGGGGGTGAGTGCGCGGCCCTCCTTGCCGACGCCGGGATGCGCTGTGCGGCACCGATCGGGCGACTCGCGCAACGCGCCCGGCCAGGGGTGGATGCGCGCCCCGGCGTGCGACACGATGGTGGCATGACGGACGCACGCGTGACCTCGGTGAACCGCGACGACGAGCACCGCTTCTCGAAGCAGCCGCGCCCATCCATCACCCTGATCACCGGTCTGGGCGTCGAGGGGGATGCGCACTTCGGCGCCACCGTGCAGCACCGGTCCCGGGTGCGCCGCGACCCGACGCAGCCGAACCTCAGGCAGGTGCACCTCATCCAGGCGGAGCTCTTCGACGAGGTCACGCCCGACGTCGAGCCCGGTCAGCTCGGCGAGAACGTCACCACCGAGGGCATCGACCTGCTTGGCCTTCCCCGCGGCGCGCGCCTCCGTCTCGGCGACGAGGCCGTCGTCGAAGTGACGGGCCTGCGCAACCCGTGCGTGCAGATCGACCGCTTCCAGCCGGGACTGCTGAAGCAGGTGGTCGGGACGGATGCCGACGGCGCGACAGTCCGCCGGGCGGGTGTGATGGGGGTCGTGCTCAGCGGAGGGGTGGTGCGGCCGGGCGACGCGATCGGGGTCGAGCTGCCGGACGGCGAGCGGGAGGCGCTGGCGCCGGTGTGACCAGCTCGGAGTATCCCCGGAAAGGGGGGTAGACCGGGGCGTCAGTGGTCCGAGTACTCTCAAAAGATGAGGGAAGCTCGATGAAGACGGCTCGGCTGCGCACGGAGCAGGGACTCAACAGCCCTTCGCCGTCCCAGCGGCTCTCTCACATCGATGGACTCCGAGCAATCGCAGTGATCGCGGTCATCCTCTACCATTTCGGCGTTCCCGGTCTTTCGGGCGGCTTCCTCGGGGTCGACGTCTTCTTCGTCATCAGCGGGTACGTCATCAGCCGTTCCCTGACCGCGGCACACAGAGACGAACCCGGGCGCATGAGGACGTGGCTACTGGCCTTCTACAGCCGACGGTTGTGGCGCATCGCACCGGCCCTGCTGGCGATGCTGCTCGTTGTGGGGGTGCTGTTCGCGCTCTTCGAGCCGCGCGGGTATTCGTCCGGAACGATTCTCTGGACGGGAATCGGGGCGTCTGTCGGAGTGTCCAATATGGTGCTGCTCGGGAGTCAGCAGGGGGACTATTTCGACGCGACGACGGCGTTCAATCCATTCCTTCACACCTGGTCGCTCGGGGTCGAGGAGCAGTTCTACCTCGTCTTCCCTCTCATCCTCTGGCTCGTCGTCGCACGTCACTCCAGGCGTGGGCGCTTTCGGGGGCAGGTACTGCTCGGCCTGCTCGCCGCACTCTCCCTGGTGGCCGCCATCTGGATGTGGCGGGCGGCGCCCGAGGCGTCGTTCTACCTCCTCCCCACGCGGTTCTGGGAATTGGCCGCCGGCGCCCTGGCGTTTCAGGCTGTCGGATGGGCGTCGCGCAGCTTCCCTGGCGCTGGGGTCCGCCGCGCCATGGCCTGGGTCGCCTCTGCGGCGATCGTCGCGGCGATGGTCGGCCTGGGCGGTCATGACAGCCCCTTCCCCGCCGCGCTCCTTCCGGTTGCGGCGACCGTGATCCTCATCTGGTTCGCTCCGGCGACAAGCGGATGGTCCGCACCCGGACGCTGGCTGGAGGCGCGTCCGATGAGCTGGGTGGGCCGTGTCTCGTACTCGCTGTATCTGTGGCACTGGCCGGTGATCGTGATCTGGGTCTGGCTGCTCGGGCATCCGGGGCCGGTCGGCGTGGCGTGCGCGATCGCCGTCTCGGTCGGGTTCGCCGCGCTGTCGTATTACGTCGTGGAACGTCCAATCCTCCGTGGACGCATGGCCCTGCGACCGCTGCGGCGTCGCGAGCTGGTGGTCGGGCTGACGGCCGTTACCGCGACGCTCGCCCTCATCGTGGCCGTCGGCTGGCGCCACGACGGCTTCCTTCGCGACTCGCCGATCTCCCTCTCGGTGACAGCGCGGGCCGCATGGGCGAGCGCGGACCTCGGGGCCGATACAGCACCCTCGCAGAAGGAGACTGGGGGAACGGCGCGATTGATCGTGGTCGGAGATTCGCACGCCAACGCCTATCGGGCCATGCTCACGACTGCCGCCCGCAGACTCGACATGCCGATCGAGATCGCCAGCCGCTCCGGCTGCGGATACACGCTGCTGACGCCGGTGCCCTCCGACGGCCGGTGCGACCCGATTCGCAACGCCGTCGACTCCGCCCGGCGTGGGGACGTCGTCCTGTTCCTCGGCCTGCGCTCGCCGCGGCTGGCGGACAATGGCGTGCTCGAGCCGACCTACCTTCCTCAGACTGCGGCGAACGCGAAGGAGCGCGAGGAGGCACTTCAACAGTTCACGCCCATCGCAGCACGGCTGACGCATGCCGGAATCAGGGTGATCCTCAATAATCCAGAGCCCCTCTTCGCCCACTCGCCCTACATGTGCGACGACTGGTGGTTCGGTGCGAACAAGGCCTGTCGGCTCCCCGCGACGATGGCGCGCAGCGAAGAAGTGAAGCTCGGCCTTCCGGCCACCCAGAACATCGGCGCCGTGCGGGGAGAAGTGCCGGAGGTGATGGTCTGGGACGTCTTCGATGCTCTGTGCCCCCATTCCCACGACAGGTGCGGTCAGTACGACGATGACGGCCATCCTCTCTTCGTGGACACCGATCACGTCTCCGGGTGGGGCAACGCCGCGGCGCTCCCGAGTTTTCAGGAGCTGCTCGAGCGCGCTGCCAACCGCCAGCACGTCGGTGCAACCGATGATTGAGAACGGTCCACCAACGGCGTGAGTCTCTTGCCGCACGCCCGACGACGCGGTTCCATCGGGTCATGCGCATCCGTCAGATCGCCCAGCGGGCCGTCGACCTGGACAGGGCCGCTCACTTCTACTCGCTGCTTCTCGAGCAGCCGGTCGCCGCGGTGTTCGACCCTCCCGGCCTCGTGTTCTTCACTGGCGGCGGGATGCGGCTGCTGATCGATCGGGCCGCGCCCAGCAGTCTCATCTACTTCGAGGTGGACGACGTCGATGCAGCCGTAGAACGAATGCGGCCGCACGCCACGATCACCACGGAGCCGCACGTGATCTTCCGGCACGACGACGACACGCTGGGGCCGGCCGGGCAGGAGGAGGTACACGCGTTCCTCACCGACAGCGAGGGCAACACGGTCGGGCTGATCGGCTTCCGTTCCGTGGTCCCGGCGCAGGATGACAGGCGATGAGCCCGGAACCGCCCCGACGGTACTGCTGGATCGGGCTGGACGACGCATCCCGGTTCGACATCGCCGACCTCCGTTTCGGTGAGAGCTCGCTGACGGCGCAGGGCACCTCGCTCACGAGCGCCTACGCGGCGGCGTGGACCCTGGACGTCGGGCCCGGCTGGATCACGCGCCGGATCACCGTCACTGTCGCCGCGGACACGTGGCGGCGCTCGCTCGAACTGACGATGGATGCGCGCGGCGCGTGGGCCGCGCACCCCGAGAGATCAACCGGCGGCCCCGCAGAGCCGCCGGGTCTCACGCCCGGCGCATCCCTCGCCGACGCCGTCGACTGCGATCTCGGGCTGTGCCCGGTGACCAACACCATGCCGATCCGGCGACTCGGGCTGCTGCGCGGCGACGTAGCACCCACCCGGATCGCGACGGCGTGGGTCGAGGTGCCTTCACTCCGCGTCGTGCGAAGCGAGCAGGTCTACGCATCGCAGGGAGGCGTCATCACCTTCCGAACCGGGTCGGGCGACTTCACGGCCGACCTGGTGACGGACGAGCTGGGCGTGGTGACGCACTACCCGGGCCTCGCCACCGGCGCCGTACCCCCGGCAGCCAGCTGAGCGGCCATCCTCCGCCAGACATCCAGGGGTCGCAACACGCCGTTATGGGCGCGCGACCCCTCGACGGTGCGGGAGGGGGGCGGCCGCCGTCAGCCGCGGCGCGGCTTGCGCGGCGGGCGGTCGTCGCTCTGCCAGGAGGAGGCGCGGCCGCCGCGACCGCGGTCGGGGCGCAGCTGGATGAGCTTGCCGCCGATGCGCGTGCCGGAGAGTCGCGAGAGCGTGTCGCCGGGGAGGTCGGCGGGCAGTTCGACGATGCTGAAGTCGGGCATGATCCGGATGTGCCCGAAGTCCTCGCGGCTCAGGCCGCCCTCGTTAGCCAGCGCGCCGACGATCTGGCGCGGCTCCACCTTCTGGCGCTTGCCGACTTCGAGGCGGTACGGCGCCATCGGGGTGTCGTTCCGCTCGCGCCGACCCGGACGGTCGCCGCGGTCGGCCCGCGCTCCCCGGCCGCCCGCGCGGTCGGCTCCGCCGGCCCGGTCGCCCCGGCCCTCGCGCTCCGCCGGCGGCGCCAGCTCGTCGCGTTCGCTGAGCAGCAGCGGCTCGTCGCCCTGGGCGACCACGGCGAGCGCCGCCGCCACGTCCGCCTCCGGAACGTCGTGGTGCTCGACGTAGTGGGCGATGATCTCGCGGAAGCGCGAGATCCGCTCCTCCGCCGCGAGCGCCTGGGTGATGGCGTCGTCGAAGCGGGCGAGGCGGGTGACGTTCACGTCGTCCACGCTGGGCAGCTGCATCTGCGTGAGCGGCTGGCGCGTGGCCTTCTCGATGGCGGTCAGGAGCCGACGCTCACGTGGCGTGACGAAGCTGATCGCCGCGCCGCTGCGTCCGGCCCGGCCGGTGCGCCCGATGCGGTGGACGTACGACTCGGTGTCGACCGGGATGTCGAAGTTGACCACGTGGCTGATCCGCTCCACGTCGAGCCCGCGCGCCGCCACATCCGTCGCCACCAGGATGTCGAGCTTGCCCGACTTGAGCTGGTCGACCGTCCGCTCGCGCTGGGCCTGCGCGACGTCGCCGTTGATGGCCGCCGCCGAGTAACCGCGGGCTCGCAGCCGCTCCGCGAGGGTCTCGGTCTCGTTCTTGGTGCGGACGAAGATGATCATCCCCTCGAAGTTCTCCACCTCGAGGATGCGCGTGAGCGCATCCACCTTCTGCGAGTACGACACGACGAGGTACCGCTGTGTCGTGTTCGCCGAGGTGGTCGTCTTCGACTTGACGGTGATCTCTTCGGGGTCGTGCAGGTACTTCTTCGAGATGCGGCGGATCTGCGCGGGCATCGTCGCCGAGAAGAGGGCGACCTGCTTGTCGTCCGGGGTGTCCGCGAGGATGGTCTCCACGTCCTCCGCGAACCCCATCTTCAGCATCTCGTCCGCCTCGTCGAGCACGAGGTACTTCAGCTCGGAGAGGTCGAGCGTCCCCTTCTCCAGGTGGTCCATGATGCGGCCCGGGGTGCCGACGACGATGTGGACGCCGCGGCGCAGCGCGGACAGCTGCACGCCGTATCCTTGCCCGCCGTAGACCGGCAGCAGGTGCACGCCCTTCATGTGCGTGGCGTAGCTCTCGAAGGCCTCGGCCACCTGCAGCGCCAATTCGCGCGTGGGCGCCAGCACGAGCGCCTGGGGGCTCTTCTGGGACAGGTCGAGGCGGGACAGGATGGGCAGCGCGAACGCGGCCGTCTTGCCCGTGCCGGTCTGGGCCAGGCCCACGACGTCACGGCCCTGCAGCAGCGGCGGGATGGTGGCCGCCTGGATGGCGGACGGGGTCTCGTAGCCGACGTCCTTGAGCGCTTTGAGGACGGCGCCCTCCAGCCCCAGCGAGGAGAAGGTCGGCGCGTCGTCGGCGGCTTCGGCGTCGACGTGGGCTTCGTCGGTGGCGGAATCTGGCGTGGTCACCGTCCCACGGTAGTCCCCGGACGTGGCGGCGTGTTGCCGGAGTCAGTCCTCGGCGACGAGATCCCGGTATTCGGCGTGCTGCTCGATGAACGACTTCACGATCGGGCACTCGACCTTCACGCGCATCCCTTCGTCGCGGATCTGGTCGAGCACGCGCTGGATCAGCGCGGTCGCGACCCCCTGCCCGCGGAACTCGGGGAACACGGACGTGGCGATCACGGTGACCACGTCGCCGTGCCGCGCGTACGTGATCCCGCCGACCAGGGTGTCCCCGCTGACGGCGTCGTACGTCTGCGACTCCTCGTTCTTGACGACGAAGAAGTCGATGCCCGGCTGCGCGGGCGCGTTGGACGTCACCTCGTCGATCAGCACGCGCTGCGTCTCGGTGAGCGTCCCGGTTCCATCCGGATAGCCGGCCTCATCCGGGTACTCGAAGTCGCCGCTCGCCCCATCAGTCATCGTCATCACCTGCCCGAACCGCCCGCACGGGATGCGCGGGATGAGGGAACGCTATCCCCGGCGGGAGGGTGCGCGCCACCGGGGATCGACGATGCCGCCCGCATCCCGTCCACCGCCTACCGCAGGCGTCGCCTCAGCCGCCTGACGAGGACGAGCGCGCTTCCCGAGACCAGGAGGAATGCAGCGCCCACCAGGGCGGGAACTCTGTCCAGACCCGTCGAAGCCAGCCCGACGGGCCGGTCGGCGTCGACGGTCACCCGGGCGGTCGATGGCTGCGAGGTCGCCAATACCAGCGTCAGCGGGACGGCGCCGGTCGCGACCGCGGTGTTGACGATCGCGTCCGACTGTACGTCGGCGCTGGTTACGTCATAGGTCGCGGCGCAGGTCGCCTCTCCGCCAGGGGCCAGCGGCCCCGTCGGGCAGTCGACCGACAGCCGCCCGGTGCCAGTGAACGCGCGCTCCACGACGGCGACGTTCGCCAGCGTGACATTGCCGTCGTTGGTGATCCGATAGGTGTACCGGATGCTCTGGCCAGCTGCGCTGACGCTGTCACGATCCGCCTGCTTGACCAAGGTGAGCGCGGGATGCTGCGCGATGGTGACCGTTGCCGTCGAGGCGGCGGACGTCACGGCGGCGCCGTCAGGGTCGAGTCCGGAGGCCGTGGCGGTGTTATCGATCCGGCCGCGATCCAGGTCCGCCTGGGTCGCGGTGTAGCTCACCGAGCAGTCGACCACCTGCCCCGGCGCCAGGGTGCCGGTGCAGCCGCTGGGGACGAGCGGACCGCTTCCGGTGAAGGTGCCCTCGACCACATCCACCCCACTGACCGTGACGTTGCCGGTGTTCGCGACGTGGAACCGGAAGGTCACGGCCTGCCCCGGCGCGGTGATCGAGGCGACGTCGGCCGTCTTGGTCAGTGCGAGGCCGGGTGTCCGGTCGACGGACACCGTGACCCGAGCCGAAGTCGCGGCGACGTTCGCGCCCGCCGGGTCGGTCGCCGTCGCGTCGCCGGTGTTCGTGATGCTGCCCGCGTCGATGTCGGCCTGAGTCACGCGGTAGGTGGCGACGCACGTCGTCTCTTCGTCCGGCGCAAGGGTCGTCGACGGGCAGCTGATCGCGGACACCGTGCCGGTGCCGGTGAAGGCCAGCTCGTGTGCAGCGACCGCAGCGACGCTGACGTTACCGGTGTTGGTGACGAGGAAGCGGTACGTGATGGCCTGGCCGGCGGCATCCACGGTCGCCCGATCGGCGGACTTCGTGACGGTCAGCGCGGCCGACTGAACCGCCATGACGCTCGCGCTGCTCGGATCCGAGGTGACCAGGGCGCCGCTCGGGGCGGACCCGGACGCGACGGCGGTGTTCGTGATGGAACCGCGGTCGATGTCTTGTTGCGTGACCGCGTAGGCGGCGGAGCAGTCCATCGACGCGCCGGGGGCGAGGTCGGTGCGCGGGCACTGGATCTGCCCAGGGAGACCGGATCCAGTGAACGCCTGGTCGCCGACGACGATGCCGGTGACTACGACGTTGCCCGCGTTGGTCACATGCAGGTTGTAGTGGATGCTCTGCCCCGCCGCCGAAATACTGGCCACATCAGCGGTTTTCGTGAGAGCCAGCGCCGGCGCCTGAGCCACTGTCACCGTCGCGGTGGACGTGGGGGAGGTCGTCGTCGCGCCGCCCGGGTCCGTGCCGGTCGCCACCGCGGTGTTGACGATCGTTCCGGCGTCGATGTCGGCCTGGGTGACCGCGTAGGCGGCGGTGCAGGTCATGGTCGCGTTCGGTGCCACGCTGGTCTGCGGGCACGTGGGCTGATCCAGGTTCCCTGCCCCGGTTGTTGAACCGGTCCCGGTGAACGACACCTCCTTCACGGTCACGCCGTTGATGGTGACGTTGCCGTTGTTGCCGACCTCGAAGCTGTACTGCACGACCTGGCCGGGCGCGTTCACCTGGGCCGGTGTCGCGGACTTCTGGATGGTGAGGCCGGGCACCTGCGCGACCGTGACGATCGCAGAGCTCGAGACGTCGGGCAGCGCCCCGCCGCTCGGGTCGATGCCGGTGGCGGACGCGGAGTTCGTGATCGTCCCGCGGTCGATGTCGGCCTGCTGCACGGTGTAGCTGGCCGTGCAGACCGTCGACCCGGCGGGCGCGAGGGTGGTCACGGGGCAGGTGATCCCCGACACCGTTCCAGCCCCGGTGAACGTCTGCTCCTCGACGTCGATTCCGGTGACCGTCACGTTGCCGACGTTGCGGACGGCGAACTGGTACGTGACCGTCTGGCCCGCCGTGGTGACGTACGTCGGGGTGCTGGTCTTGGTCAGCGTCAGCGCCGGGGACTGGTTTGCGGTGACCAGGGCGGTGCTTGCCAGCGAGGACACGTTCACGTTGCCCGGTGAGGTGGCGGTGGCGTTGGCGGTGTTCTCAAACGCGCCGTGGTCCACATCCAGCTGGCTGACTGTGTACGCGGCGGTGCAGATCATGCTCACGCTAGGCGCCAGCGTGGCGCTCGGGCAGCTGATCGAGCCCAACGGGTTGCTGCCGCTGAAGCTCTGCTCCACCGGTTGCACGCTGCTCAGCGTCGTGTTGCCGGTGTTCGTCACCACGAAACGGAATGTCACCGCCTGCCCCGCAGCGGTCACCGTCGCAGGCGAAGCCGTCTTAGAGACGGTGAGCGCCGGGGCGCGCGTCGCGGTCACTACCGCGGTGCTGTCGGCAGAGGAGACGGCCTGACCCGCCGGGGTGGCCGCGGTGACCGCGGCAGTGTTTGTGATCGTTCCCCGGTCGATATCGGCCTGGGTGACCGTTGAGGTGGCGATGCAGGTGGTGGCTGCTCCAGCAGCCAGGGTCGTCGTCGGACAGTTGACCGCACTCAGACCCGCACCGCTGAACGAGCCTTCGACCACGGTGACGCCGCTCAACGTCGTGTTGCCCGTGTTGGCGACTTTGTAGCTCCAGGTCACCGTTTGGCCCACCGTGTCCACGGTTGTCGGGCTCGCCGTCTTCTGCAGTGTCATGGCCGGCGCTGGGACGGCGTTTACGGTGACAGAGTTCGACACGGTGGTGAGCGCTCCGCCCGTCGGCGGCTGCGCCGTCACGGTGGCGCGGTCGGTGACGTGGCCGAAGTCGAGGTCTGCCGCGGTCGCTTTGTAGGTCGCGACGAAGGTGCCGACCTGTCCCGGTGCGAGCGTCGTCGAGGTTCCGGAGCACGTCGCTGCCGGCGTCGAGCGAGAGCTGCAGGTGACAGTGGGCGCCGCCGCGCCGGGTGCCCCGTCGATGATTGCGTCCGTCACGGTCACCCCGGATAGGGTCACCGCCGTGTTGTTGGTTACCTGGAAGGTGTACGACACGGTGTCGCCGGCGGCGCTGTAGGTAGGCGTTGACGTCGCCTTCACGATCTGCGGCTGGGTTTGGGTCGCCTGCAGACCGGTGTACGACGACTCAGCGGTCGCAAGGGGCGTCGCGCCGGAGTACACGGTCGTACCGACGCTGTTCCAGGCGACGCTTCCGACGGTCGCGTTCGGGGTGGAGACGGTGTAGGAGATGCTGAACCGGGTGGTGCCCGCGTCGCCCGCCACGAACACGGTGCCGTCGTACGCGAATCGCAGCGCCGTGGTGGCCCCCACCGGGCTCGGAACCGTCGACGACCAGTCGTTGACACATCCTGGGTTGCTCGCCAGCACTTCGGGACGGCAGGGATTCGCCGCGGTGGAGTATTGGACGGACACTCCGGCGGGCAGGGTCCCGAGCGACGTCAGAGTCGCGCGGAACTGCGACTGCCGCGCCTTCGTCGAGCTCGCCTCCGTGTCGCCGACCCGGGGCAGGAGATCGTACATGACCGGGTTGTCCAAGTTCGCCGCGCCGGTGTTGGCGAAGCTGACCGTGTAGGTCGCCGCACCTCCCGTCGGGCTGACCGTGCCGATCCCGCCGGAGCCGACGGGGGCTGCGTCGAGGTTGCCCTGGACTTGTTTGTCCACGGCGAACGCAGGGTTGATCGCCGCGACGGCGAGTGGGGCCGACATGCCGCAGTAGTTCGAGGTGCCGATGCCGTTGGAGGTCAGATCGCTGTTCGCGGTCGGGTTCTTCGGCACGCCCGCCGATGGTGCGGCGAGGTTCTTGGTCGAGTGGTCGATGCACGCCGTCAGGGCGGCAGCACCGCCGTATCCGACGGTGATGTCGTTCTGGTACACGCCCGCGCAACCGCCGGGCAGTTGGACGGTGAGCGGGTTCTGCTGGATCTCATAGTCGCCAGGTTGGAGGACGACGCCGGCGGGGATCGTCCACTCGTACAAGGTGCGACCGGTGCCGTTGAAGTTCGGCGTCATTACAGCCGTGATCGTGCCCGCGGAGTAGCTGCGCGCGCCCGAGAAGGTTGTGACCTGGCCGTAGTTGGAGCCGGAACTGTGGGCCAGCACCAGCTTGATGGGAGTGGTCGCCCCAGCCGTCACGACCGCCGCCTCAGGCGCGAGGTAATCCACCGTGATCTGCTGCGAGGGCGCAGTGGTGATCTCGACCGAGTTGTTCGATGCTGTGGTGTTGTTGAACGCGACCGTTTCCGTGCACGTCGTCGCCCCGTTGTAGGTGGCGTTCACGACCGGGTTCAAAATCGCTCTGCCCTGTGCGCCGGAGTTCTCCACGATGATCGAAGCGGAGCCTGTGTCGGTGGCGAGAGGGGTCGAGTCCCCGACCTTGAAAGCTTGGCTCGTCACCGTGTTCGTGAGGACGATCGGGCCGAGCGCCTCGGCCGCTGCGGACGCATATCCGCGCACTTCGATGGTGAGGCCGCCAGCCGGGTTGGAGCCCTGGCTCGCAATCGGGGGGACGTCGATCTCCGCGATGGGCAGATCGGTCGGAATCGTCCACCCGGCACCGGCCGCGTACGCCACGGTCGCCGTGCTCCCGTCCGGGTGGATCAGCGTCAGCGGAGTTCCGGTCGGGGGCACGAAGCCGGCGACAGTGACAGCGGTGGGCACGTAGAGCGGCGTCTGGCAGTAGGGTGCGCCAGGAGCGAGCGAGCTGTAAACGGCGCCGGAGCCGGCACTGAGACACGGCATCGGGTCTCGGACGGCGAAGTCGGCGCCGGCGTTCGCGCCGTTGGAGCGGAGGAGGATGTCGAACAACGCGGTGCTGCCGGATCCGTCCCAATTGCCCGGGTACGTATAGGGCGTGAGCGGCGTCCCGAATCCTCCGACGCTGTACTGGCCGCCGTTGTACAACGAGGTCGTGTAGCTGGCCTTCTGAACGAAGTCCGCCGGCACAGGACTCGAGACCGTCGCACATCTCGGACCGGCGGTCAGGGTCCCCGGCGTCGAGTCGACGTATGTGACCGAGCCTGTCAGGCTTGCACAGAGCGTTGTACCGACCGGCGTCGGCGAGGACCCGTCTGTGGTCACGGTCCCGTTGATGTTGATGACCGGCACCGTGCCACCTGGGCCGCCTCCGGCGGTGGATCCGTATTTCGGGTCCGCGCAGGTCGCGCCTGTCGGGTCCGAGTACGAGACGGTGCGGCTCGCGACGTCGTAGGCGAGGATCGCGCCTGGCGGCGTCCCCGACGGGGTCTGCTGCAGCGTCGTCTCCGTGAAGCCGGTCGGCAAGGTGACGGTGAACGAGACGCTGCTCGTCCCGATGTCGCCGCTGAGCTGCTGTCGGACGGCGGTGCAGTCGAGGCTCACGCTGAACGAGAATGCGCCACCCGGAACCGTCGTCGGCGTGGCCGCGAGGGTGGCTTTGACGTTGCGACCGGCGGTGACCGTCAGCACTGCCGGCGTCGGCGCGACCGCGCCGGCGAACCCCGTGTACGCGACTGTCGGGGTGATGGTGAGCTGCGCGTTGTTGTAGGTGAAGTACTCCGGCGGGGTGACCGTGAAGTTGCATCCCATCCCGCCCGTCGGCACGGTGCCGTAGTTGAACGTGACGACCCCGGTGCCGACGGTCTTCGTCACTCCCGAGCAGGTCGAGTTGCCGACCCAGCTCGCGAAGTCGTTCGTCGGCCCGTCTCCGGTCAGCGTGGTCGTCGGGAAGCTGACGGTGGTGTTCGCGCACCCGCCGGTCGTGCTGCACGACACGACGACGGTGAACGTCGCGGCCTGGCCGCTTTTCACGGTCGACGAGGACGGGGTGATCGTGATGCTCGCGTCCGCGTACGCAGGTGCGCCGAGTCCCATGGTCAGGCCGACGATGGCCGCGAGCACTCCGAGGAACGCTGCGACCCTGAGTGCCGCGCGCCGCACCGGCTGCGCACTTCTTCCACTGCTGTCCGCGACAATCGACACAGAGGCATCCCATCCTGCTCACCCGATGAGCCGTCAAACGGGAAGCTACCTGGGAGGTAGCTCTGAGAGCCGGAATTTCACCCCGGCTTCACCCCGGTCGGGGTCCACGACTCGGCGCGGTTCATGATGGAACCTCTGCGGCGCATCGGACAGTAGGGGATATGAACAACGCTGGATCGGACGAGGCGGACGCCTGGTCCCGGGCGCGGGACGGGGATCCCGACGCGTTCACGTCGCTCTACGACAGGCATCGCGACCGCGTCTACGGTCACGCGCTGCGGCTCGTCCGCCAGCCGCACGACGCCGAAGACGTCACCGCCGTGGTCTTCCTGGAGGCGTGGCGCCGTCGCGACGCCGTGCGGGTCGTCAACGGCTCGATCATCGCCTGGCTGCTGGTCACGGCGAACAACACCGTCCACAACCTCGAACGCGGCAAGCGCCGCCACCGCACGGCTCTGGCCCGCATGTCCGAGGCCCGGCACGAGCCCGATCACGCGGACGGCGTCGCCGACGACCTCGACAACAGGGAACGGAACCGGCGCGTCCGCGACGCGTTCGGCACCCTGTCGAGCGCCGATCAGAACGTGATCACGCTGTGCGTGCTGGAGGAGCTTCCGCTCGCCGAGGCGGCACGCGCCCTCGGCGTCCCCGTCGGGACGGTCAAATCCCGGCTCTCCCGCGCCAAGCGCCGTCTCGGCGATCTCACCCTCGTCTCCGAACCGATCCACCCCGCCCTCGAAGGAGGTGCAGAATGACCGCCACCGGCCCCGCCTTCGACCCGGCGCGCAGCGCCATCCTCCGCGACATCCTCCACGAGACCGTCGCCAACGCACCGACCCGTCCCTCTCGCGCGCGTTTCGCCGTGCTCGGCGGCCTGGTCGGCGCGGCCGCCCTCCTCGCCGGGGGGACCGCCGCGCTCGCGCTCAGCGGCGCCCTGCACTTCGGGTCGCCGGATCCGGCCCCCGCGCCGGTCCCGACGCCGAGCACCACGCTCACGCCGACACCCACGCCGACGCCGACCGCCACACCGTCGAGCCGTCCGCTCGCCGTGCAGACCACCCCGATCGAGCGGCACGACATCGACGAGCTCGGAGCAGCTCCGTGGTCGCTTGATCTCCCGGGCACCGGGCGGCAGTGCGAGCAGCGCCGCGTCTACGACATCGCGGACGGGCTGGCCCTGGTGAAGCTCGGAGCCCATGTCGTCGGAGACGGCACCCCGGACTGCAACGACGACCTGCAGCACGTCTCACTGTCCCTGGTCGACACCCGGCAGGGCACGGCCATCTGGTCGAGGGAGTGGTCGTGGCGGGCTGAGCCCCTTTACGACGTCGATGTCATCGTGCTCGGCACGTCGGGTCGGGTCCTCGTCGCCGACCAGTCGCTGGCAGACGGACCGCACGAGGTCGTCGACCTCGCCTCGGGACGCACTCTGGGCGACTTCGCAGGGCAGAAAAGCGACGTCGTCCTCAACGCGGTGCCGGTGCCGGGCGATTCGGGCGACATCGTCATGACCACCCCTGACTCGATCGTCCGGGTCGACCCCCGCGACACGAGCACGCCCCGCTGGTCCATGGGGATCCCCGGGAAGAGCGCCGACGTCTTTCCGATGGTGGGAGAGACGGACTTCCTTCCGGTCGAGATCCAGCTGTATGCACCCGACGCTCAGGGCTCCCCGTACGAGAGCGCGCGACTCGACCTTGAGACGGGGCGGTTGGACCCGTTCGTATGGAGTGCGAACGCCTCTCTGGACACGGAGTCCCATCCGGCGGTCGTGACCAAGTCCGACGCTTCGGGGCGGCCCTCCGAGCTCACGGGTCTCGACTCGTCGGGGGGAACCACGTGGACCCGGCAGCTTCCGCCGGATTCCGATGTGTACGTCGTCCACTCGATGACAGGCACTCCGGGTGCGGATACGACCAGCCTCGGCGCAACCGACCTCATCGCCGCCGTCTCCACCTCTGAGGTGACGATCATCGACTCGAGCTCCGGAGCGGTCCGCTGGTCCGCGCCCGCAACCCGATGCGGACTGAAAGCCGTCGCCGGGCAATCCTCGCCCCTGGTCACCGTCTTCCTCGACGCCGAGAAGCACGCCATCATCGTCCAGCACGACGGCACCGGGACCTGCACCTTCGCGGCGGCGACGGGTGCACCCCAGCCGCTTCCCGATGTGGGGAGCGGGGTCGGGCTTCTCTTCGGGCCTGAGAACACCTACGTCTTGTCAGCCCCGCCGAACGGCGGCATCACGGCGTACTACCGGAAATCGGGCACGAAGCTCTGGACCTCCACCGCCTCCGCACCGGGCTACGTGTTCTTCGCGGGCGGCTACCTCGTGCGACTGGAGGGCGACCGGTTGGAGGCACTGGGCTGAGCCGCCGTCACCCCGTCAGATCGCCCCGCCGTTGACGTAGACGATCTGACCGTTGACCCAGCGCCCGGGTCCGGCCAGGAACGCGACGGTCTCGGCGATGTCCTCCGGGGTGCCCAGCCTCTCCAACGGCGACACCTTGGCGAGCGCTCCCACCTCGTCGTCGTTCTTGCCGTCGAGGAAGAGGTCCGTCGCCGTCGGTCCGGGCGCGACCGCGTTGACCGTGACATCCCGGCCCCGCATCTCGCGCGCCATGATGAGCGTCATCGCGTTCACCGCCCCCTTGCTGCCTGCGTACGCCGAATACCCCGGGAACTGCAGCTTGGACACGGACGTCGAGAAGTTGATGATGGCGCCACCCGGCCGGACCCGCCGGACCGCCTGCTGCGACACCACGAAGGTGCCCCGGATGTTGATCCGGTGCATCCGGTCGAGATCGTCGAGGCTGAACGTCGCGAGCGGTCCCAGCAGCATGATCCCCGCCGTGTTCACCACCACGTCCACCCCGCCGAACTCCGCCTCGACCGCGTCGAACGCGGCCACCATGTCGGCCTCATCGGCGACGTCCCCTCCCACGGCGATCGCCCGTCCGCCGGACTCCACGATGGCGGAGACGATGGCCTCCGCTCTCGATCGGTTCCCCGCGTAGTGCACCGCGACCGCCATACCCGCCGTCGCGAGGCGCTCGCACGTCGCCTTGCCGATACCGCCCGAGCCGCCTGTCACCAGCGCGACACGGGGGGTCTGCGAATCAGACATCAGTCCCTCCTCGAGCCATTCGGACAGCGGTATTACACCTCCGTCGAGGACGCTGCGCCACCCTCGAGTTCTCCTCCTGTCGACGCTGCTCCGGTGCGCATCAGACGTTCTTGTCGCCCACGCGTCGAGCTTCCGCTCACCTCGAACCGCGCACGGAGGAGGTCCTCGTCGCGTGACGACCGGCCGACCTGCAGCTCGAACGCTCCGGGTTCGACGCGCCGGATCCCGTCCGCGTCCACGATGGTGCAGTCGGCGACCGGGAGCCTCAGCGTCACCCGCGCCGACTCGCCCGGCGCCAGGTCGACCTGCCGGTACGCCTTCAGCTCGCGGTCGGCCCAGCTCACGCTGGTGACCAGGTCGCTCACGTACGCCTGCACCGTCTCGCGGACCGACCGGTCCCCCGTGTTGCGCAGGGTCACCTCGGCGGCGATCTCGTCCTCCATCCCGAGCGACGCCCGCGCGAGCGACAGGTCCGCGTACTCGACCGTCGTGTACGACAGGCCCTGGCCGAACGCCCAGGCGGGCGCCTGCGTGAGGTCGGCGTAGCGGTCGCCGTGCTGGCCGCGGAGCTGGTTGTAGTACGTCGGCTGCTGGCCCACGTGACGGGCGAACGAGATCGGGAGGCGCCCCGACGGCTCGACGCGGCCGGCGATGATCTCGGCGATCGCCTGCCCCCCGAGCATCCCCGGGTTGGCGGCCCACAGCACGGCGGCGGCCCTCGCGACCGACGGCGGAAGCACGAGCGGCTTGGATGCGAGCAGCACCACGACGACAGGGGTGCCGGTCGCGATCACGGCGTCGAGCAGAGCATTCTGCCCGCCGATCAGCTCCAGCGTCGCCGTCGAGCGGCCCTCCCCGACGAGCTCGATCCGGTCTCCGACGACCGCGACCACCACGTCGGATTCCTCTGCGACGGCGACCGCCTCCGCGATCTGGCGCGGGTCCGCCGGCGTCGGCTCGACCACCGGCGGTCGCGGCTGTCCGTCCGGGAACGTCGCGCCGCGGGAGTCCTCCGCGAGCGTGAGGATGTCGGCGCCGCGGGCGTGCCGGACGCTCCATCCGTCGATCGCGTTCAGCCCGTCGAGGACCGTCGTGATCATCTCGCGCGGCTGGCCGTCGAGCCAGCCGGCCTGGCCGGATCCGCCGGCCCAGTCGCCGAGCTGCGTCTGGGCGTCATCGGCGAGCGGTCCGACGACCGCGACGCGGAGCGGAGCCGTCGCCTCCAGCGGCAGCGTCCCGTCGTTCTCCAGCAGCACGATCGACCGCCGCGCGATCTCCAGGTTCAGCTCGGCGTGCGCGGCGCTGCCCACCACCTCGTCCAGCGCAGGCGACGGCAGCCGCGGATCCTCGAACAACCCCAGGTCGAACTTCAGGGTCAGGATGCGCGAGACCGCCGCATCGAAGGCGTCCTCCGCCAGCATCCCCCGCTCGACCGCCTCCAACGCACCCTCGAAGAATCCGGGCGTGGTCATGACCATGTCGTTGCCGGCCCGGACCGCCGCGGCGGCCGCGTGCGCGTAGTCGGGCTGCACCTTCTGCTCCCAGACCATGCGGCCCACGTTGTCCCAGTCGGTGATGAGCGTGCCGGTGTAGCCCCACTCGCCGCGCAGCACCTCGCTGAGCAGCCAGTCGTTGACCGTGATCGGGATGCCGTCCGTGCTCTGGTAGCCGAGCATGAAGGTGCGGCAGCCCTCCCGGGCCACGCGCTCGAACGGCGGCAGGAACCAGCTGCGGAGCTTGCGCCGCGAGATGTCCGCCTCGCTCGCATCCCGCCCGCCCTGCGTCTCCGAGTACCCGGCGAAGTGCTTCGCCGTCGCGAGGATCGCGGTCGGGTCGTCGAGGCCGCTCCCCTGGTATCCGCGCACCATCGCGCTGGCGAGCTCTCCGATGAGGAACGGGTCCTCGCCGAACGTCTCGCTGATCCGGCCCCACCGGAGGTCGCGGGCGATGCACAGCACCGGCGAGAACGTCCAGTGCACGCCCGTGACAGCCACCTCTTCGGCGCTGGCCCGCGCGACGCGCTCGATCAGCTCCGCATCCCACGACGCGGCCATGCCGAGCTGGGTCGGGTAGATCGTCGCTCCCGGCCAGAACGAGTGCCCGTGGATGCAGTCCTCCCCGACCAGCAGCGGGATGCGCAGCCGGGTCTGCGCGGTGAGGCGGTTCGCCTCGAGGATGCGCTCCGGCGAGGTGTGCAGGATCGAGCCGACGTGTCGCCGCAGGATGTGGTCGCGGAGGTCGTCGCGCGCATCCAGCTGCAGCATCTGGCCGATCTTCTCGGCCGTCGTCATCCGGCCGAGCAGGTCGCGCACCCGCTCGGCGGTGCTGAGCGTCGGGTCCTGGTAGGGGAGTGCCTCCTTCGCGGGGTCGGTCGCGGTCTCGGTGAGGATCGAGGTCATGCGGTGGTGCTCTCCGGTGGGGTTCCGGCCGGGGAGGCCGTGGTGGACGGTGTGCGCACCTGGGTGACGGCGGCGTTGAGGTTCATGCCCTTGCGCTTCATCGCACGGGCGCGCTCGCCCGCCGAGCGGAGGCGGGGGTTGACGTACTCGTCGATGCCGAAGTTGATCAGCGCCAGCGAGACGCCGAGCAGGGCGATGCACAGGCCGGCCGGGACGTACCACCACCAGTAGTCGGGGAACGCGTTGTTCTGCTGCGCCCAGAACAGGATGGTGCCCCAGTTGAGGTTCGACACCGGGATGACGCCGATGAAGGCGAGGGTGGTGAGGCCCAGCACGGCCGCGGTCATGGTGCCGACGAAGCTGGAGGCGATGATCGCCAGCAGGTTGGGCAGCATCTCGACCAGGATGATCCGGTGCAGCGGTTCGCCGTTCGCCCGGGCGGCCTGGATGAAGTCGCGGTTGCGAAGCGACATCGTCTGCGCGCGGAGCACGCGCGCGCCCCAGGCCCAGCCGGTCAGACCGAGCACGGCGGCGATGAGCACGAGCGGCGGGTCCTCGAACTGCGACGCGACGATGATCATCAGCGGGAGGCCCGGGATGACCAGGAACACGTTCGAGAGCGCCGAGAGCGACTCGCTCTTCCAGCCGCGGAGGTAGCCGGCGGTGACGCCCACGACGATCGCGACGACGGTCGCCATGATCGTCGCTAGGAAGCCGACGACGAGCACGCCGCGGGTTCCGTAGACGAGCTGGCTGAAGACGTCCTGGCCGATGTGGGTGGTGCCGAGGAGGTGCGAGAACGACGGCGGCTGGAGCGTCTCGTCCAGGTGCTGGGCGTTCGGGTCGTACGGGGCGATCAGCGGCGCGAAGATCGCCACCAGCACGAACACGCCCAGGATGATCAGCCCGGTCGCCGACTTGCGGTTGCTGAACATGGCGAGCGACGACTTCAGCTGCGACCAGAAGGTGGCCTTCGCCGGGGCCGGCGCCGGGGTGACGGCCTTCAGATGGTAGGTGCTCGGGGTGGTCATGATCAGGCCTCCGTCTGACGGGTGCGCGGGTCGAGGATGGCGTAGGCGATGTCCGCGATGATGTTCGCGATGAGCACCGCCAGGACCAGCACGAGGAAGATGCCCTGCATGAGCGCGTAGTCCTTCGCGTTGGTCGCGTTGAGCAGCAGGAGACCGATGCCGGGGTACGAGAACACCATCTCCATCACGATCGTGCCGCTCACGATGAAGCCCAGCGCCAGGGCGAAGCTCTGGATCTGCGGGAGCACCGCGTTGCGCGCGGCGTAGCGCCAGAGCACGCGGCGGTTCGGCATCCCCTTCGCCTGCGCGACGGTGATGTAGTCCTCGTCCAGCACGGTGAGCATCATGTTGCGCATCCCGAGCACCCATCCGCCGAGCGAGACGATCACGATGGTCGCCATGGGAAGTGCGCCGTGCGAGATCACCTGGCCGATGAAGTCGGCGTTCCAGCCGGGCTCGACGCCCAGCTCGTAGGCGTGCCCGGCCGGGAACCAGCCCAGCGTGGTTGAGAAGACGGCGATGAGGATGAGGCCCAGCCAGAAGTACGGGACCGTGCCGAGGAACGTGGTGATCGGCACGAAGACGTCGAGCCGGCCGCCGCGCTTCCAGCCGATGACGGCGCCGAAGGCCGTTCCGATGACGAACGAGACGACGGTGGCGAAGCCGACGAGGCCCAGGGTCCACGGGAGGGCCGAGGCGATCGCGTCGCCCACCGGCGCCATGCCCGTCGAGATGGAGACGCCGAGGTTGCCGTGCAGCAGCATGTTCCAGTAGTCGACGTACTGCTGCCAGAGCGGCACGGACTTGTCGAGGCCGAAGAGGAGGCGCAGCGCCTTCTCCGCGTCCGGCGTCAGCTGCCCCTGGCTCCGCGCCATGTAGGAGTCGACCGCGTCGCCCTTCATCAGGCGGGGGATGAAGAAGTTGATCGTGATCGCGGCCCACAGCGTGAACGCGTAGAACGCCGTGCGGCCGCCGATGAAGCGCCACGGGATGCGCGCGCGGCCCCGCTCGGCGCGGGTCGCGGTCGTCCCGACCAGCGTGGGGTCCGCCGGCGCGCGGTTCGGGTCGGCCGGCGTCAGGCCGGCCGGGGACGTCGTCGCTTCGGCGCTCACTGCGCACCTCCTGCAGTCTGGGCGGTCAGCCCGAAGTGGTTCTCGGGGTCCGGCGAGGCGGCGCGGAGTTCGCGCGTGTACGGGTCCTGCGGCCGCAGGATGACGTCGTCCGCCGTCCCGTGCTCCACGATCCGGCCCTGATTGAGCACGATGATCTCGTCGCTGAAGTGGCGCGCGGTGGCCAGGTCGTGCGTGATGTACAGCACGCCGAGTCCCTCCTCGCGCTGCAGGTCGGCCAGGAGGTTCAGGACCCCCAGCCGGATGGACACGTCGAGCATCGACACCGGTTCGTCCGCGACGAGCAGCGCCGGCCGCGACGCCAGGGCGCGGGCGATGGCCACGCGCTGCCGCTGGCCGCCGGACAGCTCGTGCGGGCGACGGTCGATCACGGCGTCCGCGTCCAGCCGGACCCGGCGCAGCAGCCGCCGCACTTCCGCGTCGACGTCCGCGCGCGGGACGACGTGGTCGAGCAGCAGCGGGCGCTCGATGTGGTGACGGATGGAGTGCGACGGGTTGAGCGACGCGAACGGGTCCTGGAACACCATCCGGAGCTGCTGACGGTAGCGCCGCAAACCCTTGCCGCTGCGGGGAACCGGAGATCCGTCGAGCAGCACCTCGCCGCGGGTCGGGGTCTCCAGCTGGGTGAGGATCTTCGCGATCGTCGACTTGCCGCTGCCCGACTGGCCGACCAGCCCGATGGTCTGGCCCGGGCCCAGCGTGAAGCTGACGTCGTCCAGAGCCTTCAGCTGCCCCGACCCGCGGACGTTGTAGATCTTGGTGACGTTCCTGAATTCGAGCGTGGTCATCGGACCACCACTCCTCTCTCCCCTGTGAGCCGGGGGAACGACTCGAGCAGCTTCTGCGTGTACTCGTGCTGCGGGTCGTTCCAGATCCGCTCGGCCGTCGCGAGCTCGACGATCTCGCCCTCGCGCATGATCGCGATGCGGTCGCTGATCTCGAGCAGCAGCGGGAGGTCGTGCGTGATGAAGACGACGGAGAAACCGAAGTCGTGGCGGAGCTGCGAGATCTGCTTGAGGATCTCGCGCTGCACCAGCACATCCAGAGCCGTCGTCGGCTCGTCCATGATCATGAGCTGGGGGCGGAGCGCGAGCGCCATGGCGATCATGACGCGCTGGCGCATCCCGCCGGAGAGCTCGTGGGGGAAGGAGCGGACGCGCTGGGCGCCCACCTTCACGATCTCGAGGAGCTCGACGACCTCCGCCTTGCGCTGAGCGCGACTCATGCCGGGGCGGTGCACCTGGAACACGTCCTCCAGCTGGGAGCCGATGGTCGCGACCGGGTTGAGGGCGTTCATCGCGCCCTGGAACACCATCGAGACCTTGTCCCAGCGGAAGCGGCGCATCTGCTCCGCATCCAGAGCGTTGATGTCGATGTCCTCGCCGCTCTCGTCGTGGAAGACGACGTCGCCGCTGGTGATCACGGCCGGCGGCTTGAGCAGGCGCTGGACGCCGTAGGCGAGGGTGGTCTTGCCGCAGCCGCTCTCGCCGGCCAGCCCGACGATCTCGCCGCGCTTGATGTCGAGGGAGACGTTCGTGACCGCCGCGACGGGCGGGTCGACGTCGTACACGACCGAGAAGTCGCGTACAGAGAGAAGGGAGTCTGTCATGGCGTCGCTTTCGTGCTGTCCGCGGAACGCCAGGGGCGGACTCGGGCGCAGAGGCCTCCGTCCGCCCCGGACGCATCGGGGCTGAGTGCTTTCCTGCCCTTACTTGCCCGCGGGCTTGAGCTTCATCAGCACCTGCACCGCCGACGGCTGGGTCGGGTCAGCGGTGGCGTACTGGTCCTGCTCGCTCGGCCAGCCGGTGAACTTCCGGGTGTTGTACTGGGCCAGCTGCGGGTGGGTGCCGATCGCGATCGCCGGGACGTCGTCCACGAAGATCTTCTGCAGCTTGTTCAAGGCCTCGGTGCGGGCGCTGTCGTCCGACGCCTGGGCGTACTCCTTCAGCAGGGCGGTGGCCTCCGGGTTGTCGTAGCGACCGAAGTTGTCCGAGACCTTGCCGTCGGCCGCCTGCTGCAGGTAGCTGCCGTTCATGACGTCGTCGTAGATGTGCCACGGGTTGGAGCCGGAACCCGTCCAGTGGAGGGCGGCCTGGAAGTCGCCCGAGCCGATGTTCGCGAACCAGGTGTCGGCGTCCGGGGTCGCGACCTTCGCGTCGGCGCCGAGCGTGCTCTTGATCTGGGTCGCGACCAGCTGGATGCCGGTGACGTAGTCGTTCCAGCCCTGCGGGTCCTGCAGGGTGAAGGAGACCGGGTTGCCCGACGGGTCGATCAGCGCGCCGCTCTTCCAGGTGTAGCCGGCGTCCGACAGCACCTTCTTCGCGCCCTCGACGTCGATCGTGAAGCTCTTGTCCTTGTACTCCGAGGCGATGTACTGGTCACCGGTCGGCTGCGGGATGCCCGTCACGTTGGTGAGCTCCGGGCCGGCGTTGCCGCGCGCCTTCTCGGCGTGCGCCTTGCGGTCGACGACCATGTTGACCGCCTTGCGGAACGCGACGTCGTTGAAGGGCGCCTTCGTGGTGTTGACCACGATCATGTCCGGGCTGAGGACGTTCGCGCCCCAGAACACGTTGTGCTTCGGGTCCTTGTCGACGTAGTTCTTCTGGTAGTCGGTGATGAAGATCTGCGCCCAGTCGGTCTCGCCGCTCTGCAGTGCGCGGAGGAGGCCGGTGTTGTCGTTGTACTCGAGGTACTTCAGCTGCGCGACGGGAGCCTTGCCGCCCCAGTAGCCGTCGCGGGCGTTGAGCACGACACCCTGCGACGAGAAGCTCTTGATCGTGTACGGACCGGTGCCGATGGCGTTCTTGACCGCGTCCTTCGTCGGGTCGGCGATGCCCTTCCACTGGTGCTCGGGGACGATCGGGACCTGGAGCACGTCGCCCTGCTTGACGAACTTGGACTCGTCGAACGTGAGGACGACCTTGTCGCCGTCCTCCTTGGCGGCCGACAGCTTGAGGCCGCCGAGGTCGAGGGCGGGCGTCTTCTTGATGAGCTCGTACGTGAAGACGATGTCGTCGGCGGTGAACGGCTTGCCGTCGCTCCACTTCACGCCCTTGCGCGGCGTGACGGTGAGCTGCGTGTAGTCGGAGTTCCACTCGACCTTCGAGGCGAGCCACGGGGTGGTCTCGTTCTTGCCGACCGGGTTCACGATCGCGAGGGGCTCGTAGATCATCCGGTCGTAGCCGAGCGACATGCCCGAGCCGGTGCTGATGAACGGGTTGTTGATCTGCGTCGCCAGGATGGCCGCGCCATCGGGCTTGGCCACGGTCAGCGAACCGCCGCTCGCGCTGCTTGCGCCGCTGGAGCCGTTCGACGAGCAGCCGGTGAGCGCGATGGCGCTGACGGCCGCGATCGCGGATGCCGTGATCAGGTACTTCCTAAGCCTCATTGCTTCTCCTTCATGGCGGACACGTCCGTTGTGCCCTGGTGATGCTGCGGGATTGCGGTGCCTTGCTTACTGGTCAGAAAGTAAGCAAGCTGGAGTGAGGTTACTGGCTGGTAAGCTTCCACGCAACCAGCCCGCGCGGAGTCAGCAGAGAAGAGCCCCATGAGCAGCGGCAGCACTCACACGCGCCCGGAAACGGAGCGCAAGCGCACGGAGATCCTGCGCGCCGCGATCGAGACCTTCGGCACGAAGGGATCGGTGAACGGGACGCTCAACGACGTCGCCGAGCAGGTCGGCATCACCCATGCCGGCGTCCTGCATCACTTCGGCTCCAAGCAGAACCTGCTGCTGGAGATGCTCGAGTTCCGCGACCGCGACGACGTCGCCCACCTCGAGTCCCGCCGCATCCCCGACGGCCCGGCGCTCTTCGCGCACCTCGTCGCCACCGCGCAGCGCAACGCCCTGCGCGCGGGGATCGTGCAGGTCTACACCGTCCTCTCGGCCGAGTCCGTCACCGACGAGCACCCCGCCAAGACCTTCTTCGAAGACCGCTACCGCGTGCTCCGCGGCGAGGTCGCGGACGCCTTCCGCACGCTCTGCGCCCAGGAGGGCGTGACCGAGCCGGACACGATCGCGAAGGCGTCCGCGTCCATCCTCGCCGTCATGGACGGACTCCAGCTCCAGTGGCTGCTCGATCCGACAGCGATCGACCTCGGGGGCGCGAGCGAGTTCGCGATCGAGGCGATCGTGAACGGTGTCCTCCGCGGCGGGCCGGGAATCTCCTCCTACGTGCGCGGCGACGGCTGAGAGTCGGCGGGGTCCGTCTGCACCTTCCGGGTGTCGGCGGGGTCGTTCTGGCGCCGGCTGGCGAACAGGAACGGGATGCCGATCAGCTCGACCACGCCTCCGATGACGAGCGACGTGCCGTAGCCCCAGAGGTCGGCAGCGCGTCCGAGCGCCGGCTGGATGAACACCCCGCCGAGACTGCCGAACAGGGAATCGAACGACAGAACGGTCGCACGCTGCTTCGAGGGGATCATGTCGTTCAGGTAGGCCTGACGGACCGGCCCAGCCACCGCGAACACGAACCCCCAGATCACGAGCAGGGCGACCGCGAGCCAGAAGAGGCTGGTCAGCCCGAGTGCCACGAGGACCAGGATGCTCGTCAGCGATGCCCCGATCACCGTCGTCGTGCGCTTGGCGAAGAGCAGCCGGATGCGTGAAGCGAGCACACCGCCCGCGACCTGCGCCAGGGACAGGATGGCCGCAGCCAATCCGGCGATCGAGTACGCGGTCTTGTCGCCGTAGAGCTCCAGCAGGTACGGCTGCAGCGCATAGAAGGCGTAGATGCCGACGCCGGACGCGAACGGCGCCGACAGGATCATCCAGCGCACCGACCGCTTGCGCAGCCCGTGATCGATCGACTGCTTCAGCACGTTCCGGGTCGCCGCGACGGGACCCATCGAGTGGTCGGGCGTGAAGCCCAGGTCTTTCATCGCGACGGCGGCGAACACCAGCATCACGACCAGGATCCCGGCCCTCAGCAGGAACGGCACCCCGAGGTTGGTCGCCTGAGCGATGATGCCGCCGAGAACCGACCCGACGAACATCGAGATGCCGGTCACCACGAGCCCGCGCCCGAACACGGCCTCCAGGCTCCCGGAGTACTTGGCGAACGCCAGGGCGTCGACGAGCCATGCATCCACCGCGCCGGAGAAGAACGTGAAGCCGAGGCCCAGCAGGACCGACACGATCGCCCACCAGACGAACGGCGCGTGCCAGAGCCACAGCATCCAGTACAGCCCGGTGGTGACGGACAGCGTGATCGTGCCCAGCAGGTACGACGCCTTCCGCCCGACCGTATCGGCGACGACGCCGGTCGGGATCTCGAAGATCACCATCCCGGCGGTGAAGAACGCGTTCGCGGCGAATGCCTCGAAGTTGGAGAGCCCGGCATCGAGCAGGAAGAGCGTGTTGATCCCCCAGATGAACGACGCGGCGAGCGTGTTGCCGAGCATCAGGGTCAGGTAGACGCGCTGCACCCTGCGGGCCGCGGGGTTCATGACCCGCGACCGCTCGGGTTGGTCCGACTCGTCACCCCTGCATCATGGACCCGGAGAGGGGTGTGTGTGGCTACGGCATTCGGACATCGAAGCGGTTCGACGAGACGACGTGCCGAGCCTCGATCAGCCCACGAGATGGTGGGAGTCGCTGTGCCCTTCGTCTCGGTCGCCCCCCGATTCGCGCAATCCTCGGCATACTGCGGCATCGATTCGCACCTCGCGCGAAAAAACCTTGACGGAACATACGTGCCGGGTTTAGTTTTCAAACGTTAATTGTCGAACCGGTTCGACAGCTAACGTTCCCCGGCAGACTCCGACAGTCGCCGACGCGATGCAAGGGAGCATCCCACCATGAAGACCCTCTCCGATCACAGAGGAACTCCGCTCCGCCTGCGTCCGCCGGACGAAAGCCGGCAGCCCTCGTCCGCGCCTTCCGCGTGTGACGCGACGCCTGTCCCATCCTCGAAAAAACGGAGATCACGCATGTCCATCCCATCAGCGGAACGGCGCACAGAGCCGAACCGCGGAGCGGAATCCTTCCGCACCTCACGGCGGCGAAGCCGGGCGCTTCGCTTCACCGCCGGTCTCGCCGGAACGGCGATCCTCGCCGCCGGCGGCGCCCTGACCGCGCTCCCCGCTCAGGCGGCCCCGACGGCCGCATCCACCCTCGTCGTGCACGCCGACCAGCCGTTCCGGCCGGTCAGCCACGTCGCGACCGGCTCGCTCTACGGGCTCGCCAACGCCACCACCCCCTCCGACAGCCTGGTGCAGGCGATCAAGCCGAACACCTTCGTGATGATGCCCATCGGCGGGCACCAGCAGGGCTCGGGCGACATCGGCAAGACGTGGCAGAAGGCGGCGAACGCCGGCGCCAAGGTCGTCGACCGCCTCTCCGACTACTACGCGGGATGGCCGTACCAGTTCAGCTGGAGCAACTGGGATCAGGTCGTGACGGACCAGATCCAGCAGGTCAAAGCGTCCGGTATGACCAACCTCGCCGCCTACGCGCCGTGGAACGAGGCCGACAACACGTGGCTCGCCTCCAACGGCACCTTCGAGGACTTCTGGACCCACACGTACCGCCTCATCCGCAGCCTGGATGCGACCACGCCGATCCAGGGACCGAGCCTGTCCGACAACATCAGCGACATGCAGAACTTCCTGAACAACGCCGTCGCGACCAACACCGTTCCCGACGTCCTCGCCTGGCACGAACTGGAGACCTCGTCCAAGATCGCCGGCGATGTCGCCAAGGTGCAGGCCATGGAGGACGCGCTGGGCATCCAGCGCCGCCCGATCGACATCGAGGAGTACGCCGCTCCCGCGGAGGTGGGCATCCCCGGCTCCCTCGTCGGCTACATCTCCAAGTTCGAGCGCCTCGGGATCCGGGACGCGGAGCTCGCCTTCTGGAACCAGTCCGGCGCCCTCGGCGACCTGCTGACCGGTCAGGGCGGCAGCCCGAACGGGGCGTACTGGCTCTACAAGTGGTACGCGGACATGAACGGCGACATGGTGACCACCACTCCGCCGGGCAACACCAACTTCGACGCGGCGGCCAGCGTCACCTCCGACAAGAAGGAGGTGGACGTGATCACCGGCGGGACCTCCGGAACGGCCGGCATCACGGTCGCCGGACTGGACAAGCTCTCGCTGGGCTCGCAGGTGAACGTCAAGCTCGAGTACACGCCGTCCTACGGCCGCACGACAGCGGTGGCGGGACCGACCACGATCTCCAGCACCAACTACGCGGTCGGCGCCGACGGCTCCATCACCGTTCCCGTCGTGATGAACCCGGCCTACGGTTACCACATCGTGGTCACCCCCGCGTCGGACAACACCACGGACCTGTCGGGCACCTACACGATCACCAACGTGAACAGCGGGCTCGCCCTCGACACGCAGGCGTCCGGCACGACCGCGGGAACCGCGGCCGTCCAGGCCACCCCCGCCGCCGGCGGCAGCAGCACCCAGACGTGGAAGTTCGTCGCTGCGGGCTCGGGCCTCTACAAGATCGTCAACCCGGCGACGGGTCTCGTCCTCGGGATCCAAGGCGGCGCGAGTGCGACGGGCACGCCCGCCGTGGTGTGGGGCGACAGCGGCACCGATGACCACCTCTGGCAGGCGGTGCCCGACGGGAAGGGCAACATCCGGCTCGCGAACTACGGCACCGGACTCGTCCTGGCCGTCGCCGGCATGAGCAAGGCATCCGGTGCGGGTGTCGTGGAATGGACGGACGGATCGTCGACCTCCGGCTGCACGGCGACCGGTGCGCGCCAGCCCGGGAAGATCGGCTCGGCCTTGTCGTTCTGCAACACGACGGCGTACGCAACCCTCCCGACCGGATCGGTGAGCGGCCTCAGCGGCGACTACACCGTGTCGGCCTGGGTGAACCCGGCCAGCAACGCCTCGTGGCAGCGCCTGTTCGACATCGGTTCCAGCAGCAACGCCAGCATGTTCCTGACGCTGAACGATGGGACCGAGCTGCGTTACGCCATCACCACGAGCGGCGCCGGGGGCGAGCAGCGCCTCAACAGCAGCACGAAGACCCTGCCCCTGAACCAGTGGTCCCTGGTGACCGTCACGGTGGCAGGGACGACGGGCACGCTGTACGTGAACGGTCAGGTGGTCGCCACCAACTCCGCCATGACCATCCACCCCTCGGCGTTCGGCCAGAGCACGAAGAACTACATCGGCAAATCGCAGTACGGCGGCGACCCCGCCCTGAATGCGACCGTCGACGACTTCAACATCTACAGCCGGGCACTGAGTGCGGCGGAGGTCGCCACGCTGGCCTCCGGGCAGGCGGGCAACGGCGACGTCGTCCACTACGCGTTCGATGAGACCGGCGGCGCGACGCTCGTCGACTCGTCGGGCAGTGGCCGCAACGGGACGGTCGTCCCCGGCAGCTCCTCGACGAACAACACGTCGGCCACGGATGCTGCGACCGCCGACCACTTCTGGACGCTGCACGCCGTCAGCGCGCCCACCGCCCCCAGCGGTGTCGCGGCGACGGCCACATCCTCCGCGGTGACGGTCAGCTGGACGGTGCCGGCGGACAACGGCGGGACTCCGATCACCGGATACCGCATCTATCGGCAGGGCACGACCGACCCGGTCGCGACCGTCGGCGGCGACGCGACATCAGCCTCCGTCACCGGGGTCTGGCCGGGTGACACCGCGACGTTCGCCGTCTCGGCGGTCAACGCGGTCGGTGAGAGCGCCGTCTCCGGCTGGAGCGCACCCGTCACCGTCCCGGACGGGTCGACCACCAAGCCGGGCCAGGCCGTTCTCTCGAACGACAACGGATGGGACACCGGGCTGAAGGACGGCGACTACAACGTCGTCATGAACCTGTGGTGGGGCGAGGAGGGATCGATCTACCGGCTCTACGAGAACGGCACGCTGATCGCCACCAAGCAGCTGACCTTCGGCGGCGTCGGCGCGCAGAGCGTCAGCATCCCGGTCCAGGGCAAGACGAACGGCACCTACGTCTACACCGGCCAGCTCGTCAACGCCAACGGGACGACCGCGACCACCTCGACCACGGTCGCGGTGACGCAGGCGAACCCGGGCACCCCGGTGCTGAGCAACGACAACCGGAGCGGCGGCGGCACCTACACGGTCACTGCGAACATGTGGTGGGGCACCAACGCCACCTCCTACACGTTCTACGAGAACGGAGTGGTGGTCGGACAGGGCGCCCTGACCGCTGCGACGCCGAACGCGCAGACTGCCACCCTGGCGGTCGCGGGGAAGGACACGGGCACGTACGTGTACCGGGTCGACTTCACCAACGCGGCCGGCACGACCAGCAGCAAGACGATGACCGTCACGGTCACGAAGTAGTCACCGCTGGGATGCGGGCGGAGTCCAGGTGGCTCCGCCCGCGTTCTGGGTTTTTGCGCCTATGTCCGGGCGCGCGGCCCTCTCGTGCGGGGCGGAGTGAGGTCGGGCGGTGTCAGCAATGCGTCAAGCCGCGCAAGCAGCGGCGCTAAGGCGGTCTCATCTTCGGTGTCGTACGCGAGCAGAGGACCCTCCACCGCCAGCGCCTCTCGCGCGTCATTGCCGAGTGTTGCGCGGAACTGCTCGGCACGCTGGCCGTCTGCGTGCCCCGGGTGGCGGTTCCCGTCCTGCTCGCGTCGAAAGAACCGTCGCGTCAGCGCGTCGGGAGAGGCGGTGCAGTGGACCTGGATCGCGGTGAACCCGTACCGCTGCTGCCAAGCTCGCACCTTCGCGTCCTCATACGCCGGGTTGTAGGCAGCGTCGACGATGAACGAAGCGCCGGATTGCAGGAGGAGTTCGATGGAGTAGTCCAGCAACGCGAAGCTCGCCCTGCCGAGCCTCTCCGACCATTGGACGTCCCCGACACCGAGGGTGTCGAACAGACGCTCTTTGATGTCGTCCTTCGCCACGATGGGTAGGTGTCGCCGCTCCGAGATGATGTGGCTGAGCGTTGACTTGCCGGAGGCCGGCCGGCCCACCACGAATATGACCGTCTGGTTGGCGGCTGCAGCCGTGAGGCCTTGCCTGGGATCGGGACGGAGCGTCGTCGGATCGGTCACGGTCGGACTCTACTCGCGGTACCGGGCGCCTGGTCCGAACCGCCGTGCTACAGTTTCGCCCATGATCGCGCGCGTACACGCATATCTCCCGGCTCTGGTCAGAGCCGGCGTCGTGTAGCGCGCGTTCCTAACTGGTCAGAGCCAAAGGCAAGGACATTCGTCCTTGCCTTTCGTGTATCCGCGGGAGGCTCTGGCCCGTCCACTCCTCTCGCCGCGTGGAGAGGAAACCCATGTCTCGAGCAGATGAGATTCTCGAACCGATGTGGCGGACGATCGACTCGATCGTCGACGAGGAGGCGCTGCGGCGGCGGCTGGATGCGGGCGAACGGCTGCGCATCAAGTACGGCGTCGATCTGACTGCGCCGGATCTGCACCTCGGGCACGCGGTCAACCTCTGGCTCATGCGCCACCTGCAGGATCAGGGGCACACCGTCGTCTTCCTCCTCGGAGACCTGACCACGCAGGTCGGCGACCCGACCGGCAAGAACGAGACCCGGCCCGTGCTCTCCCCCGACGCGATCGAGGCCAACGCGCAGGCGTTCCTCGACCAGGTCTCCATCGTGCTCGACACGGACCCCGCGGTCTTCGAAGTGCGCCGGAACTCCGAATGGTTCGGCCGCATGCCGATCTCCGAGCTGCTCGGCCTGTTCAGCATGACGACTCACGCGCAGCTGATGGCGAGGGACATGTTCCGCGAGCGGATCGCCGCCGGACGCGAGATCGCGCTGCACGAACTCGCCTACCCGGTGCTCCAGGGGTACGACAGCTTCGCCATGCGGAGCGACGTGACCATTGTGGGCTCCGATCAACTCTTCAACGAGATGATGGGCCGCCAGTACCAGCAACGCCTCGGCATGCGCCCCCAGAGCATCATCACCACCGTGATCACCCCCGGCCTCGATGGCGGCCCCAAGCAGTCCATGTCGCTGGGCAACTACGTCGCGCTCACCGACACTCCGGCCGACAAGTTCGGCAAGATCATGAGCTTGAGCGATGACCTCGCCGGTGTCTGGGCCAGCGCGTACACGAGTCTCGACGACCGCGAGCTCGCCCGCATTCGCGAGGACGTGAAAGCCGGCGGCGAGGTGGCCCGAGACGCGAAGCTCACGATTGCGGGAGCGGTCGTCGAGCGGTACCACGGCACCGCAGCCGCCGCTCGGGAGCGCGAGGCGTTCCTGAACGTTTTTTCTGGTCGCGCCGATCCGAAGGACATCCGAGACGTCACTATCTCTGATCGCGCGCTCACTGCGTTGGACCTGCTCGAAGCAGTCCGCCCTGACCTCAGCCGATCCGCACGCCGGCGCTTGCTCGCTCAGAACGCGGTTCGTGTCGACGGGCGACTGCTGGGTGACCCCAACGAGCAAGTCACCGTGACCGACGGGAGCATCATTCGATCTGGGAGGCGGGCCTGGGCGCGAGTCACGGTGCGCGCCGGGCGGTGAGGACCGAACGCCACCGCTCCATCCGCGGCGTTTGCTTCCGGGGAAAACGCTCACAGTGACCTTGCCGGAGCAATCGGCTGAGACGAAGGGATTTGAACCCTGACGGCACTCCTAAAGTCGCATTTCGGCGCCCAGAAAATCGCGGAATCTCGCGTCTCTGCAATGACTAGGCCGCCTCTCAGCTGACCATGGTTGTGAGGTTGTTGTGGGGGCTGAAGCCGTCACCAACCGAGCATCCGGGAGTCACCACCCGCACGACTGCACAATCTGAGCGCCGACACGGACTTCTGTACGGACCTGCACGGTCTCCCCTGAACTCGACGCGAAGGTCAGCCGGATCGTCGCGACGCCTCTGCTATCCGCGTACGAGTCCTCTGTGGCAAGCACGTGGCCGTCGGACGTCGCGACCGTGATCGCTCTTGCCGCGTCGGGCAGACGGGATATGGTCCCGGTAACCGAAACGACCTCACTGTCCGTGGTGCTCCGCTCGATCCGGGCGTTGCACGTGATCGCGGTCGCGGTCTGGGTGGGTGCCGGCGTCACCGAGCGGGAGGCTGCTACGGGGGTCGGTGATCCGAAGACATGGACGCTCTGCTGGGTGCAGAGCAGCCAGAGCAGGACGCCTGCGGTGACACCCCACGCGACCGCGAACGCGGGCGCGCGGCGTGCGCCGGCCTCGCGAGCGATCGCCCAGACGATCCATGCCCCGAGTGCCGCGATCGCTGCAGCGCCGAAACCGGCGCCCCAGGCGGCAACCCCGAACGCGAGCAACACCGTGAGGACGGGAGGTATCGCCCACAGCCATTTGCCGAACACCGGTGACTTCTCGGAAGGAGCTGCCGTCTCAGCCGCCGCGTCTGATGCCGTAGGGGCAGCTTCGCTCGGTGACGACTGCTCGCCCTCGTGGGGAGTGTTCTCTCCCGTCATGTGAGCATCCTCGCAGCCGCCGGATAGTCGGGAGCGGTGACACACCGGGGCATTCACTTGAAATACTGCGGAGAGTAAGCTACGCGCGAGGTCGATCGGGGGTGGCTATGGGCATCGATGGGGTTTCGAGCACCCCGCCCGGTCAACGGCCGATGAAGGGCCGAGGGGATGCTGTGTGCCCAGAATGCGGCAAGCTAATCGTGGATGTCCGAAAGTCGCGACAGTGTTGCGAGGATGGGCATTGGACCCGGATCTCCGGTAGGGGTCGGAATGGCTGATTTCACCTCCGACCCGAGCCTCGGGACGACATCGACGATGGGCAGGTATTTCGGCGTCGTCTCGACGGTCCCCTCGCTGATCGGCACCACGTGGTTGTATTTGCTTTTTATCCTTCGCCCGTGGCAATCGCCGCTTGACTGGGAATCGCTCGCGACCAACAACCCGATCGCCCAACCCCTTCAGGGTTTGGCGCTCATCGCGGTGGCAATCACAATCGCGGTCGTCACCCACCCGATCCAGGTCGTCATCACCCAGACCATGGAAGGATACTGGGGGTCGAGCACCGCCGGCCTGGCATTCGCGTACCGAAGAGCTCTGGCCCAGACGAGCCGCCGAGCGAGAGCAGCCACCCTCCGCGCGCAAGCGCTCGCGGAGACGCCTCCAAAAGATCGGCGCGGCCGCCCATGGTCACCCCTAATGCGAGCTCTCACTTTTACGGCGAGCACGACGGTGATCGGGTCATACCCCGCTTCGTCGAAAGACATCCTCCCGACACGCCTCGGCAACGTACTTCGGCGCTACGAGGCTCGAGGCGGCAAGGCGATCGATCTACCCATTCTTGATTGGGCCACTTATATCGGCATGGTCGGCGACCCTCGCCACACCGCCTATGTCCAAGACCAACGCCAGGAAATGGACCTGGCCGTGAGAATGACGGCGGTCAGCCTATTCTGCACCACGGTTTCGGCGATAGCTCTCTGGCCGCACGGTCTCTGGCTCCTTCTCGCCGTATTCCCATTCGCGGCGGCATGGATCTCCTACCGCGGCGCCTTGTCCGCCGCGCACGCATACGGACAAGCCTTCGAAGCGTGGCTTTACCTCAACAGGTTCAAACTCTACGAGCACCTCCACCTCGCAGCCCCGCGGAATTCCAATGAAGAACGCAGACTGAATGAGCTCCTCGACATGCTGGTGCAGGGTGATGACGAATACCAGGCGCGTTATCGCCATCCCTCTCACGAGAAGCCCGCCGACTGAGGTCATTCAAACGGTCGTTGCCGGCATCCCGTTCCCTATCCCCCGTTCCTCTCTGAACTAATGGCCGATCAGATCGCGGGAAAGGGCCGAGACGACCTGGTGGTCAGCGACGCGGACGGGCAACACCTTCGACGGACGCGAGTCAGCACCGGCTCACGCAGCTGGTTCAGGACTGCGCTCAGAGCGGCGGAGCTCGAGCCGATGGCCCTCCACGACCTCAGACACACGGCTGCCTCGTTGGCCATAAGCTCGGGCGCCAACGTAAAAGCGGTCCAGCGAATGCTCGGACACGCGTCAGCTGCAATGACCCTCGATCTGTACGCCGACCTCTTCGACGACGACCTCGACGACGTCGCTATGCGCCTCCACGCCGCGGTCTCTGCGTCCGACCTGGGCAAAGCGTGGGGAAGCCAGGACATCGGCGAATGACTAACCGATGGGAATCCCTGGGATCTCGAGACTCGCCCGTCTGGAAGAGAGCGATTCGCTGCGGGTGTGCGATTCAGCGGCCCCGGAGATTCCACCGCAATAGCGCTACCGTTCCACAGGGCCCCACAACCCGCTCGACAGCCATGCGACTCTAAACAGGCGGGAGCCCGGCTACCACCCACGAGACGACAGTTAGGCCCACAGCAGCGTCGACGATCACGAAACAGAACATCAAGAGAGCGAGTCGGAAGTATCGATATTTGGCCTGCGCGATCTTCGCGAGCTGGTGCGCCTGCGCCCACGCATCGTCGATGCCATGGGCTGGGTCGGGACGCGGAGGACTGAAGCGCTTGGCTACCGACGGCCAGGCAAATCGGTTTTCGGATTCAGCTGTTCGTGGGAACAGGGCCATGCCGATGAAGATGACTGTGGCGCTGAAGAACAGGACAAGGAAACCGATCGTTACGACAGTCAAGTCGTGACCCAGGCCGGGGCCCAGCCGCAGGACGCGAGCAGCATCCCCCGACCGGGTCCCCAGCAATGAGGCACTGACGCCGACTACAGCTGCGAGGGCGGTGATCTTCGCGTCAGCGTTCTTCACCCACCCGCCAAATTCTTGGATGGCCAGCTTGGCCTCTTCCCACTGGGAAGCATTCGGCGTTTCGCTCTTACGCCGCATTCGGGTGATATCCCTCCGAGAGCCACTGGCGCGAGGACAGTCGCCATACGACGTACTGGGCGTGCCAATGCGCCGCCCAAGCGATGACGGTCGCGGAGGTGTCGGAGCTGGGATCCCAGTCCGACTCTTCTGCGACACACAGCAGCCCACTGACGTAAAGGTGCGGCGACGGCACGTAGCGCCTCCCTGCCCGCCGCTCGCGGCGCTTGCCGTCGATCGGTACCACTGCGGGAAGTCCATGATCCCGCCGATGGACGATGGCGACCGTGAATTTCCCGAACCCGGTGTCGATCTCCCCTGCGAATCGAGGAGGTTCGGCGGGGTCGGAGATGTCCACGAAACCGGGAAACGCCAAGGCAACGGCGGCGCGTTCCTTCTCCATGGCGCCTGGCTCTTCCCACCAGGAGGTTGTCGCGCCAGCGTCGATGTTATCTTCACCGCCGTGGAAGGTGTGCGGCTTGACCGGGGTCATGCTGGCCGGCACCACAACGGTGTTGTCGAGGAAGTGGATCTTGCCCTGAGGGTCAACATGGGGCCGAACGTTGTGGCCCTGATGGCGAAGAACGTCGAGAAGTGTCATGACCGCTCCCCCTGGCCGTAGACGAGTTCCAGCGGCTGATAGGCGACTTCAGCTGCTACGGATTCGGCGTACCTGAGCAGAGGACGCCACTGGTAGTCATAGAAGCTGTAGGACCGACGCTCGGCGTCGCGGCTGTACTCCTTGGGCGAGTTCTCGTGCTGCGTCAGCCATCTCTTCTCCGGGACGCTCGCGGAGAAGGCCTCGCCAACTACGAGTTCCCACGACTTCGCTTGCTTCTCGCACTTGGCGGCAAAATTTGATCCGAAGCCGATCACGTTCACCTCAGAGGTGCCCTGCGTACCTGAGCGGATGAAAGTGGCTGCTCCGAAGTCGGCGCCTGCAGACGCCTGCACAGTTGCGATGCCGCGTGCCTGCAGCGCCGGGTTCAGATCAGACTGGACGGAGTCGAGGGCTACCGCCACTGCAGTGGACGCAAGCGCAACGGACACACGAGAGTCAGCGCCGGGGGCACCAAATCCGGCGAACAGGCCATCGCCTCGAAGCCCGAGGACGTGGCCGCCATAACGCGTAACGACGTCAGTGAACCCGGACAGGACCGCGTGGGCGAGGCTGGTGACCTCTTCCTGGCCATCCCAGAAAGTTCGGCCGGTGAAGTTCCGCAGGTCGAGGAATACGGACGCGATGGGGAACGTGATCTGATCGCCGATTGCGAGGTCCGTCGCCGCCGGATGGCCGGTACGTATCTCGTCAAAACGAGAAGCGCCCTTTGCGAGCAGCACGTTGTGACCGCGATTGTAGTTCTCGAGCACGCGGTTCGTGAAGGCGGAACCATATCCGCCGGGACTGAGGTAGGTCAAGGTTCTCTCCTTATGGTTGGCAATGCGGAGAGAGATCTGGGGCTCGCCGCCCGTGCGTTTGCGCGCGGACGGCGAAGGGGTTAACCTCGAAACTCGATCCCATGCTTATGGATTAGTTCCGGCCTAGAGCTCTCGGGATGGGCGTCTCACGACGTTCCTTTTCGAACTACCGGAGCACCAACCCCGTGTCGACTGGTACTCGCACGGGGTTTTTGCTGTCGGTTGTTATTTCCGCGAACCACTATATAGCGGGGGTCCGACATCTCCACTCCCCCACATCTAGTGGGCGTGTCGTCCACAGATGGGGAGAACTTATGCACAGTTTCCACACCCCCCGATGCGGGGTAGAGGGCATCCCTCCGCACCTCGCTCGGCGGCCACCTCAACCGAACGGCCGCTCGATCGCGAGCCCCAGCACGGGCCAGCGGATGTTCAAGCATCACCGGTCGCGATGCCCATCCATGTCCCTCGAACCCATCGATCGGGGCGGGGACGAGTCGGCCTTGAGTCCCCGACGGCAGTCGGCGCAAGAGATGTGGGCAAAATGTGGGCAACTCCGCCGCCCACCAACCGAAAAACCCCTGAAATCACAGGGATTCCGGGGGTTTCGATCGGCGGAGACGGAGGGATTTGAACCCTCGGTCCCCTTACGGGGACTCCACCTTAGCAGGGTGGTGCACTAGGCCTGACTATGCGACGTCTCCAGAGCGACCGCGAGCGGACGCACGACGACCATCATAACGGACGCGGCGGTGCCGGTCCGACACGGGTCTCTCAGGTGCCGAGCGGGACGTTGTTGGCGGCGGTTCCGAGGATCTGGGCGAAGAGCAGCACGGACCAGATCAGCGCGACCGCGAAGCTGACCACGTACACCGCGATCGACACCCACAACGGCGCCATTCCGCGGCCGCCGGCGACGCCGCGGACGATGACGCTGCGGCCGATCGGGTAGACGATACCGAGGAACGACCAGGCCCAGTGGAACGGGCGCTCGACGCCGCGACCCACAAGCTCGCGATAGTCGAGCCAGGCGAACACGATCGTCGCCGCGGTCACGAGCCAGCCGATGCCGACGACCACGAAGTACATCGGGCCGCCGAGCAGCGCCATCGGGTCGGACAGCTGGATGCGCGAGCCGGTCTCATCCAGCCGGAACGCCGGCTGCGGGCGCAGCAGGAAGAGGAGCAGCGTGTTGACGAGCGGCAGGACGGCGACCAGCCAGATCCACACCGTGTATACCGGGGTCTCGGCGGGGAGCGGCCGGCGCCGCGCAGGCGCGTACGGCGGCGGCGCGTAGCCGGACGGCGCCGCGTAGCCGGACGGCGCCGCGGAGACGTGCTCGGTCCAGCGCACGCCGTCCCACCAGCGCAGGGCTCCCGGCCGCTGCGGGTCCGGGTACCAGCCGGGCGCGGGGGACGGCGCGTTCGTCACGGGGTCAGGACTCCCGACCGACGGCGGGCTCCCCGACGAACTGGTGCGACTCGGAGGCGAGCTCGGGCCAGTCCTCGGCGTCCGCGATGCGTACCCACGCACCCTTGGCCTCGCTGCGGCCCGCGGGGACCGGCGTCGCGACCTCGCGCTCGACCAGGTCGGCCGCGCGGTCCTCGGGCAGGTCGAGCGCCAGCTCGGTTCCGTCGAGGTAGGCGAACAGGCGGCCGTGCACGTGCAGGCCGGTCGCGGTGACCGAGACGTCGAGGTCCGGGTCCTCCAGCAGCTGGGCGGCCAGCAGTTCGAACGAGGCTACGGGGGTGTCGGTCATGCGGAGTCCTCTCGGCAGGCGGGATGGAGGCGCCGGGTAGGGCGCCATCCGGGCAGTCGCGCTGGCGCCGATCCTATCGCCGAAGCGCTCGCATCTCGGCGAGCGGACCGGGCCCGGCGCAGCGACGGGTCAGCCGACGGTGAGCAGCCAGCGGTTGCCGTCCGGGAGGGCGGCGTGCTCGAAGCGGTCGACCAGCAGCGTCACCAGGGCGAGACCGCGTCCCGACTCCCCCAGGTCCTCGGGGTCGGGCATGGCGGCGCCGTCGATGTCGACCGCGGCGGGCGGCGCGTCGTCGGTGACCACCGCCTCCAACCCGTCCTCGGTGCTGCGCACCGCGAGCTCGACGCGGACCGGCCGGTCGTCGCTGCTGTGCATCACCACGTTGGTGACCACTTCGACCACGGCCAGCTCGAAGCCGCCGCGCACCTGCTCCGGGAGGTCCGGACGGCGCTCGGCGAGCCGCTCGAACATCTCGTGCACCCGCCCGATCGTCTCCTCGTCGGCCGGGGCCCGGAAGGAGTCGCGGAACGGCTCAGTCACGGTAGGCGTCGTCGACGGAGGAGTGGATGCGCAGGATGCGGTCCAGGTTGGTGAGGCGGAGGACGCTCGACACCTGCTCCGAGGCGGATGCGAGGCGCAGGTCGCCGCCCGCGGTGCGCGCTGTCTTCAGGCCGCTGACCAGGGCGCCGAGCCCCGAGGAGTCGATGAACTCGACGCCGGACAGGTCCACCGCCACGCGCGCGTTTCCGCCGTTCACCGCATCCTGGACCTCGCGCTTCAGCTCCGGCGCGGTGACCATGTTGATGCGTCCCTCCGCGACCAGCACGGCCACACCGTCCGGGCGGACGCTCGACGTGATCTTCATGGCAGGGGGCTCTCCTTCTCGAGGGCGGGGGCCGCCGGACCCCGGTACAGGGCGGCGCGCGGGATGATGCTCAGCACGACGAGGTCGTAGACGACCCAGACCGTGTTGACGAGCGTACCGACGCCGTCCGCGGTCCCGGCGATGACCCGCAGCACTCCGACGATCGCGGCGACGACCAGGACGACCATCGCCGTCAGCTGCGGCCAGATCTCCCGCCACGGGATGGGCGCGCGTCCCTTGCGCTCCTTGGGCGTGACGACGAAGCCGAGCGGACGCTTGAACCACACGTTGGCGGCGGACGTCCAGCACGCCTTGATCCACAGCGGGAACAGGGCGAGCGCGTACTGCTGCCCCCGCCAGGTGCGGATGCCGTGAGCGCCGACCAGGAACATCAGCTGGCTCAGCACGAAGTAGGGGATGAACCGGGCGAAGAAGTCGACGCTCCACGCCGTCACCGGCATGACGCCCGCGAGCAGATAGATGGCCGGCGCGGCGAGGTAGACGATCGCCGCGAACCCCGCCAGGTAGCTCCACATCGTGGCGAAGTACATCAGCCGCTGGCCCGCGTCGAGGCCGCGCTTCAGGAGCGGGTTGTCCTTGAGCATCACCTGCAGGGTGCCCTGGGCCCAGCGCAGCCGCTGCTTCAGCATCGTGCCGAGGTCCTCCGGGGCGAGGCCCGTGGCGAGGAGCTCGTGGTGGTAGACGCTGCGCCACCCGTTCGCGTGCAGCTGCATGGCGGTCGCCATGTCCTCGGTCACGGAGATCGTCGCCATCGGCATGACGGGCTGGGCCTCGTCAGGACGGTCGACGGCGAGCGCCTCGGTGATGCTCTGCACGGACTCGATCGCCCCGAGCGGAGACCAGTCGCGCTCGGCGAGCCGCTCGAAGGCGGCCTCGTCGACGACGAACGCGGGCAGCTCGGAGTCGGCCTGCAGCGGAAGCTCGGCGATGGCGGCGAGGTCCTCCTCGACCGAGGTCAGGTGGCTGCGCACGGCCGCGCGGGAGACCGCATCCACCTCCTCCCGCAGCCGGAAGGTGACCTCGCCGACGCTGTCTCCGGCGCGCAGGCTCTCGGATGCGGCGCGCACATGGTCGCGCAGCAGCGCCACCAGGCCCGCCGCCTCGGGGTCGGTCCGCGCCGACCGCGCGGCCTTCGCCAGCATCCGGTCGGCCGCACGCAGGGAGGTGCGGACGGTGTTCTCCACGTCGCGGACGTAGCCGGAGATGCCCAGCTGCATCAGCGCATCCCGCCGCAGCACGGCGTTCGAGCCGCAGAAGAATGCCGCGTTCCAGCCGTCCTTGCCCTGCTGGATCGGCCCGTAGAACAGGGGCGCCTGGTTGCCGAGCACATCGGCCTCGTCGACGTTCGAGAAGAACTGCGGGGTCTGCACGAGCGCGACCTCGGGGTCGGCGAAGTAGCCGAGCGTGTGATCGAGGATCTCCGGCTTCGGGATCTGGTCGGCGTCGAGGATGAGCAGGAACTCGCCCTCGGTCTGGAACAGGGCGTTGTTGAGGTTGCCCGCCTTCGCGTGCCGCGGCTTGTCCGTCCAGTCGTCCGTGCGGGTGATGTAGCCGAGACCCTGCCGTTCGGCGGCCGCCCGCATCTCGGGGCGCGCGCCGTCGTCGAGAACCCAGGTGGTGTGCGGGTAGCGGATGCGCTGAGCGGCGGAGGCCGTCGTCATCACCAGGTCGACGGGTTCGTCGTAGGTCGTGATGAAGACGTCGGCGGTCCCGGCCGCCGGCGCCTCCGGTCCCGTGCGGATGCGGACGCGCCACATCGTTAGCGCGAAGAAGAAGGTGTCGACCAGGCTGTACGTCTCCGCGATCACCAGCGGCACGGCGATCCACCACGCCTCCCAGTTGACGGAGGCCAGCCAGCGCCAGACGACGTAGTTGAGGCCGGCGAGCACAGCCAAGAGGCCGATGACCCGCAGCAGCACCGGCCGCATCAGGCGCTCCTCCGCACCAGCACAGCCGTCATGTCGTCGATGGGGACGCCGTTCCGCGCGGCGCCCACGATGCGCGAGACCGCGCCCGCAGCCGTCGCGGAGCCGCGGACGATCGCCTCGAGGCGGGTCAGCGCGTGATCGCCGCCCAGCGCGTCCAGGATGCCGTCGCTGACGCACAGCAGCGCGTCCCGCGGGCCCAGCTGCGCGCGCTGCGGCGCGCGCGGTCCGAAGGACGGGATCCCGAGTGGGATCGCCCCGCTGTCCAGCCGGTCGAAGCCGCCGGAGTCGCGGACGATGAGCGCAAGACCGTGCCCGGCATCCACGTAGTCGACGGCGCCGTCGGGGTGCACGCGCGCGTGGAACAGCGTGACGAACGTCGACAGCTGGTCGAGGTCCTCCTCGACCACGCGCGAGGCCGTCTCGACGGAGGCCTCGAGGTCCGCGAGGTCCATGGCGCTCCGGAGCGCCGTGCGCACCGACGCCGCGACGATGGCCGCCGCCATCCCCTTGCCCATCACGTCGGCGACGGTCACGCAGAAGTCGTCGCCCACGTCGTACCAGTCGTAGAAGTCGCCCGAGACGCCGCGCGACGGCTCGCACGCCGCGGCGACCTCGTATCCGGGCGCCGCCGGCTTGCGCCGCGGCAGCAGACCCTTCTGCGCGATGGCCGCACGGTCCAGCTCGTCATCCCGCTCCAGCTCGGACTGCACCCAGTCCGCGAGGTCGCGCAGCACCCGCTTCTGCTCGGGCGTCAGCTCGCGGGGGACGGTGTCGAGCACGCACAGCGTCCCGACCGCCTCCCCGCCGGCGACGTGCAGCGGCTCCCCCGCGTAGAAGCGGAGGTGCGGATCGCCGAGGACGAACGGGTTGTCGCTGAACCGCGCATCCTCCGACGCGTCCTGCACGATCAGGGCCGCATCCTGCTGCACCGTGGCGTCGCAGAACGCCCCCTCGCGGGGAGCCTCCTGTGTGAGGCCGAGTTGCGACTTGCGCCACTGCCGGTCGCCGTCGAGCAGGGTGATGCTCACCATCGGCACGCCGAACAACTGCTGGGCGAGACGCGTCACCCGGTCGAACCGGGCCTCCGGTGCGGTGTCGAGGATCCCCAGGCCGGTCAGCGCCCGCTGGCGCCGAACCTCCGTCTGCTGCCTCGACTCGGTATCGACTGCCATGCACCTATCGTACTGACGCGTCTACCCCTGGCCCCGGAGGCACGATGCCGGCTCGCAGGACTCGGCTCCCGACGGACCGTGCGATCCCCGCGGCGGCCAGCTGCCCGAGCACGCGTCCGGCGAACGTGAGCACCAGGATGGTCGGCGTCAGATCGTGCGGGGAGAACACGGGCAGGGAGATCACGAAGAGCAGTACGGCGGTGACGAGCGCGCCCACGACCGTGTGACCCGCGCGCAGCGGTCGTCGGCGCGCGAGCAGCAGCAGTGTCACGTCGAAGGCGGCGCCGGTGACCACGAGCGGGACGAGGATGAGGGCGCCGAGCGGCGTGAACCCGATGGTGAGAATCCCGACCAGGGCGAAGTCGATCGTCGTCGTCCAGGGGAAGCCCACCAGCCGGCGGGCCAAGAACGGCAGGATGCTGTGCATCCCCGCCGCCAGCGCGTACGCCGGCGGGAAGGCGGCGGCGAGCAGCGCGGTCGCGGGCGACACGAGCACCAGCAGCAGGGCTCCGAGGGCGGCGAAGGCCGCGATGACGAGCAGGGAGCGGGTGCTGAGCCGGTACGGCGCGCGGCGCGGCGTCGAGACCATCGGGACCTCCGGGAGGATGCGGGCTCCTCCATCCTGCCGCGTTCCCGGCGGGCCAGCGGCGGACACGGCCAGTACACCTTCACGATGGGTGAAAGATAGAAGCACCATGGACGACGAGACGGTGCACCAGGACGCGCTCGATGCCGAGCGGTCGGCGGCCGGCCGGGCCGCGCTGGCCGCTTTGCAGGTCGCCGTCGACCGCAGCGACGGAGACGGGGTCACGGCGGCCGTGCGCGACGGCTGGTTCGCCCTCGCCAGCGAACAGGGCGACGCCACCCGCCTGCTCCTGGAACGCCTCCCCGGGCACGAGCTGCGCCAGCATCCCCTGCTCGCGATGATGCTCGGGCTCACCTACAACGTGCTCGGCTTCCACCGGGTGCGCGCGCTGCGCTACTTCGTGACCGCGGTCAGGGCCGCCCGTGCCCCGCGCAACCAGACCGTCGGACCGGTCGACCGCGTGCTCATCCGCTCGGCCGAGGCGAGCGCCTACCGCCTGATCGGACGTCCCGGCCTCAGCGTCGGACCGGCGCGCGCGGCCATCGCGGAACTCGACCGTTTGCCGGAGGATCTCCGCGAGACGGTGAGCGACCTGCCCCGCGTCTACGCGCAGCTCGGGATCTCGCTGTACTACGCCGGCGACGTGGACGGCGCGATGGACACCTTCGCCAAGGGGCTGGCCGCGACCCCCACCACGCCGCCGTCGCCGGGCTTCGGCAACCTCGCCATGCTGGCCGGCATCCACGCCCTGCAGGGTGACCTGCCCGAGGCCCGCGCCCACGTGGACTACGCGCGCACCGGACCGTGGAACGACCGCCAGCGACGCATGTACACCGGCACGTTCTACCGTCTGGCAGAGGCGGTGCTCGCCCTCGAACGGTTCGACGCTGCCGAGGCTCAGGCGCACCTGGACGCGATGGAGCACGACCGGCGAAGCATCGAGCACTGGGTCGCCGAGGCCCGGGTGGAGGCGCTGGTCCGTTTGGTCGACGGCCGGCCCGGAGAGGCGCTCGCTGGGCTGGAGGCGTACGCGGGGATGCGGTCGGGTGAGGCGCGGTCCTCCGCGGTCCGCGACCAGCTGTCCGGCATCCGCGCGGTACTCCAGCTGGCGCTCGGCAACCCGGACGCCGCAGGGGTCATCCTCGAGCGGGACGCGGCCCCCGGTCCGGAGCGCCACATCGGCCGGGCGCGGGTGTACCTGGCTCTCGGGAGGAACGGCTCGGCCCTCAGCGAGCTCAAGGCGGCGTCGGGCCGGCCGCTGACCGCCCGGACGGCGACGGAGGCGGCGGCGCTCGAGGCCGCGGTGCTGCTCCGGCTCGCTCCGACGTCGCGCACGCGAGGAGTCGTCGAGCAGCTCGGCGCTCTTCTCCGCAGGACGGGGCTGCGACTGCCGCTCGCGCTGCTCCCGGCCGACGACCTCGAGCGGGTCGGGCAGGCGCTGACCGCGGCCGGGTACGGCGATGTGCTCCAGGATGTGCCGCTGCGTTCCCTGCTGCCCGTCGCCGAGCCCGACCTCCTGCTGACCGACCGAGAGCTCGCCGTGCTGGGCGCACTGATGAATTCGGGATCCACCGCGGAGATCGCCTCGGTGCTCGTGGTGTCCGCGAACACCGTGAAGACGCAGCTCCGGAGCGTCTACCGCAAGCTGGGCGTCAACAACCGGGAGGACGCGATCGCGGTGGCGCTGTCGCGGCACCTGCTGGTCGAGCGCGACTGAATCCGCGGCGTGTCGCGCATCCTGAGCGGGATGCGCGGCGGGTGATCAGAGGGTGAAATCCGCACGTTGCGGCGGCCGGGACCCGTAGCGTTCCTCCGTGCCCGCGCGTCCGTCCTCCGAGGAACCATGACTCTCGACGAGAGCCTCCCGATCGCGCGCCGCCGCGCCCTCCCTGGCGTGCTCACGGCGGTGCTGCGCGCCGCGCACGACGACGAGAAGGCGGCGCTCGGCCCGCAGCGGCGCGGCGCCTACCTGCTGACCCGTCAGGTGATCGCAGCCCTCCTCCACGCCGGCTACCCCGCGCGGGTGATCGCCCGCGAACTCGGCCTGCGCACCGAGTCCGTCCGCACCCGGGCCCAGGCGGGACGGATGAACCTGACCGACATCGCGCTGCTCGCAGGAGTCGAGGCAGCCGAACTTCGGGCGCGATGCGAGCGCGCATCCATCGACCTCGGCCCGGACGGCGCTGTGAGTAGCGACGACCTGCCCGCCCTCCTGCTGGGCGAACCGTGAGCACGGCCGCAGGACGCATCACGCGAGAAGTTTCCGGGAAGTGGCGTCATGATCCGTCGCTTCCGCGATCTCTCAAGTGGTGGTGCGTGACCCGAACACGCATCAACGGCGGCGACCCGAATCGCCGCAGCGGTCGACGCCGACCCGTCGGCGCCGGTCCTGGGGAACCCGAATCCCGCTCGGTGCCGAGGGCGCTCGCTCCTGCGCGGGCGCCCTCGGCGCAACCCTCACGCCGCCGGCCGCGCGATCGCATCCGATGACCGGCCCCGAACAGACCGCCCCCGCCCCCTCGGACACCGAGCTGGTGGATGCCGCGCGCCACGGCGACAGCGACGCATTCGCCGAGCTGTGGCGGAGGCACTCCAGCGCGGGGCGCACCGTCGCCCGGTCATTCAGCACCGAGGACGCGGAGGACGTCGTCGCCGAGGCGTACGCACGCGTGCTCAGTGCGGTGCGCTCAGGCGGCGGCCCGCGCACGGGATTCCGGCCCTACCTGTTCACGACCATCCGGAACGTCGCCGCCGCGTGGGGCGGCTCGCGCGTGGACGTCCCGATCGATGACGCCGCGACCATCGAGGACCCGACTTCGACGGAGGCGGCCGGCCTGGAGGCCCTGGACCGCTCGCTCACCGCCCGGGCGTTCCGATCCCTCCCGGAGCGGTGGCAGGAGGTGCTCTGGTACACCGAGGTCGAGCGGATGGCACCGGCATCCGTCGCGCCGCTGCTCGGACTGACTCCGAATGGCACCGCGGCGCTCGCCTACCGCGCGCGAGAGGGCCTTCGCCAGGCGTGGATCCAGGCGCACATCGCGGAGAGCCCGGCCGGTTCCGACTGCCGCTGGACCACCGAACGGCTGGGCGCCCACAGTCGCGGCGGTCTCGGGAAGCGGGAGACGGCACGGGTCGAGCGGCACCTCACCGACTGCACCCGCTGCACGATCGTGGCCGCGGAGGCGCGCGAGGTCGGCTCGCGACTGGCACTGATCCTGCTGCCGCTGCTGCTCGGCGTCAGCGGCGCGGCCGCGTACACCGCCGCGGTCCGCCGGGGAGCTGCGGCGGCGGCGAGCGCCCTCGGCGCGACCGTCGCTGCCGCGGGTCCGGGCACGCCGGTCCCGGTGCGGCCGGGCCGCGTGCGGCTGGGCCGCCGCGGGTCGAGCCGCGGGTCAGGCGTCGGGTCAGGCGCAGTGGGCGGCGTCATCCTGGCGGTCGCGGGCGTGGTGGTGGCGGCGGGAGTCGCCGGTGCGGTCGTCCTCGGGCCGCAGCTGCTCGGCTCGCCGGCGCGCGAGGGCACGGCGAACGCTGCCGACTCCGCGCCGGCCTCCACGAACCCCGGCCGAACAGCGCCTCCTGCCGCGGCGCCTCCGGCCGCTACGCCTCCCCCCGCGGCGGCGGCGCCCGGAGCGGCCGTCGCGCCCGCCGATCCGGACGACGCCGGCGGCGGCGCGAATGCGGAGCCGTCTCCCGCCACCGTCCCGGTCACGGCGTCCGTCCCGGCGCCATCCCCCGCTCCCACAACGAGCTCTCCGACCAGGCCGCCGGTCCCGTCCGAACCGGTCGTCCCGAGCACCCCTCCACAGACGCCGATCGCCCCACCGGTCATCCTCAGCGCGGACACCGGCACCGGAGACACTGCTGGTTTGCTGGCGCCCGTCCTGACCGGCACGGCGGAACCCGGCGCCACAGTCGCGATCCTCGACCACGGTGCGCCCCTCGCCACGACGACCGCGGACGCCGACGGCGCGTGGACGTCGCCCGAGTTGCTCCTCGTCTCCGCCGACTATGCGCTGAGCGCGCAGCAGACGACGGCCGACGGGAAGACATCCGAGCCGTGCGCTCCCCTCTCGGGCACCGTCTCCGCCCCCTCGATCACCGCATCGGGCGCCCCCGGTACGGTCTCACTCACCGTCGCCGGAATCCCGGGCGCGTCGGTGCAGGTCTGGGCCGACCGCCGGCCGAGCAGCTACACGCTGACTCTGGATGCCGCGGGCGAGGCCGCGCAGGTCTACGGCTGGACGGCAGGCGACCACCGCATCGGAGCCGTCTACCTGTTCGGGGCGCGGCGCGGCATCCTCGCGGACGTGCCCGTCACCCTGCCCTGACGCGCGCCCGGCGGAGCGGTGTGGCGGTGGGCCGCGCCGGGAATGCACGGCCCACCACGACCGCCTCAGGGGGCACCGTTCCGGCGGGCCGAATGCGACGGGACGGGCCGGCCCGATCGGGCGACCTGCTTAAGAGATCGCCCGCGGACCGGATCATGACGCCGTTCCGGTGAAACGAACATCCCGCCTGGCACAGGAGCACCAGGCGGGACGTCGCGAAGAGAAGAGTTCCCGATCAACCCTTCTCCTGAAGAGACTGCGCCCGGCACGACTTCATGACGCGGGGGTGCGGCGGGGAGGTTCCCGTCCTCCCCGCCGCTCGACGGAGAGGCTTACCCTTGCTCTCCTTCGGCCGGTCGCCGACCAGATCGGGTCTGGTTCATCGCTTCCGGAGTGTGGGGCGGCGGCGCAGCAGCATCAGGCCGATGCCGGCCACGAGGGCGGCAAGCGCCGTCAGTGCCCAGGCGCCGGACGCCAGCAGGTCGCTGCCGGTGCTCGCCAGACCGTGCACGCCCGGGTCCGTCACCGTAGCGCACGCGGTCGCCGCGTCGCCGCAGCGTCCGTCACCGGTGGAGGCGTCCCACGGGCCCGCGGGCATCTCCACCGTCGCACGGTTGGTGATGTCCTGCGGGGCGATCAGCGTCGCGACCACCGTGATCGTCGCGGTGGCTCCACGAGCGACACCCGGCAGCACCCAGTGGAGGTTGCCGTCGGCGGTCGTCGTGGCCGCGGGGCTCGTGCGGGTGACGCGCAGCCCGCCCGGGAGCAGGTCCGTCACCGCCACATCCTTCGCGTCGAGCTGGCCGTCGTTCGTCACCGTGATCGTGTAGGTGATGCTGTCGCCGACCGCCGCCGTGGGCCGGTCCGCCGCCTTCGCGATCTTCAGGTGCCCGACATCGAAGCGGTTGGTGACCGTCACGGTAGCCGCCGCGCCCGCGCCGATCACGACCGTGCCGTCGGCGGGGTCCATCGTGGTGGCGGTGGCGAGACCCGCATCCGTCTCGGTGATCGAGCAGGATGCGCCGGCGATGAGGCCGTCGATCGTCGCGGTGTAGCCGTTGGCCTTCGAGAGGACGACCTTCCCGCCGTCGGCCAGGGCGATCGGGGTGACCACGCCGTCCACGTCGTAGGTGCAGACGACGGCCATGGTGAACGGTCCGGCGCCGAAGGACGCCACCCCGTCGCCGATGCGCTTCTTGTCGATGACGAGCGAGCCGGTAGCGAAGGTGTTGGTGATCGTCACCTCGGCAGGCGCGCCGGCCGGAACCGTCACCCCTCCGGACGGCGTCACCGCGACGGCCGTGGCGCCGCCCGTACCGGTCTCGGTCGTGTCGCAGTGGGCGCCCTGGATGAGGCCCGTCACCGTCGCGCTGTAGCCGTTGGCCGCATCCAGCGTCACCTGTCCGCCGTCGGGCAGCGGGATGGTGAGCGTCGCGCCGTCCTTCTGCCAGGTGCAGACGAGCTGCGCCGTGAACGGTCCGTCGCCGTAGCGGGCGACGCCGTCGCCGGTGCGCTGCTTGACGATGCTCACGCTGCCGGCCGAGAAGGTGTTGGTCACGCTGACCGTCACGGTCGGGATGCTGCCGTCGGCGGCGCCGGGGATGGTGACGGTCGGCGTGTCGACGGTGTGGCCGGTGGCGCCCCCGTCGGTGGTCTCGGCCACCGAGCACTGGGTGCCGACCGGGAACAGCCCGGGCACGGTGAGGGTCTCGCCGCCGCGGATCACCACGTCGCCGTCGAACAGGGTCTGGTCGCCGTCATAGACGCACGTCGCGTGGACGGTGAAGGGTCCGTCGCCGTAGTCGCCCGCGGCATCCCCGTCGACGATCTTGGTGATCGCCAGCGCACCGGCGGCGTAGTGGTTGACGATCTCCGCGGTCGTCGGCTGTCCGCTGTCGCCGAGGGCGATCGTCGCCTGGCTGCCGTCCGTGGCGGCCGCGCCGTCGACCGAAAAGCCGACGTGGTTCGGAGCCGCGGCGGCCCCGGCCGGGTCCGTCTCGGTTACGACGCAGGAGGCGTGTGCGGGCAGGCCGGCGATGGTGTGCGACTGACCGTCCTGCAGGGAGAACGCCGCGTCCCCGGCGGCGAGCGGGATGCTCTGGCCGAGCGGGGCGGTGCACGTGACGCCGACGCCGAACGGCCCGAAGGTGCCGGCCGTCGCGGCCGTGTCCACGTGCTTGGAGACGGTCAGGTCCGCGGTGCCGTAGTCGTTGACGATGGCGACCTTCTGGGCAGCCGGGACGGGGGCCGTGGCGTCGGCCGCCGCGATCGTGACCGAACCCGGGGTGACACTTCGGCTGGACTCGCCGTACGACCCGGCGGAGCCGTGCTCCGTCACCGCGCACTGCGCGCCGGTCGGGATGCCATCGATGCGGGCCGTGTACTGGTTCGCCGCGCTCAGCGTGACGGAGGCGTTGGTCCCGAGATCGACGGCGACGCCGCCCACCGTGCACGAGACGTCGGCCTGGAAGCTGGCCGGGGCGTATTGCGCCGCCGCGCCCGTGACCGTCTTCGTGATCTGCAGCGGGCCGCCGGTGAGGATGACGCCCGCCTTGATCGGCTCCTGCGGTCCGGCCGGCTGCGAACCCGAGACATAGGTCGGGTAGAAGCCGAACGAGTTCCAGGCCCGGACGGCGGTGACTGGCGCGGAAACCGGCGCGCGGTGGTCTCCTGCGGCGGTGGTCGGGATGTTCGTGCTCGTGTAGGTGACCTTCACCGTGGCGCCCGCGGCCAGCGTCCCCGTGGCGGTGCCGCTGAAGTCGAAGACCATCTTGAGGCCCGTGACATCGGCGGCCTGGATGCCGGAGCCGAGCTGGCTCGCCGGCAGCCACGATCCCGCGGGGCACGACTGGCCCGGCGTGATGTCGGCGGCGCACGGCTTCGCCGCGGTCGTGACGAACCACGACATGGTCGCCCCGGCCGCATCCACCGACGGGAGGAACGTCAGGTCGCCGTTGAAGCGCGGGGTGTACACGGACCCGCGCGGCGACGAGTCCACGACGCCGGTGTCACCCGGGTAGGGCAGCACGTCGACCGCCGTGAGCGTCTTGGCGGCGACGTTCCCGCCGTTGACCATCTCGAGCTTCCAGTCGTCGATCGCGCCGATCGCGCTGACCGCGGCGCACGGGTAGCGGTAGTAGCCGTCGCTGTCCGCGGTGCACGGCAGGGCCGGGTTCACCGTGTTCTGCGCCAGCCCTGTGGAGGACTTCACGCCCTTGGAGGCCGTGAACGAGCCCTGCGAGAGCGTCGTGACGACGTTGCTCGTCGAGCAGGTGTTCGCCGCGAACGTCACCGCGCGACCGTTGCCGGGGTTCAGCGCGGTGCAGTCGGCGGAGGCGAGCTGACGATCCGTGCTCACGCCGAAGGTGTTGAGCGCGGTGCTCGACGGCGGGAGGCCCGGCTTGATCTGCAGGGCGATGGTGACGCTGTACGTCTCACCGGGTGCCAGCTGCGAGCCCGCGGGCCAGGTGAACCGGATCGTCCGCGACGCGGGGTCGTAGGTTCGCGTGATGGTCGCTCCGTCGGTGGGCAGCGTCCCGCCCGTCGAGGTGCTGTAGACCGGCACGTTCGTCGGCACGTAAAGCAGCGAGCCGTCCACGGGGAGCGTGTCGGTCACCACCGGGTTCGGCAGGATGCCGGTTCCCGTGTTCTTGAAGCGCAGCGTCCAGTTCACCTCGCGGCCGGAAGCCGCCTGGCCCGGACTCGTCTTCTCGACGGCCAGCTTGGCCGTGCCCGGGTCGACGGTGAAGTTCGCGCTCGCGGTCGCCTGCTGCGCGTGCACGTCGTTGTAGGAGGCGTCGGCGGTCACGGTGTCGGACACGGTGCCCGCGGCGGTCTCGCCGGGCATGGGCTGGGCGACGGCGGTCGAGGTCACCGGACCACTGCCGTCGCGGAGCGTCGTCCGCAGCGACAGCGCGAGCGTGACCTCGTCGACGTCGTTGGATGCGGCGAACGCGGCGCCGTCCGCGCGCGAGTACGTGAACCGGAGGCCGGTCACGTCCGCCGCCGCGACGCCCGCGGGCAGCGCGGCCGAGCCGAGAGCCGTCGGCGTCCCGCTCTGCCACTGCGCGGACGCGCCCTGGCCGGTGCGCGCATCCACCTGGACGCGGTCGGCGCCGGTCGGCGTGTTCGGCAGGGTGAACGACTTCAGGGTGAAGGCGTTCCAGAAGGAGTCGTCCGAATCCTCGATCACGAGCAGCTTCGGCGACAGTGTGCCGGTCGAGCGCGCGCGGAGGTTGACCTGGATCGGGTCCGCCGGCTTCGCCTGAAGGGTGCTCGTCGGGTTGAAGGTCTTGCCGGTCGTGACCTGGAGGTTGCCGTTCTGCAAGGTAACGGCGGCGCTCTGCGCGTCGGCGGCCTGCACGGCCGGGTAGACGTCGTCGTGCAGCGTCGCGTGCGCGGTGTTGTTCACCGTGCTCGGTGCGGGTGCGGCGCCTCCGGTGCGCGTCGTCGTCCGCAGCTGAGCGGTCAGCGTGAGCCCGACCGTCTGCTGCGGGGCTATGGTGCCGCCGGTGCCGTCGGCGCCCTGGGCGTTCGTGCCGCGCAGGAGTGCGCTGACGGCCACGACGTCGCTCAGCTGCGCGGACGTGAGCGCCTGAGCCTGAGCGAGCGTGAGGGTCTCGGTGGTCTCGGTGCCGTCGGCCGCGCGGTGCAGCACGGAGACGCTGCTCTGCGACGGCTGCACGCCGGCCGCCTGCGAGAGGTCGACCGCGATCTTGGTCAGCGTGAACTGCTCGAACGGATTGCCGGCCGCGTCGTACGGGGCGAAGACGCACGGGTCGGTAGTGGCGGCGTTCACGCACTCCGTCGGATCGGAGAGACGCAGCTGCCAGGTGTTGCTGGTCGACGTGTTCGTCGCCGTGGTGGTGTACGTCGTGGTGGGGTAGGCGGACGCGGGCACGTCCGGCTGCGGGATCACCAGCGTCGTCGGCGAGGCGGTCTTGGTGACCTTCGTCGTGAACGTCGGGTCGACGATCGTCACGTGGTCGTCCGCGTCGCGGGCGACCGGAGCCCCGCTCGCGGGCTGTGCGGTCACGCGGACGCTGTTGTCCACCGCGCCGGGCGAGCCGGCCATGTTGAACGTGCGGCTCCCGGTGACCCAGTCGGTCGGGCCGCCGCTGCGGGCGCTGTTCCGGATGGTCAGGTCGAGGTGGATGCTGCGACCGCCCGGCTGGCTGCTGGCGCTGACGCTCGCGACACCGCTGCCGACGGCCGGCGCGCTCGGGTCACCGGTGGCCTGGATGCGCACCGCCCGGTTCGGGCTCTCGACCACCGTCAGGCGCACACCCTGGGTGCTCGCGCGCTGGGCCGGAGTCAGCGTGTAGCCGGGGAAGGCGCCGTCGCACGCGCCCGCACTGGGGCAGGCCGACGAGGTGATGTCGTTCCACTGCGTGCCGTCGAACAGCTCCACCTTCGAGACCTGGTCCCACCGGATCAGCGGGTCGTAGCTGGCGCCCTGGGTCGGCGTCGCGGTGATCGCGTCGATCCGCGCGAGGTCGAAGGCATCGAAAACGCTGCCGTCGACCGGGCTCGGGACGGCCGGGTCCTGGATGGTCATGGAGCTCATCCCGCTGACTTGGCTGCCCCAGCCCAGCGTCACGCCGGTGGTGGTTCCGCTCTGGGCCTGGACGACCTTGGTGCCGTCCCAGCTCTTGGCGGCGAGGAGCGGCCCCGGGCCGCCCGTGGTCGCCTGGACTCCGGCGGTGGCGCAGTCGACCGCGGGCTGGCTGGTCACCGCGGTGCCCCCGGCCACCGTGCCGGACGCCTGCGCGAGCGAGCAGTTCTGGTACGGGGTGACCGTCGGGTAGGCGCCCGGGTTGGTCGGGCCGCTCCCGTCGCGCAGCTGCGCGCGAGCGGTGAAGCCGATGGCCGGCTTCACGTTCGTGGCCTGTCCGAAGCCGCCGGCGTCGGCGAACGTGAAGCGCAGGCCCTGCAGCTGGGTGTGTGTCGTGCCGTTGGGCAGGACATTGTCGAGGACGGCCGAGTAGGTCTTCGAAGCCGCCGTCGCATCCACCACCGTCAGCGTCTTCCACGTCGTGCCGTCGGTCGTGTACTCGATGGTGAGCGTGGATCCGGCCGGGACGCCCGTGGAGGCGATGGTGGTGGCGTCGAACGCGTTCCAGTACGCCGCGGATGCGGGGTCCTGCGGCTCGGTGATCACGATCGTGTTCGGGCGGACCGAGCTGGTGCCGGTCGGCGTCTGCGCCGAGAGCTGCACGAGGCTGGTGCCGCCGGGGACGACCGTGCTCGGCGTGATCGTCTTGTCGAGGGTCAGCTTCACCTCGGGGAAGTACACGTCGAGGTTCGCCGTGGCGTCGTCGGTCGCGGTGCCCGCCGGGTTGGTGCCGTCCACCTCCACGGTGTTCGCGTAGCTGACGAAGCCGGACCCGGCAGGGCCGGCGTCGGTGCTGGTCTTGACGGTGAAGGGGATGCTCGCGGAGGCGCCGGTGGCGATCGTGCCGGTGTAGACGATCTCGAAGCCGGTGAGGTGCTGGCCGGAGGACAGCGTCGGCGTTGCCGGGAGGCCGGAGGCCTGATCGAACGCGGAGTCGGCCGGAGCGGAGCCCGAGTCGACGAGCCAGTGCACGGTCCCGGCGGTCGCACCCTGCGGCCACGCGGCTCCTGCGGTGAAGCCGCCGAAGGTCACGTCGTCGGTGAAGAACGTCCCCGATCCGGGCTCCCGCACGGTCAGGCTGGTGAGCGGGCCGGTCGACGTGTTCTTCGCAGTGACCGTCGCCACGGACGACTCGCCCGCCGGGATCTGGGGGTCGACGAACGACTTGCCCGCCGCGACGCTGACCGTGAGCGGTGCGACGACCTGCTGCGCGCTCGCGGGCGGCGCCTGGCCGTCGCCGGACGGCGTGCTGACGGTCGCTCCGACCTGGTTGGTGCGGGTGCCGCCCGCGACGAGGCTGCCGCCCCCGGTGCGCCCGTTCGCGCGCTGCGCGAGCGTCAGTGCCACCGAACCGGCGGAGCCGCCGGCCTGGATCGTGGCGCCCGCCGACGAGGAGAAGACGAAGCGGAGACCTGTCACGTCCGCGGGCTGCACGCCGGCCGGCAGTGCGGGTGCCGCCCCGACCGGTCCCGCGACGTCTCCGCCGGCGGTCACCGCGACGACCTGTACCTGATCGGCCCCGGCCGGGAAGGTGACGGCGCCGAAGCCGGCGAAGTCGTAGTACTCGAAAGTGCTGCCGGCGGCCGTCGGGTCGGCCGGCTCGGCGACGGTGAGACTGCTCGCCGGGATGTTGGAGGTGTTCTTCACGGTCAGGGCGACCTGCGAGGTCTCGCCCGGGTTGTACTGCGTCGACGACGGGGTCCACGTCTTCGACACGGTCGCTTCGATCACATCCGGCACGTGCACGGTCACCGGCACGTCGCCGGCGACGGTCGACGCATTGGTGGCCTGGAACGTGGCCGTGTTGGTCAGGGTGACGCCGTCCTGGTCCTTGGCCACATCCTCCGGCATGGTCACCTGGATCTGGACGGAGCCGGTCGTGCCGGCCGCGAGGCCCGTGCTGGCCGGGACGGTGTTCGGGACGTTGTCGGCGAAGGCGACCGTCACCGTGTTCCCGTTCACCGTCGTGGTGACGCTGCCCGCGCCGACCACGGTCGGCTTGCCGACGATCTGGAGCGGTGCCGGCACCGGGTCGGTGAGCACCGCATTCACACAGCCCGTCGTGGTCGACGAGCACCCGTAGTTGATCGTGTAGAGGAAGGTCTGCCCCGGCTGCACTTCGGTGACATCTGCCGTCTTCGAGATGTTCAGCACGCCGGACCCGAGGTCGTCCGCGTTGGCAGCGGGCGCTCCGATGGCGAGGGCGCCGATCAGCGCGAGCACGACGCCGGCGGCGACGCTGGCCGGGGCGTGCAGCGTCCGGCGGGCGACGTGGCGGGCACGGGACGGCAGGAGGAACGAGCGGAGTCGGGTAAGCACGAGGTGTCCTTCTGGCAGAACGGGGGCGGGCGTGCGGGAACACGCGTCGCCGTCGGGCATTCGGAGTCTGCCGATCCCTGGGCCTCAAGATGGCCGTTTTCACCCCCGATTCACCCGGGCGCGGGACGGATCACCCCCGCACTGGGCACACTCAGGGCAGCACGACGAGAAGGGCAGCGGTCGCCGCCCAGCACAACGCGACGAACACCGTGTCGGGCGCCCTCCACCGCATCGGCCGCCGCTCGGTGCGCGTCGGGTGCGCTCCGAACGCGCGCGACTCCATGGCGAGCGCGACCCGATCGGCGTGCCGGATGCTCGACGCGATCAGCGGGACCGCCGCGGCGGATGCGCGCCGGACGGCCGCGACCGTACCTCGTCCGGGCGCCACCCCGCGCAGCCGCAGCGCCTGTCCGAGCTGGGCGGCGTCCGCGGCGAAGCGCGGCACGAAACGGTACGCGGCGACGGCCGTGTAGCTGAAGCGGTACGGGATGCGCAGCTGCGCGGTGAGCGCCCGGGCGAAGTCGGGTCCGGTCGTCGTGAGTCCCCCGATGAGGGCGAGGGCGACCAGCGCCGTGATGCGAAGCGCCGTCGTCAGCCCCGCGAGGACCGCGCCGGCGGGATGCCCCCACAGCGCGAACCCCGCCGTCATGAGCAGGGCGGCGGCGGGAAGCCCGACGAGCAGAAGAGCGAGGGTCCGGCCCCGCGGCCGAGCGCCCACGAGCACGACCAGCACCGCACCAACTGTCAGCGACAGCGCGACGGCCGGCTCACGGGCGACGAGCAGGACGATCCAGGCCGGGACGACCGCCGCGACCTTCGCCAGCGGGTTCAAACGGCGCAGCGCTCCGGGGGCGACGCGCATGCCTGTCTCCGACTCCGTCATCACGACCCCGGGAGATCGGCCAGCCGGGTGATCCCCCGCAGCGCCTCCGGAACAGCGGCCGCGGCGAGCGCTCGTGCGAGCGGAGGCTGCCGGAGGCCGTGCGCCTCGAGCAGGGAGCGGTCCGCGAGGATGCGGCTGGTCGCATCCACCGCCGCCAGCCGCCCGTCGTCGACGATCGCGATGCGCGTGGCGTAGTCGCCGATCAGCCCGAGGTCGTGGGTCACGACGATCACCGTTGTGCCCTCGGCGTTGAGGCGCGCGAGCAGGCCCAGCAGCTCGTCCGCCCGCGCGCGGTCCTGCCCGTAGGTGGGCTCGTCGAGCACCAGCACGGATGCGCCGGCGATGAGCGCCGTGCCGACCGAGAGCCTCCGCTTCTGGCCTCCCGAGAGGAGGAACGGATGCGACGCGCGCTGGGCGTCGAGGTCGAGCACCGTGAGAATCCGGTCGACGCGCTCCTGCACCTCGGCCGCGGGCAGCCGCCGACGCCGCAGGCCGACCGACAGCTCGTCCTCCACGGTCGTGGCGACGAACTGGTGCTCCGGGTTCTGGAAGACGAACCCGATCTCCTGGCCCTCGGTCGCGCGACGGCGTCGTGCCGGGTCGGCGCCGCCGACCGCGACGCGACCGCGCGGCGCCCGTCGGAGGCCCGCGATCGCCTGGATCAAGGTCGTCTTGCCCGCGCCGTTCGGGCCGACGACGGCGAGGAACTCACCGGGTTCGACGCGGAGGGAGACATCGTCCAGGATGCGTCTGCCGCCGCGTTCGACGGTCAGCCGGTCGACGGCGACGACCGGGGCCGCGGCGACCGGCGCCCCGACCGACGGCCTCCCGACCTCGGCGCCGGGTGCCGCCTCCGCGCGCACGCCGGCCGGCACAGCACCAGCGGCCGCCAGCGCGTCGGTCAGCTCCTCGGGAGTGAGCGGCAGCGGGTCGAGCCGCACGCCCGCTCGCCGCAGCCGCAACGCAGCGGCCGTCGGCGCCGGAAGCCAGACACCGAGCGCGGCCAGCTCCTCCGCGCGCTCGCGGAGCACCTCGCGCACTGGTCCGCGTGCGAACGGCCGTCCCGCGCCGTCGAGCACCAGCACGGTGTCCGCGACGCCGAGCGCACGATCGACGTCGTGCTCGATCAGCACCACCGAGCGGGCGGACCCCGGCCCGGTGAGCGCACCCAGCACCCGGTACACCTCGTCCGCGCCCGCCGGGTCGATGTTCGAGGTGGGCTCGTCGAGCACCAGCAGGGGCGACTCCAGCGCCAGAGCGCAGGCGATCGCGAGCCGCTGCTTCGCGCCGCCCGAGAGGATGTCCGGGTCGTCGTGGCGCCGCTCCCACAGGCCGACTGCACGAAGTGCCGCCTCCGCGCGGACCTCGATCTCCGCGGCGGGGACGAGCCGGTTCTCCGGTCCGAAGCAGACCTCGTCGAGCACCGTGCGCGTGACGAGCTGCGCATCCGGATCCTGGAAGACCATCGCCGCGTGCTCGCTCAGCTCGGCCACCGTCGCGTCGCGCGCCGACCGCCCGCCGACCATCACCGAGCCGTGCAGCTCGGCCGGAACCGCGTGCGGCACCAGCCCGTTCAGGGTCAGCGCCAGGGTCGACTTCCCGCAGCCGCTCGGGCCCAGCACAAGCAGCACTTCGCTGGGCGCTACCGCGAGGTCGACGCCGTCCGGCGTCCACGCTGTCGCGCCCTCGTGCCGCACCCCCACGCCGTCGAGGACGGCGGCGGCCCCGGCTGCCGCCACGTCGCCCCGCTCGGTCGGCGAGCGGTCGAATCCCGGGACGCGCACGGCACCACGCTACGGCATCCCGGGCCGCTCACTCCCGTTCCACCAGCACGTGACGGTCGAGCGCGACGGCGATCGCCTCGTCCCGATTGGAGACGCCCAGCTTGCGGTAGGCGCTGCGCAGTTGCGACTTCACCGTGTTGATCGACACGTTGAGGTGCGCGGCGATCGCGCTGTGAGAGGGATGGTCGAGCAGCGCCGCGAGGACGGCCGTCTCCCGGGCGGTGAGGATGATGTCCGGGTTGACGTCCGGGATGAGCGGCCGGAGGCGGTTCACGGCGAGGCCCTCGCCGTAGCCGTGGGCTGTCAGCTGCCGTCCCACCCGCTCGAGGTCCGCGGCCGGGAGCAGCGACAATGCCAGGAGGTTGCCGCTGCCCTCGAGGATCGCCCCGAGGTGGTCGACCGCCCGGCCCACCCGCTCCTCGTTCGCGAAGCGCAGCAGCACCGCCGCCTCCAGCGCGGCCGCCTCCGCACGCTGCCGTGTCGACAGCAGAGCGCCGGAGATCGACCGCAACTGCTGGAGCGCCGCACCGTGCCGGTCCAGCGCCAGCTCGACGCGGGCGGTGCCGAGAGCCGCGTCGACCGGAGGCGGCGCGTCCCGCTCCAGCAGCGCCGCCGCCGACGCCGGGTGCCCGAGGGCGAGCTCCAGTTGCGCCCGCACCGCCGAGAGGGCACCGCGCGCGGCCAGCGAGCGAGCCTCCGCGCCACGCCGGCCGACGGATTCCTCGAGGTGCGCGAGCCCACGCCCGGGGTGGCCGCTCGCCAGTTCCGCCGTCGCCATCGTCGCGACGAAGGGCAACCAGTGCGGGGTGGTCCGGAGGTCGGGGTCGGCGTCCCGTAGCCGCGCGCGGGCGGTCACGGGGTCCAGCGCGTCGAGGGCGACGATCGCGTCCGCGACGTTGAGCAGCACGACGTTGTCCCTCCGCAGCTCCACCGCGTGGGAGCGCGCGGTCAGAATGTGGCGCCGCGCCTCGACGCCGTCGCCGTTGCCGGCGTGCAGCAGGGCGAGCATCGCGACGTTCCCCAGTCCGGCTGCGGGGTCGAGTGGATGCGCGTACGCCAGCCCCCGCTCCACCGTGGTGAGCGCCTTGCCGGGGTCGCCGCTGTACAGCAGAGTCGCTCCCAGGCGGGAGTGCAGACCGCCCACGGTCGCGACGTTCCGCACGTCCGCCGCACTCAGGTGCTCGAGTTCGGTCGCCGCCGCCCGGGCGGCCGCGGCCGCGCCCTGCGTACGCCCCAGCCCCAGCTGCACCTGCGCCTGATCGAGCAGGACGATGGCGCGGTCGATCCTCCGCACCCTCCGGGCCGGGTCGCCTAGGACGGCCGAGGCCTCCCCTGCCCGCAGCAGGCCGCCGACCCGGTGCGCCTGCGCAGCAGGATCGTCAAGGCCGGCGAGCAGCGCGAGGAGCGGATGGTCGCGCAGCTCCTCGGCCGGAAGCCGCCGGAGCGGGGCCGCGCGTTTCGGGACCGGCCCGGCGATGAGATCGAACCACCGGCGGCGGGCGACCTCGGACGCGGGATCCGGACCCCCCTCGGCGAGTGCCGTCTCGAGCTGGGACCACGCCTCCTCGAAGAGGCGGCGCTCCCCAGGGTCGGCTGCGGGTGTCTCTGTCGTGCTTTCCGCTCGTTCCACGAGCTGTCCTCCGAAGTCAGGACGCGCGCGTCGGCGCATCCTGGACGTCCGGAAGCGAGACGTCAGCCCGCTTTCAGGGGCGATCGGCTCTCCGGATCCAGGCGCGCGCGTGCGCGTCGGCTCGCACCCGGTACGGGTGCCTGGTGAGTGGAGGCGTGAAGCCTCCATCCGGAGGTGCGTTCAGCCAGGGCTGACGTCGTGTTCGCCCGGCGGGGCGGAGGTCGGCGCGTGCGAGCGCGCCGGCGCGGAGGTGTCGTGGGGCGCCGCGGGCGGGGTCCAGGCGCCGGTCTGCTCGGCGGCGGAGCCGGAGCCGCCCGAACCCGAAGAGGTCAGCACGCCGTCGGCCGAGGCCGAAAGGTGTGCGGCGGGAGCGTGCGCCGGGTCGTCGGCGGGTGCCGCCACCGCAGTCGCGCCGCTGGGGACGGCAGCGGAGACGGAGGCGGCAGCCGGCCACGCCGACGTCGCGTTGGACCCCCGCGTTCCGATCGTCGCTGTCGAAATCACGGCCGTCGACGTCGTCGCCGTCGTGGTTGGCGACTGCTCGGCCGGTGTGGCGCTCCCGCCCGCCCCGCTCTGGGTGCCGTCACCCGCGGGCGGCGTGGAGGGATCCGTCGGCGACGAAGATCCGGGAGACCCAGGCTGCCCGCTCGCCGGCGGCTCGGACGGCGACGTGGCGCCTCCTCCTGAGCCGGTGACGCCGTCCAGGATGCCGCCCACCGTACCGACGACGGACCCGGTCGGCGTCGACCCGGCGACCGATTCGACGACGCCGCCGACGACCGGGAGGGACGTGACCACGGGATCCACGACATTCGTCACCGGGGAGAGCACGGATCCGACGATCCCGCCGAGCCCTGCTCCGGAGTCGCCACCGGCGCCCTGCGACGGCTGCGTACTGGGAAGCACGGCCCCCACGGCGCCCTGGACGACGGATCCGAGCAGCGAACCGTGCGGAGGCGGGTCGCCCTCGGCGGCCGACGCGGGCGCCGAGGGGAACAGGAAGACCAGAGCGGTGAGGAGGCCTGCGCCCCCGAAGCCGAGCAGCGCGACGCGCACCACTCGTCGCCGCGCGCGCGTCACGCGCGCCAGCGGCTGCTCGCCGTCCTCCACCGATCCTCCCCGTTCTCACCCGAATGCTAGCGGTACGTAGAAAAGAATCCGAGAACCCTTACGCACAAGGCAACGCTTCAGCCGCGATTTCACCCTCGCTTCACCCTGGCGCGTGCGCAGTCGCGCCGGACAACTGCGCCGCGATCCCCGCACTGACGAATCGCGCGTACTCGTCGAGCCCCCAGCCGCCCCGCGCGACGAGCATGTCGTACAGCTGCGGCGAGCTGTAGACCAGCAGGATGTCCGTCGCGCGCTCGAGGGAAAGTTCCGCGGGCAGGTGCCCCGCCTCCAGCAGGCGGCGTGCGTTGTGCCCCATCCGCGTGCGCCGGTCATCGGCGAGCGCCCGGGCGAGCTCCGCCAGCTCGGGGTCGTGGGCCGCGGCCGCGTCGACCAGGAGCAGGACGGGCGCGACCCGGGGAGAGACTTCGGCGGCGAGGCGTCCCCACCCGTCGAGCCGGGCGGGCAGGTCGTCCGCAGGGAGAGTGTCCGACCGGCTCTCCGCATCCACCGGCCCTAGCCCGCGCAGAGCCTCCTCGACGACCGCGCGGGTGAGGGCCGCCCGCCCGGGGAACCGCTTGTAGACCGACTCGGCCGAGATCTCGCAGGCGCGAGCCACCGCCGGGATCGAGAGCCCGGCGTACCCGTCCGCGAGGAGGATGTCGCGAGCGTGCTCCAGGATGCGCGCTCGCACCTGCTCCGCTCGCGCGCGCCGGGCCCCGCTGTCGTATTGCCGCTTGACGCCCGCCATGCCACGCCCCATACTCGAAATAGTTACAGATGACTGTAACGAAATCGAGGCAGCAATGTCCAGAGACAACACCGGGTTCCTCGACCGCCTTCGGGGTGCGACGAACCGCCACGACCTCGACGCGCTCGTCGACTGCTTCACGCCGGGCTACCGGAACGAGACGCCCGCGCATCCCGGCCGCGGCTTCGACGGCACCGCACAGGTGCGCAGCAATTGGGGCCGGATCTTCGACTTCGTCCCCGACATCCAGGCCACGATCCTCCGGCAGGCGGCCGACGGGGACGACGTGTGGTCCGAGTGGGAGATGTCGGGCACGCGTCTCGACGGCACGACGCACCTCATGCGGGGCGTGATCGTCTTCACGCTGGACGGAGATCGCGCGGTCTCCGCGCGCTTCTATCTGGAACCCGTCGACGAGACCCCGTCCACCGTCGATCAGGCGGTCGCGACGCAGGTGCACGAGAGCGCGCCATGATCGTCGTGGCCGGAGGAAGCGGGCTCCTGGGGCGCCTGATCGTCACCCGCCTCCTCGACCTCGGCGAGCGTCTCGCTGTCCTCGTGCGGGATGTTGACCGCGCCCGGGCGCTGCTCGACCCGGCCGTGAAAGTGACCGGCGCCGATGTGCGCCGACCGGAGGGGTTGGATGCGGCCGTGGCGGGAGCCGACGTGGTCGTCTCGGCCGTGCACGGATTCCTGGGCGGCCGCGGGGCCGGTCCGGCAGAGATCGACGAGCGCGGGAACGCGAACCTGATCGACGCGGCAGCAGCGACCGGAGCGCAGGTCGTCCTGATGTCGGTGAGCGGCGCCGCTCCGGACCATCCCCTCGACCTCTTCCGCGCCAAGTACGCCGCCGAGCAGTACCTGCTCGCGAGCACCATCCCCGGGACGATCGTGCGGGCGCCCGCCTACCTCGAGACCTGGCGCGCCATCCTCGCCGAGACCGCCGGAACCACCGGTCGCCCTCTCGTCTTCGGCCGGGGCGACCGGCCGATCCGGTTCGTCTCGGCCGCCGAGGTCGCCGACACGGTGGTGACCGCGACGCGGCAACCGGCATCCCGCGGTCAGACGATCGAGATCGCCGGCGAGCCGATCACGATGAACGAGCTCGCCCGGTCGGTGCAGCAGGAACGGCACTGGTCCGGCTCGCTCCGCCATGTGCCACGCCCCGTCCTCCGCGCTCTGGCCGTGACGGCGCGTCCCGTGAACCCGGCGTTCGCGCGCCAGAATCGAGCCGCGCTCGGGATGGACGTCGACCCGGCCCGCCGCTGAATCAGGCGTCGGCGAGCAGCTTCTGCAGCAGGCCGGAGAGCGTCGCCCGCTCGCCCTCGTCGAGCGGGCTGAAGAGCTGAGCGAGGATGTCGTCGGCGATCGCGTGCCCGGCGGCGAGCATCCGTCGCCCCTCCTCGGTCAGAGCGTGCTCGATGCGACGCCCGCGGCCGGCGGTCCGCACGATCAGGCCGCGGTCGACGAGCCGATTCGCCAGCGTGCTGAACGCCTGATCGCTCTGGAAGGTCGCCACCGCGAGGTCGTGCCCGGAGGCGTTGGGCATCCGGTCGATCGCCCGAAGCGCATCCCACTGCACGAGGGAGACGCCGATCTCCTGCAGGGCGGCGTCCATGGTGCGGTGGTCGCGATACTGCGCCCGCTTGATCGCCTGCCCGAGTGCTTCCAGATCGGTCGTCATGGTGCTAGCTTATCAACATCCGTATATAAACATGTTGATTTAGGATGGACCCATGAGCCCTTCGCTTCCTCCCGACTTCGAGCTGCTCCCCACTGGCGAACCCGATGCACCCGTCGCCCTCGTGCTGCACGGCGGCGGCGGTCCCCAGACCGTCGCGCCGCTGGTGTCGCACCTGGCCGCGACGCACCGCGTTCTCGCCCCCACCCACCCCGGCTGGAACGGGACGCCGCTCCCCGACGACATCCGGTCGGTGGCGGACCTCGCCGACGCCTACCTGGAACGCCTGCTCGCCGACGGGACGCGCGACGTGACGGTGGTGGGATCGTCCATCGGCGGCTGGATCGCCCTCGAGCTGGCGGTGCGAGCCGCTGCCGGCACGAGGTTCGCCGGCATCCTTCGCGCCGTCGTCGACATCGACGGCGTCGGAGCCGTTGTGGACGGCGAACCGATCGCGGACTTCTTCGCCCTCGACGCACGCGGCCTCGCCGAGGCCGCGTGGCACGACCCCGAGCGCGGCTTCGTGGACCCCGCCGACCTCACCGACGAGCAGCGCGCGATCCAGCAGTCGAACGGCCGGACCATGGCCGTCCTCGCCGGGCGCTCGATGAGCGACCCGACGCTGCTCGCCCGGCTCGGGGCCGTCGACGTGCCGACCCTGGTCGTCTACGGGCAGAGCGACGGGATCGTGACGCCCGCCTACGGCCGTGCGGTCGCGGGCGCGATCCCGACGTCCGAGTTCGCCGAGATTCCGGAGGCCGGCCACCTGCCGCATCTCGAGAATCCCGCGGCGACCTGGACCGTCATCGACCCTTTCCTGGCGCGGTTGAACTGACCGGGTCTTCCTGACGCCCCGAGCGCCTGGATCGCGACGATCCGCTGTGCCAGTGTGAATGGGTGCCTCCCTCGTCTTCCGCGCCCCGCGTCCGTATCGGTGTCGTCGGTGTCGGCCGGATGGGCTCGGGAGTGCTCGCCCGGCTCGCACCCCTCGGCGCGGCCGCCTCCGACCTCGACGCCTCCCGTCGCGAGGCCGTGGAGGCCAGCGGTGCGGCCTGGATGGACTCGGTGACGGCCCTCGCCGTATCGAGCGACGTGCTCGTGACCGTGCTGCCCGGACCGGACGAACTGGATGCGGCCATGCGCCAGGCGCTCCCCGCTCTACCCGAGGGAGCGCTCTGGCTCGACCTCACCTCCGGCGACCCGGCCCGAGCGTCCGCCCTGGCCGACGAAGCAGCCGAACGAGGCATCGATGCGGTTGCGGCGCCGATGGGAGGCGGCCCGGACGACGCCGCCGCCGGCACGCTCACGTTCTACATCGGCGGCGCACCGGACGCGGTCGACCGGGCCCTGCCCATCCTGAGCAGGCTCGCAGCGGGCGACGGGATGCGCGTCTGCGGCCCGCATCCACGTGACGGGCACATCGTGAAACTGCTGGCGAACGCGCTGTGGTTCGCGAACGCGGTCGCGGCCGGCGAAGCCCTGCTCATCGGCGAGGCCCACGGCCTCGCGCCCCAGCATCTGCAGGCGCTCCTGGCGCAAAGCGCGGGCAGCAGCATCGCCCTCAGCCGTCATGTGCCGGAGGTGTTCCACGGCGACTACCTGGAGACGTTCGGCGTCGACCGGGTCGTGGAGGAGCTGGATGCCGTCGCGGCGCTGGCGCGTGCGAGCGCGACCCCGTCGCCGGTGCTCGACGCATCCGCGGACCTCCACCGGGAGGCGCTCGCCCGTTTCGGCCCGGCGCCCGGCGAGCTCCTCGGCGTGCGGATGCTGGAGGAACTCGCCCGGCGCGACCTGCGGTAGCCGCCTCAGCCGAGCAGCGCCTCGTGCGCGACCTCCAGCAGGCGGCCCGTCCGGAACTCCTCGTGCGCCGTGACCGTGAGGACGGCGCCGTGGGAGTCATCCACGACGACGTACTGGCCGTAGCGTCCGTCGAAGCGCCACAGGCCCGAGGGGCCCTCCCACGTCCCGATCCCGTAGTGCGCCGACGAACCGGTCTCGCCGGTCTCCGTCCAGTCGGTGTGCATCCCGTCGATCCACGCGGCGCTGACGATGTGCGTGTCGTTCCACTCGCCACGGTCGCGCAGCGCCCGGCCAATGCGGGCCAGCTCCTCGGTGCGGAGTTCGAGCCCGGTGCCCGCGACGATCCAGCCGAGCGGGCAGCGCATCCACTGCGGGTTGTCGATGCCGAGGGGTTCGAAGAGCCGCGGGAGCAGCCAGTCGCGCACGTCGCCGACGGCGACGCCGAGCATCCGCATCGCGACGTAGGGGCTGGAGTCGGTGTAGAGGAAGTGCTCGCCGGGGCCGCGGGTGGGGTGCCGGAGCATCTCCTGCGCGAGATCCGCTCCGGGCACCGGCTGGTCGCCGAACCACTGGAACGGGATGCCGCTCGTCATGGTCAGCAGGTGGCGGAGCGTCACCCGCTCGACCCCCTCGCCGAGCTCCAGCTGCGGGAGGGCCTCGGCGACGGTCGTGTCGAGGGACAGGATGCCCTCGTCCACGGCGATCCCGGCGGCCAGGGCGCTCACGCCCTTGGACACCGAGTACAGGTTGACCCGGTCGTCGCTGCGCCAGCGGTGCTGTGCCTCCTCGTCGCCGACGAGCGCGTGGGCGCCGTAGACGCCCAGCCCCTCCCGGTCGACGGTTCGGACGAAACGGGTCAGGAGGGCATCGGCGGCGGTCATGTCCCTATTCTTATCTCGTCCGGAGCACGCGCTTCTACGTCACGCCCGACACGATCGCGGCCTCCTCGGCTGCGGTGAGCCCGGATCGCCGCGGACGGTCGACGCCGCGCGCCTGTTCGTCGGCGAGAACGTCCGCCAGTGTGTCCCGCAACGGTCGCAGCGTCCCGCCCGCATCCAGGTACGCGCGGCCAGAGCGCTGCGCGAACCCCGAGTCGGACAGCGGCAGCCACAGCGGAAGCGACCGCGGGCCGGCCCAATAGTGCACGTCGGCGGCGAGGAGCGCATCGTCGTCGACGGTCACCGAGTCTCCGTCGTACCCGCTGACATCGACCGCCGCCTCGAAGAACTCCTGCATCGGGATGGCTGCACCGACGGCGTCCACAACGCCGACGTGCCCCGCCTTTCCCGCCCGTTGGATCCAGCCCGCCAGGTCGGCCACGTCGATCACCTGCACGAAGCGGCCTTCAGTCGTCGGAACGAGGGCCGGTCCGGTACGGCTGAAGCGCGCCGGCCAGTACCCGAACCGGTCGCTCGGGTCGCCCGGCCCGACGATCAGTCCCGGCCGTGCGATCAGGAGGCGCGAGTCGAGGCGAGCGGCCGTCGCGCGTTCCGCGGCGACCTTCGCGTCGGGATACTGCGACAGGTCGGCGGGTTCAACCAGCGCCGCGGACTCGTCGCCGCCGGGCTGGTCGTTGCGGGCGTAGACGGACACGGTGGAGACCAGGGTCCAGTGGGCGGCGCGGTCGGCGAGCGCCTCCACGGCCGACGTGACGAGGCCCGGCTCCCAGGCCAGCTCGATCACCTCCTCCCAGTCGCGCAGCACCTCGTCGTAGGCGCCGGGCGACCGCCGGTCGGCGCGCACCAGCCGCGCCCCGTCCGGCACCGACCCGGACTCGCCGCGCGCCAGGCACGTCACCTCGGCGCCCTCTGCGAGCAGTTCGCGGACGATCGCGCGCCCGAGCCAGCCGGTTCCACCGAGAACGAGGACGCTTCGCATGCGTCCAGTAAACCCGCATGGTCTATGGTGCCGTCATGGTTGAACACGGAAAAGGCCACCCGGACAGGCTCCCCGCGGGCGAGCAGGCGATCGCGCAAGTGACTGTGGACCGATTGGATGAGGACGGCCGGCACGAGGGCCGTCTCGTTCTCACGGCGGACAGGATCTACTTCTTCGACGACGAGCAGGGCGGCGGGAGCCACGACGACATCATCGATCACATCCGCTTCCAGGGCGCAGAGGTGACCGGTGACGACGAGATCGGCACGTTGGCGCTCAGCTGGAGCGACCAGGGCAAGGTCTACGAAGGCGACACCCTCGAACTACGCGCCTTCAAGGACGCGATCGACGACCAGCTGAACCCGTAACGGCCCCGCTGAGCCCGGTCAGCAGCCGATCCACCACCACCTCCACCAGCTCCGCAGGTGTCGACTCCGCCGTCACCAGCGGTTCCGTCACCATGTCGGCGCCCGCCGTCCGAGCGAGGGATGCGAAGTAGCCAGGCGCCAGCAAATACGTAGCCACCACCACACGGGCGCCGGGATTCCCAGCCCGTGCCATCGACACCGCCGTCGACAGGTCGGGCGCGGCCGCCGAGATGAAGCCCGCGGTCACCGGCCGACCGATGCGGGAGGCGAGCAGCCTTGCCATGGTCCGGCAGTCGGTCACCGCCCGGGCGTCGGACGATCCTGCCGCGGCGAGCACGACCGCGTCCGTGTCGCGCAGGCCGGCCTCCTGGAGCCGACGTAGCAGCACCTCCACGAGCCGGTCGTCCGGGCCGAGTGCCCCGGTGACCGTTGTCGGCAGGGCCGCCGCCGCTGCGCTCTCGGCCAGGTCGACGAAGACGTGGTAGCCGGCGGAGAGCAGCAGCGGCACGATCGTGGCCCGGTCTGCGAGACCGGCGGCCGCCGAGAGGGCGGACGGAACGTCCGGCTGCTCGACGTCCACGTGGCAGCCGAGCACCGGCGACGCGACGGCCGCGTCCACCGCCTCCACCAGGCGGCGGACGGCGGCCTGACCCGCCGGCGAAGAGGTGCCGTGGGAGGCGGCGATCACGGCGGTCGTCACGCCTCCTCCACTTCGATCTCGATGAAACCGCCGACGATGCGGGTGCGGAAGGTCTGCAGCGTCAGTGCCGGATCGGTGAAGCACTCGCCGGTTCCGAGATCGTAGACCTGTTTGTGCAGCGGGGAGGCGATGGTCGGGCGGTCGCCCCGCGACCCGACGATGCCGCGCGCCATCACGGGAGCGCCGCCATCCGGGTCCTCGTGGGCGACAGCGTAGACCTCGCGCGGACCGAGGAGGAAGAGCGCGATCTGCCGCATCCGCAGCAGCACCGCCTCCCCCCAGGACGGCTCGAGGTCGCCGACGCGACAGGCGCGGATCCAGTCGTCCTGCCGGGACTGCGGACGACGGGGGCTCTGCGTGATCGTCATGCCCCGAGCCTATGGAGACCGTGTTTCGGGCGACGTCGGCCTCTGTAACGTCTCCGTGAACCGGTTCTCACAGCACTCGCGCGAAGGTGTGCGGCGCGTGTTAACGCGCGGTTACAACCGCGAAATTCACAGGAAACCACGCACCCGTACGCTCGGATGGCACAGGCGGGGCACATCCCCGCCGGTGCGGCGGCAGCCGCTGGAAACCGAGGGGGCCGCATGACGACCGGACGTACAGGCAGCGGACGAACGGTGATCGTGGGGGGCGGCCCAGCCGCTCACCGCCTCGTGGATGCACTGGTCTCGCGCGGAGGCGGCGACCGCTCGATCGTCGTCCTCGCCGAGGAACCGTACCTCCCCTATGACCGTGTGCAGCTGAGCAAGCGCCTGGCCGACGGAAGCGTCGACCTCACCCTCGAGCCGGCATCCCACTGGGAGGATGCCGCGGTCGAGCTCCGGGTCGGCGAGACCGCGACCGCTATCGACCGCGCCGCCCGGACCGTCTCGACCTCGACGGGCGCCGTCCTCGCGTACGACGAATTGGTGCTCGCGACCGGTTCCTCGGCGCCCGTCCCCGACATCCCCGGAGCGGGGGCCTCCCGCGTCTATCGCACCATCGACGATGTGGATGCCCTGGTCGCCGAGATCGCCGACCTGCGGCGCGTGCTCGGCCGTCCTCCACGGGTCGCGGTCGCCGGAGGCGGGCTGCTCGGCCTCGAGGCCGCCGGCGGCGCCGCCGCGCTGGGAGCCGAGGCCGTCATCATCCACTCCGGCGGGTGGCTGATGTCGGCGCAGCTCGATGAGGGAGCCGGGCAGGCGCTGGGCCGGCTGATATCGGCGCGCGGCATCGACCTCCACCTCGGGACGCGGCCGCGCGAGATCCACCTCGACGGCGAGGGCCGTCCCACCGCCGTGCGGTGCACCGACGGCCGCACCATTCCGGCGGACGTCGTCGTCTTCGCCATCGGGATCCGTGCCCGAGATGAACTGGCCCGGCAGGCCGGGCTCGCGACCGCGGAGCGGGGCGGCATCGTCGTCGATGAGGCGTGCCGCACCTCCGACCCCGCAATCTGGGCGATCGGCGAGGTCGCCGCCATCGACGGCCGCACCGTCGGCCTGGTCGCGCCCGCGAATGCCATGGCCGAGACCGTGGCCGACCGGCTGCTCGGCGGCGACGCGACGTTCACGACGGTCGACGACGCGACCAAGCTGAAGCTCTCCGGCGTCGACGTCGCGAGCTTCGGTGACGCCTTCGCCCGTGAGCCGGGCGCGCTGGAGATCGTATACGCCGACCCCGCACGAGGCCTCTACCAGAAGCTCGTGGTGAGCGACGACGCCAAGACGCTGCTCGGCGGCGTCTTCGTGGGCGACGCCTCCCCGTACGCCGGCTTGCGGCCGCTGCTCGGCCGCGCGCTCGACGCGGAACCGGCTGCCTACCTGTCGGCTGCCGGAGCCGAGCCGCCCACGGGTGGCGCACTGCCCGACGACGCGCTGGTGTGCTCGTGCAACAACGTCACCTCCGGCTCCGTCCGTGCCGCGGTCGAAGAAGGCTGCCACGATCTCGGCGAGCTGAAGGCCTGCACCCGGGCCGGCACGCAGTGCGGTTCGTGCGTGCCGCTGGTCAAGAAGATCCTGGAGGCCGAGCTCACCCGCTCCGGCGCCACCGTCTCCCACGCGCTGTGCGAGCACTTCGAACTGTCGCGGCAGGAGCTGTTCGAATCCATCCGGGTCCTTGGCCTGACCAGCTGGGACGAGACCGTCACCCGTCTCGGCTCCGGCCGTGGCTGCGACATCTGCAAGCCGGTCGTCGGCTCCATCCTCGCCAGCCAGCACAGCCAATACCCGCTCGACGGCGGCCGAGGCCAGCTGCAGGACACCAACGATCGTGCCCTCGCCAACATGCAGAAGGACGGCACGTACTCGGTGGTCCCGCGCATCCCCGGCGGCGAGATCACCCCGCAGAAGCTGGCGGTGATCGCGCAGGTCGCCACCGACTTCGGCCTGTACACGAAGATCACCGGCGGGCAGCGCATCGACATGTTCGGCGCCCGGTTGGAGCAGCTGCCCGAGATCTGGCGGATCCTCGTGGACGCGGGCTTCGAGTCCGGGCAGGCGTACGGCAAGGCGCTGCGGAATGTGAAGAGCTGCGTCGGCTCCACCTGGTGCCGCTACGGCGTGCAGGACTCGGTGCGGATGGCCGTCGACCTCGAGCTGCGTTACCGCGGCCTCCGCGCGCCGCACAAGTTCAAATTCGGCGTCTCGGGATGCGCGCGGGAGTGCGCTGAGGCGCGTGGCAAGGACGTCGGCGTGATCGCCACCGACAAGGGCTGGAACCTCTATGTCGGCGGGAACGGCGGCTTCCAGCCGGCACACGCCCAGCTGCTCGCCTCCGACCTCGACGACGAGACGTTGATCCGCTACATCGACCGCTACCTCATGTACTACATCCGCACCGCCGACCGGCTCCAGCGCACGGCCCGGTGGATGGAGGAGCTCGACGGCGGCGTCGATCATGTCCGCGAGGTGGTCGTCGAGGACTCCCTCGGCCTCGGCGCAGAGCTGGAGGCCGCCATGGCGGTCCACGTCGACACGTACGAGGACGAGTGGGCAGCGACCCTGCGCGACCCGGAGCGGCTGCGCCGGTTCCGCTCGTTCGTGAACGCGCCGGCGACCCCCGACCCGTCGATCGCCCGGGTGGAGGAGCGCGGCCAGCTGCGCCCCGCCACGGCTGAGGAGAAGGCGGCGGGCGCTGTGCTCGTCGCCGGACCGACCATCCCGGTCCGGTCCGGGGCGGCGACGGAGGGAGGCACCCCGTGGACACACGTCCGATGATCTCCCGCACAGGGAACGTCACCCTCGTCGGCGGCGGCCCCGGCGATCCCGACCTGCTGACCGTCGCCGCGGTGCGCGCGCTGGAGGCGGCGGATGTGGTGCTCTACGACCGCTTGGCGCCCCACGAGACGCTGACTGCGCTCGCGCCGCGCGCGGAGCTGATCGATGTCGGCAAGCGTCCCGGCCACCATCCGATCCCGCAGGACGAGATCGAACGCCTTCTCGTCGCCCACGCCCGGAATGGCTCCGCGGTCGTGCGGTTGAAGGGCGGCGACCCCTTCGTCTTCGGTCGCGGCGGCGAGGAGGTGGAGGCATGCAGGCTCGCGGGCATCCCCGTGCGGGTCATCCCCGGTGTCACCAGCGCGATCTCGGTGCCGGCGGCGGCAGGCATCCCGGTGACGCACCGGAGCATGTCCCGTCTGTTCACGGTCGTGTCCGGCCACGCCCCGCTCTCCCCCGGCGAGCTGGAGCACCTGGCCGGGCTCGGCGGCACCATCGTCATCCTCATGGGCATCATGAACCTCCCCTCGATCACCGCCGGCCTCGCCCGCTTCGGGATGGATCCGCAGATGCCGGTCGCTGTCGTGGAGCAGGGCTACTCCGCCCGACAGAGGACCACGTTCGGCCGGCTCTCCACGATCCTCACGGAATCGGCTCGGGCCGGCGTCGGCTCTCCGGCCGTCGTGGTCATCGGTGAGGTCGTCCGGCTGGCGCGCGACGGCGACGCCCACGCGGCCGCGGCCCTCGCCGACGCTGCAGCGGCGACGGGACCGTGACGTGACGGACGAGCGACCGGGAGTCGCCGCCTTCCGCCCCGACCAGCTCGCCGGCTTCCGGATCGGAGTGACCAGCGATCGTCGCTCAGCCGACCTGATCGACGCTTTCGAGCGACGCGGGGCCAGCGTGCTGCACGCCCCGACCGTGCATATGAGGCACGCGGACGACGACGCTCCCGTGATCGCCGACACCGAACGGATCATCGCGGCGAGACCGGACGTGCTGCTCGCGACCACGAGCTACGGCATGCGCCGCTGGTTCGAGGTGTCCGACTCCGCTGGTCTCGGGGAGGATCTGCAGGAGGTGCTCGCCGGCTCCACGATCCTCGTCCGCGGCCCGAAGGCGCGCGGTGCGGTGCGGGCGGCAGGCCTGGATGACGCGGGGATGAGCGACGAAGAGACCACCGCCTCGCTGGTGGGAAAGGTGATCGCCGAGTTCCCCTCCGGCATCACCGTGGCGGTGCAACTGCACGGCTCCACCGACGAGGACCAGCTGCAGCGCCTCCGCGACGCCGGGGATGACGTCATCACGGTCGCGCCCTACTCCTGGTCCGTCGCCACGGACGATGACGAACGCGCCACCCGCCTCATCGATGCGATCGCGGGACGCCACCTCGACTGCGTCACCTTCACCAGCGCGCCGGCGGTCGACGGTCTCTTCATCGCCGCCCTCGCCCGCGGCCGGCACGCCGAGGTGGTGGAGGCGCTGCGCACGGATGTGGTCGCCGCCGGCGTGGGCCCCGTGACCACCGGCCCGCTGGTCGCCGCCGGGATCGAGCCCCTGCAACCGGATCGCTTCCGGATGGGCGCGCTCATCCGCCTCGTCTGCGAGCACCTCGAGGCGCGTTCGACACGGCGCGTCTCGACCCGGCACGGCGATGTCGAGCTGCGCGGCAGCCTGGCGATCGTCGACGGCACGCCGGTGCGCCTCACCCCGGCTTCGCTCTCGCTGTTCCGTGCCCTCGTCGCGGCGAATGGAGCCGTGGTCTCGCGCAGAGAGCTCTCGATCGCGCTGGACGGCGGAGGGGACGAGCACGCGATGGAGGTCTCTCTGAGCCGGCTACGACAGGTCCTCGGGCGCCCGGGCCTGGTCTCGACGGTGGTCAAGCGGGGATACCGCCTCGACGTCTGAGCGGGGACGCTGCGGCCCACCCTCCTGCGCCGCTCAGTTCGGCACCGCCTGCGCCGCAGCGAGAAGGCTCGCGATGCGCCCCTTGCAGCCTCCGCAGCCGGTTCCCGCGCGGGTCTCCCGGCCGACGGCCTCGACCGTTCCGCACCCGCCCGCGACCGCCTCGCCGATCCGCCCGGCCGTCACGCCGTTGCACCAGCACACGGTGGCGTCGGGACCCAGCGGATCCTCGACCGGGGCTTGACCCGCGTCTGGAGCATCCAGCCGCAGGAACGTCGACGGTTCCGCGGGCAGCGTACCCGCACGCTCGAAGAGCAGCGTCAATTCGGCGCCCGCGCGCGGAAGCCCCACCGAGACGAAGCCGGCGAGCACCCCGTCCCGGACCACGGTCTTCAGATAGGCGGTGCGCGCGGGATCGAGCCACACGCTCACCTCCGCATCGAGCTCCCACGGCTCGGCGGCGTAGTCGCCGCCGGAGACGACGTCGATGCCGGTCGCCTTGAGCATGACAGCGATCGGACGCTCCCGCCGCGGTACCGCGGCGTCAGGGCCGGCCACTCCCCCGGACGCCTCCGCCCGGAACCTGCCGGCGAGCGCCGCGGCCTGCCGCCAGCCCGGCCCGATCAGCCCGCTCGGCGCACCGGGCACGCGGCCGTCCGCGCCGGTGGCGTCCGGGGAGGCGACCTGCGCGCAGTCCCCGATCGCGAACACGTCCGGGTCGCTCCAGCTCCGCAGCTCCTCGTCGACCAGGATGCCGCTCGAACAGGCCAGACCTGCTGCGAGCGCCAGCTCCGTCCGGGCGGCGACACCGCAGGACAGCACGAGGAGGTCGCCCGGGATGTAGGTGCCGTCCGCGCACCCCACCCCGTCGAAGACCCGCCCGGCGCGGTCGTCCCGGAAGCCGATCGTCTCGGCTCGCGCGTGCGCGGCCATGCCGACTCCGAGCGCTCGCGTCGCGCGGGCGAGCATCCGGCCGCCTGCCTCGTCGAGGTTGCGGGCCATCGGGACGGGCCCGTGATGCACGATCACGACGTGCGCGCCGTGCTCGGCGGCGAGCAGCGCGAACTCCATCCCGAGCACCCCCGCGCCCAGCACCACGATGGTGCCGCCGCCGGCCACGACCGGAGCGACGGCCTCCGCGTCGGCGAGGTCGCGCAGCGCGACCACCCCCGTGGGAAGCGGCTTGAGGCCCTGGTCGAGCGCGTGTGCCGGCGCGGCCGAACGGTCGCGCCGGGCGTGCTCCAGACCGTCGAGCGTCGGGATGTTGGCGCGGGCGCCGGTCGCCAGCACCAACCGGTCGTAGGGCAGCTCGTCGCCGCTCGCGAGCAGGACCCGCTGGCGGGGCCGGTCGATCGCCACGGCGACATCGCCGAGACGGATGTCGGCTCCCGCCAACTCGGCCGCCGCGGTGTCGGTGACCTCCAGCCGCTCGCGAGTCGCCGCCCCGACCGCGTACTCGGCCACCAGCACCCGGTTGTAGGCGTCCTCGCGCTCGGCGCCGACCACCGTCAGACTCGCTTCGCCAGCCGCCACCGCGGGGAGCAGCTCCTCCACGAAGCGGGCGCCGACCGGGCCGTAGCCGACGAGGACCACCCGGAGCGGACGCGCGGTCATGCCGCCGCCTCCGAGTCCGCCCGATGAACGGTGACGGCGGTCCGCTTGAACTCGGGCATCGCCGACGTCGGGTCGACGGCCGCCTCGGTGAGGAGGTTCGCGCACTGGCGGCCGGCGAAGTGGAACGGGAGGAACACCGTGTCGACACGCATGGCCGCGGTGAGGAGCGCGCGTGCGACGACCTCGCCGCGGACGTTGCGGACGATCACCGCGTCCCCGTCCGCGATGCCGAGGCGGGCCGCCGTGGCAGGGTGGAGTTCCGCGCGCACCTCCGGCTGCGCCGCCGAGAGCTCGGGCACCCGCCGGGTCTGCGCCCCGGATTGGTAGTGCTCGAGCAGGCGGCCGGTGATGAGGGTCAGTTCGCCGGGCAGCCTTCCCGTCTCCAGGTCTCGCGGCCGCACCGCCACGAGCCGGGCTCGCCCGTCGTCCGTGGCGAAGCGGTCGAGGAACAGCCGCGGAGTCCCGGACGAGTCGGCCGGGTACGGCCAGTGCGCCGCCTCCCCGGTCTCGGACTGCGCGTCGAGGAGCGCATGGCTCAGCCCGGAGTAGTCGGCGATGCCGCCCGCCGACGCCCGGGCCAGCTCGTCGAACACCGCGGCGGGGTCGGTCGGCCAGGCCGAAGGGGCGCCCAGCCTGCGGGCGAGGTCGGCGAGGACGACCAGTTCGCTGCGCACCCCGGCCGGAGGGTCGAGCGCCTTCCGCCGCCGCAGCACGCGGCCCTCCAGATTCGTCATGGTGCCCTCCTCCTCTGCCCACTGCGTGACCGGGAGCACGACGTCGGCGAGCTCAGCCGTTTCCGACAGCACGAAATCGCACACCACGAGGAGGTCGAGGCTCTGCAGCCCGCGGCGGATCGCGCCCGCGTCCGGGCCGGACACCACGACGTTCGATCCGTGGACGAGCAGCGCCCGCACGCCGCCCGGTCGGCCCAGCATCCTGAGCAGCTCCACCGCGGGGACGCCGGGCCCGGGGATGCGGTCTGGCTCGACTCCCCAGACGGCGGCGACCGCTGCGCGGGCCGCCGGATCCGTGATCTTGCGGTATCCGGGCAGCTGATCGCACTTCTGTCCGTGCTCCCGGCCGCCCTGGCCGTTGCCCTGTCCGGTGAGGGTGCCGTACCCCGAGCCGGGGCGACCGACCAGCCCGAGCACCAGCGCGAGGTTGATCGCCGCCGTTGCGGTGTCCGTGCCGTCGACGTGCTGCTCCACCCCGCGGCCGGTGAGGATGTACGTGCCGCGCCCGCGGGCCAGCCGCCGCGCGACCTCGCGCACCAGCCGGGCCGGCACGCCCGTGTGCTCCTGCACCCGCTCGGGCCACCACGGGGCGACGCTGCGCCGGAGCGCGTCGATGCCCGTCGTCCGCTCCGCCAGGTACGACACGTCGGCGAGTCCTTCCGCCAGCACGACATGCGTGAGGCCGAGGAGCAGCGCCAGGTCTGTCCCCGGGGCCGGCTGCAGGTGGATGCCGCCGTCGTCCGCCGTGAGCTGCGCGGTCTGCGAGCGCCGCGGGTCCACCACGACAAGGCCGCCCGCGGTCCGGGCGCCGGCGAGGTGGCCGATGAACGGCGGCATCGTCGCGCCCACGTTCGAACCGAGCAGCAGGATGGTGTCGGCGTCATCCAGATCGGTGACCGGGAACGGCATCCCCCGGTCGATCCCGAAGGCGCGGTTCCCCGCCGCAGCCGCGGATGCCATGCAGAAGCGGCCGTTGTAGTCGATGCGCGAGGTGCCGAGCGCGAGCCGGGCGAACTTGCCGAGCAGATAGGCCTTCTCGTTCGTCAACCCGCCGCCGCCGAACACCCCGACCGCGTCCGCGCCGTGCCCCTTCCGGATGGTGCGCAGCCGCTCGGCGACGAACTCGAGCGCGTCCTCCCAAGTCGCCGCCTGCAACCGGCCGGCGCGACGGATCAGCGGGGTCGTCAGCCGGTCAGGGGTCGCGAGCAGGTCAGCGGAGGTCCAGCCCTTCTTGCACAATCCTCCGCGGTTGGTGGGGAAGGCGCGGCCCGCCACGGTGACAGGGGCGCCGGTCCCCACGTCCCTCCCCTTCACCGGGGTCAGGCTCATCGCGCACTGCAGGGCGCAGTACGGGCAGTGCGTGTCGGCGGGCATGTCCCGGCCTCGCTAGATCCGCACCCCGCGGCGGCGGCCGCGCAGCGCGACGCCGACCGTGATGGCCAGGAACACCACGTACGCGGCGACGAACCAGAGCAGGCCGGCCTCATAGCCTCCGGTCGACGTCTTGGAGAACCCGAGCACCTGCGGGATCACGAAACCGCCGTACGCACCGAACGCGGACACGATCCCGAGGGCCGCGGCGGCGGTGCGCTGAGCGGAGACATCGCCGGCAGTGCTGTGCCCGTCGGCCGCGCCGAAGCGCAGCGCGAACAGGGTCGGGATCATCCGGTAGGTCGCGCCGTTGCCCGCACCGCTGGCCACGAAGAGCACCAGGAAGAAGGAGAGGAACAGCCAGAAGTTGTCGAGCGGCATGGTGAGCACGACGGCGAGTGCACCCAACGCCATGACCACGAACGCCGCGATCGTGATGACGCTCCCGCCGAAACGGTCGGCGAGCCGTCCGCCGAAGGGCCGCGCAAGCGAGCCGACCAGTGCCCCGAGGAAGGCGAGCGACAGCGTGGCCCCACCGATCGGCAACGCGCTGAACGCCGGGAATTGGTCGGCGATGAGTTTCGGGAACACTCCCGAGAACCCGATGAACGACCCGAACGTCCCGATGTAGAGCAGCGCCATCAGCCACAGTTCCGGCACCCGCAGAGCCGCGAACGACGCCTTCAGGTCGGAACGCGCGTTGCCGAGGTTGTCCATCCGCAGCCATGCGCCGACGATCGCCACCACGATCAACGGCACCCAGATCAGTCCCGCGAGGGGGAGCTGAAGCGACGCGCCGGCGCCGATGGTGATCACGATCGGCACGGCGAACTGCGCGACCGCAGCACCCAGATTGCCGCCGGCGGCGTTCAGGCCGAGTGCCCATCCCTTCTTCCGCTGAGGATAGAAGAACGTGATGTTCGCCATCGAGCTGGCGAAGTTTCCTCCGCCGAACCCGGCGAGCGCCGCTACGAGCAGCATCACCCCGAACGGCGTATTGGGATTCGCCACGCACACCGCCAACCCGATCGCGGGAACGAGCAGCAGGGCCGCGGAGATCATCGTCCAGTTGCGTCCGCCGAACTTCGGCACCATGAACGTGTACGGGAAGCGCAGCGTCGCCCCGACGAGGCTCGGCATCGAGATGAGCCAGAAGGTCTGGGTGGTGTCGAACGCGAAACCGGCGGCGGGCAGCGAGACCACCACGATCGACCAGAGCTGCCAGACGACGAAGCCGAGGAACTCGGCGAAGATCGACCAGCGCAGGTTGCGCTGTGCGATCGCGGCGCCCTGCTGCTGCCACTGGGACGGGTCCTCGGCGTCCCACCCGTCGATCCAGCGCCCGGAACGGAACGTGAGCACGGAAGCGGTCGCGGTGGCGGGAGACGTGGCAGCCGGATCGGTCGACGCCTCGGCGGGGGCGGGGACGGTGCTGGTCATCGATGGACCTCCTGAGGGTGGTGCCGGATGGACGGTGACTCCACGCTAGGAACGACGTGTTTCCGGCTTCCGCGCGTGACGTGAAGTCGGCGTAACGAACAGCTCTCGTCCGCCTCCCGCGTCTGTGAGGCGCACGAAACCCACCGTGATCCCGGCGCAACCAGCACGTCATCGTCGACCTCTAGCGTCGTGAGCATCCCGCCGGCCGATGGCCGGCCCCGAGGGAGGAGTGCCGCATGGAACCGCAGCCCCACACGGTCGAGAGCTACCGGGACGCCGTGCTGCGTCTGGTGAACGCTCTGCCGCCCGAGCACATCGCCCTCGATCAAGCACTGGGCCGCTCGACGGCGGAAGCGGTGACCGCGCGGCTCCCCGTGCCAGCCTTCGACAACGCAGCCATGGACGGCTACGCCGTGCGCTCACACGATGTCGCGAACGCGGACCGCGACCGCCCGGCGACGCTCACGCGCCTCTCGTACGTCAGGGCCGGCTCATCCCTCCCGCAAGCGCTGCACGCCGGAGAGGCGCGGCCCGTCATGACCGGCGCTCCCGTGCCACCGGGCGCCGACCTCGTGATCCCGGTCGAGTCCACGGCGAGCGGCCGCTTCGACGACAGCGCGACCGTGGAGGTGTGGCCCTCCGGCAGGGCGAACATCCGCCGCAGAGGGGAGGACATCGCCGCGGGCGCGCTCGTCATCCCGCGCGGGGCGACGCTCGGCCCCCGAGACCTGGCCCTGCTCGCGGCGACCGGGCACGACGGCGTGCTCGTGCACCGGAAGGCGCGCGTCGCGATCGTCGCGACGGGCGACGAGCTGTCCAGCTCTCTTCCCGACGGCGGCATCCCGGACTCCAACTCGGTCTACCTGCGCGCTGCGATCGCCTCCGTCGGCGCCGACATCGCGTCGACGCTGGTCGCCCGCGACGACGTCGCCGCCCTGCGGGAGGCGCTCGACACTGCCGCCCGCGACGCCGACCTGATCGTATCGACGGGAGGTGTCGGCCCGGGCACGCACGACCTCGCCGGCCGACTCGCGGCAGAGGCGCCCGGCGGCACGCTCGCCACGGTCGCCATGCGGCCGGGGCGACCGCAGGCGCACGCGACGTGGCGCGGCACCCCGTGGCTCGCCCTCCCCGGCAACCCGACCGCCGCCTTCGTCTCGTTCGAGGCGTTCGTTCGCCCCGTCCTCGGCCGGCTCGGAGGCGGCGCGGAGCATTCCGGCACCGCGGCCGAGACCGTCTCCGTCGGATGGGAGAGCCGCCCCGGCGCGGTTCGATTCGTCCCGCTCTCGGTCGGAGGAGACGCGGAGTCGGTCTCCGTCTCTCCGTTCGGCCCGCCGAGCCATGCGTCGCACTCGCTGTCCGCCATGTTCCGCGCGCCCCTCATTGCGATGCTCGGCGCCGAGACGGCCGACGTCCGGCCGGGGCAGCTCGTGCGCGTGATCGAGCCGGCATGAGGCCGGCGGCGATCATCCTGGCCGGCGGCCGGTCGCGCCGGATGGGTGTGCCGAAGCACTCCGTCTCGCTCGGCGGCCGCACGTTGGTCGAGCGTGTCCTCGACGCGGTAGCCCCCTTCCCCAGCGTGGTGGTCGGGCCGCTGGAACTCGGCGCTGCCGTCTCCCGCCACCCACAGGCGTCGCTGACGCGCGAGCGGCCTGCGTATTCCGGCCCGGTCGCCGCCATCGCCGCCGGCGTCGACGAACTGGATCGCCGCCGGATCGGCGCCGACACCGCCCTCATCCTCTCCTGCGATCTGGCATACCCCGTCGGGGCGCTAGGGCTGCTGCTGGAGGCAGCGCACACGCACCCCGACGCCGTCGTCCTGAGCGACTGCGGCCGCCCGCAGTGGCTCTGCGGGCTCTACCTCCTCGACCCGATCCGGGACGCGGTCGCCCGGCTGCGCTCCACATCATCGCTCGACTCGGCTCGCGTCAGCACGCTGTGCGAAGGCCTCGCGTTGCGGATGCTGGACGATGCGGCCGGCCTCAGCTTCGATATCGACACCCCCGCAGACCTGGCCGCCGCAATCAGCGAGGCGACAGGATGACGAGCCTCGAGCACTGGCTCGCCCGCCTGGACGACGCCCTCGGCACGGACGTGCCGCCGGAGATCGTGGCACCCCTCCTCGACCTCGCTCGCGACGCCGCCCATGCCGTCGCGCGTCCCGCAGCGCCCCTGACCGCGTTCGTGGTGGGCTATGCAGCGGGACGGACCGTCCCAGGCCGGTTCGACCCGGCGACGGTCCTCGCCTTGATCGACCGGGCGGCAGGACTCGCGAACGGGGAGGTCCCGATCGGTGGGTGATGAACAACGGCGAAGCACCGCTTCCAGACGAAGCGCGACGCCGAGTCGTACCTCGACTTCTGCGGAGGGCGTGGGATTCGAACCCACGAGACATTTCTGCCCACCAGTTTTCAAGACTGGCTCCATCGGCCGCTCGGACAGCCCTCCCGGCGCCGGGCGAACCCGGCGTCGCCCGATTCTAACGTCAGTCCTGGAAGGGCTTCGAGCAGGTGTACTGGGCGGCGGTCTGCCCGTGGACGTCCGACGGCAGCTGCACCGAACCATCCGCGGCCGGTGTGGATGCGCCGTCGCCGGTCGCGGGCGCCTGAGTGGCCGGGGCCTGCGTGGCGGGCGCCTGCGTCGCCGGAGCCTGCGTGGCCGGGGGCTGCGCCGCGGGAGCCTGCGGGGCCGGAGCATTCGGGTCCGCCTCGGAGCCGACGCCCGTGTCGCCGGTGAGGGAGACGGACTGGTCGTTCTGCAGGGCGCCCATCAGCTGGTCGGCGGCATCCTTCGTCGGGGAGACCCCGTCGACGTCATAGTGGTTGGGGTACTGCACGAAGACGACCTTGCTGATGTCGATGTTCTTCAGCGCCATGGCCATCGACACGATGGTGGTCGGGTTGTTGAGGCTGTCCGACAGCGTGATGTTGCTTGTGGCCGCCTTGGCGATGCCGTACAGCTTGACGGGGTTGCTCAGCACGTCGGCGCTCTTGATCGTGCGGACCAGCGAGGACAGGAACACCTGCTGGTTGCTGATGCGGCCGAGGTCGGAGCCGTCTCCGACGCCGTGACGCGTGCGCAGGAAGGCGAGCGCCTGCGAGCCCTGCAGCGTGTTCTGGCCGGCCTTCACGTTCAGGCCCGTGTACGGGTCCTCGATGTCGCCCGCGACGCAGACGGGCACGCCGCCGACCGCGTTCGACATCTCGATCACGCCGTCGAACTGGATCACACCGGCGTACGGGATGTCGAGGCCGGTCAGCTTCTCGACCGTCAGGACGGTGCACGCGAGCCCGCCGTAGCTCAGCGAGTTGTTGATCTTCTGCCGGCTCATCGCGTCGAAGCTGCCGCCCTTGGGGTCGGGGCACGACGGGATGGACACGTACATGTCGCGGGGGAAGCTGACGACCGTCGCGTTCTTGTGGTCCGCGGATACGTGCAGCAGCATCGTGACGTCGTTGAGGTTCTCGTCGCGGTCGCCGTAGGCGGTGTTGCCACCACCCGAGTCGCTGCCGGCGAGCAGCACGTTGAATGCGCCGTTCATGGCACCGACGCTGGGCGTCACCTCGTTGCCCTTGGCGTCGACCAGCTTGACCGACTTCTTGACGCTGGACACCACATCCACCGCCGCGTACGCCGCGAGCGAGACGCCGGTGACGCCGACGACGGCGATGACCGCGACGACGATCTTGAGGAGTGCCTTGAGCGGATGGTGCTGCTTCAGTCGACCGTGGCGGACCGCTGGTCCTGCCGCCTTCTCCTGCGCTCGCGCTTGCGCGCGGGTGTGCATCTCGCTCATTCACTTCCTTCCGGCTGGGACGTGTTCACGTTCACAGGCGCGCACCGAAAACGGGCGCACGCCACCGTAGAGCATGCCACGGGAGGCTGGCAATGCTCTCAAAGGGGGGTGTTCAGAGCGCGGCGAGTACCTCGGCGAGGCCGTCCTCGACGACCGGACCGGTGGTGCGTGTGGCCGCCGCCTTCACCTCGTCCGGCGCCTGTCCCATCGCCACGCTGAGGCCTTCCGCGCCCGCCCACTGGAGCAGTTCGAGGTCGTTGCGCCCGTCGCCGACGGCGACGACGTTGGAGCGCGGGATGTCGAGGGCGTGCCGCACCCGCTCCATCGCGGTGGCCTTGCTGACGCCGTCCGGGGAGATGTCGAGCCACGCCGTCCAGCCGATCGAGTAGCTGACGCGCTGGAGTCCCATCCGGTCGACGATCGCGAGGAACTCCTCGGTGTCATGCTCGGGCGAGACGACGACCACACGCGTTGCGGGATGCTGGAGCAGCTCCTCGAACGACACCTGCTCGGCGTTGACGAGCTCCCAGTCGGTCATGCCCTCGGTGTACCGCCGGAAGCCGCTCGGGTCTTCGACCATGAAGCTGCCGCCCGGCAGGTGCGGGCGGATCGTCTCGAGCACGTCGGTCGGGTCGAACATCTCGATGAACTCCCGGCGGTATCCGCCCGGCAAGGTGCCGTCGCGCTTCATCGTCAGCGCGCCGTTGGCGCAGACCACGAACTGGCTGGTCAGGCCGAACTCCTCGTGGATCGGGCGCGCCGTCTCCCAGCTGCGCCCGGTGGCGAGCATGACCTCGTGACCGGCGTCGCGCACGCGCGCGACCGCATCCCGCACGGCGTCGCCGACGGTCTCGTCCTCGTGGATCAGGGTGCCGTCGACGTCGAGCGCGATCAGCAGCCGGGATGCGTCGCTCACCGGGCGATCGGCTCCAGCAGTTCCAGGCCGCCGAGGTAGGGACGCAGCGCCTCGGGCACGCGCACCGACCCGTCCTCCTGCTGGTGCGTCTCCAGGATCGCGACCAGCCAGCGGGTGGTCGCGAGCGTGCCGTTCAGCGTCGCCACCGGCGCGGTCTTGCCGCTCTCGGTGCGGTAGCGGATGTCGAGCCGGCGGGCCTGGAAGGTGGTGCAGTTGGAGGTCGAGGTGAGCTCGCGGTAGCGACCCTGGGTGGGGATCCACGCCTCGACGTCGTACTTGCGCGCGGCGCTCGACCCGAGGTCGCCCGCGGCGGTGTCGATGACGCGGTAGCTGAGTCCCAGCGACTGCATCATCTCCTCCTGCCAACCGAGCAGCCGCTCGTGCTCGGCCTCGGCCTCCTCGGGCCGGGTGTAGACGAACATCTCGAGCTTGTCGAACTGGTGCACGCGGATGATGCCGCGCGTGTCCTTGCCTGCGGACCCGGCCTCGCGCCGGTAGCAGGTCGACCATCCGGCGTAGCGGAGCGGCGCATCCACCTCGATGATCTCGTCGGCGTGGTACCCGGCCAGCGCGACTTCGCTCGTACCGGTCAGGTAGAGGTCGTCGTTCTCGAGGTGGTAGACCTCGTCGGCGTGCGCGCCGAGGAAGCCCGTGCCCTGCATGATCTCTGGCTTCACGAGCGTCGGCGTGATCATCGGGATGAAGTCGTTCTGGATCGCCTTGTCGAGCGCCATGTTCATCAGGGCGAGCTCGAGACGGGCGCCGATGCCGCGCAGGTACGAGAAGCGGGCTCCGGCGACCTTCGCACCGCGGGCCATGTCGATGGCACCGAGGAGCTCGCCGAGCTCCAGGTGGTCGCGCGCCTCGAAGTCGAACTCGGGGATGTCTCCCACCGTCTTGAGCACGACGAAGTCGTCCTCGCCACCGGCCGGGACGCCGTCCACGATCGGGTTGCCGATGCTGCGGATGAGCTGAGTGAAGCGTGCGTCCGCGTCGTTGGCGGCCTGCTGCGCCTCCTTGACGCGGCCGGCCAGCTGCTGGGCCTGCGCGACCAGCTCCTTCTTCTGCTCCTTCGGAGCCTTCGCGACGGTCTTGCCGAACGCGTTCTGCTCCGCCCGCAGCTCCTCGAACGCCGTGATGGCGGCGCGGCGCTCGATGTCCGCCTGGATGGCCTCGTCGACCAGCTGCACGGAGTCGCCGCGCGCCTCCTGCGAGCGGCGTACGACGTCTGGGTTCTCGCGGAGGAGCACGGGATCGATCACCCGACCAGCTTATCGACCGATGCCGCGCGGGGAGTGTGCTGCGGAGCCTGCCGGCGGCGGCCGAGTCGTTGTCGTCCGCCGCCGGACTCGCCGCGATCAGCTCGCCGGAACGCGGAGCATCGACGTCTCGCCCGCCGCGGTGCGGAGGTCGACCGTGTCGCCCGGATCGACGGTGATGATCCGCGAGTACACGCGCTGGTCCCCCTCGACGCGTACAGACAGATACCAGGCGAACTCGCCGGCGACATGCCCGAGGTAGGAGCCGTTGAGCCGCGCCGTGACCTCGGGGGTGCTGTACAGCGTGGCGATCGGCACGCGGATCTGCAGCTCGTACTGGCGGCCGCCTCGGGCGACCAGGGCACCGGTGACGCCCTTGAAGGTCGATCCGGTCAGCACCTGGACCGCCCCGGACGCAGTGCGCAACCGCACGACATCCCCTGGCTTGACGGTCACGGCCTGCTAGTACACGCGGCTGTCGGCAGCGCTGCGGACTCCGACGTACCAGCCGTGCTCTCCCGCGACGTGGGCGAGATACGAGCCATTGCGTTCTGCGGTGACCTCAGGCGTGCTGAACAGCGTCGCGGTCGGCACGGTGATCCGCAGCTCGTACTGGTCGCCGCCGAGCGGGGCGAGCGCGCCGGTCACGCCCTGGAAAGCTCGCGGCGCGGCCAGGACGTTCCCGACCGCGGCGCCCTCGAAAGCGAGCCCCTTCTGATTCGGGTGCATCGCGCTCGGGCTCAGACCGCTTTCGGTGAACTGCAGCGGGTTGATGTACGGGTCGGAACCGCACACCGCATGGTCGAAGGTGTTGGCCAGAAGAGACACGTACTCGCCGCCGACGGCTTCGACGGCCTTCTGCGACTGGGCGTCGAGCACCGCCTGGACGCTGTTGATGTAGTTCAGGTCGATGGCGGTGAAAGGCACGCTCGGTCCGCCGTCGGCATCGAAGGGCGAGAAGCACCCGGTCGGCGGGATGTGGGCGGAGTCCGGCATCAGGGCCGGATAGCCGACGACGACCACACGGGCGTTGGGCGCTTTCGCTCGGATCTTGGACACGGCCGTGCCCAGCGAGGGCGCCACCTGCTCCGCCGCCTTCTTCGCGAGGGTGTCCACGCCTCCGGTCACGAAGTCGTCGCGACATGATGTCTTGAAACGGAAGAGCAGCGGGCCCTGCGGGCCACTGGCGATGCATGCCGAAAGCACGGACCTGAAGCCGAGGTCGTTACCGCCGATCGTGAGCGTGACGACGGCCGTCGAGGCGCTCAGGGCATCCACCTGGGCCGGACGCCCATTGGCGGGGGTGAACAGGTCGGCGATCGTCGCTCCACTGCAGCTCACGTCGGTGAGCTGCAGTCCGGCGCGCGCCGCAGCGGACCGCGGGTAGTTCTGCGCGGATTGCAGGCAGCCCGCCGCTCCGCCGCCGGAACCGCCGATCTCCTGGCCAGCGGCGTACGAATCACCCAGAGCCACATACGACTGCTGACCGGCGACGGCGGATGCCGGAACCGGCGCCAAAACGGCTGCCGCCGCGGCCACGGCCATCGCCAGGCCCATCCCTGTGCCGATCCGGTCCACCCGGAGCCTGCCTGGTTCTCTGGACCTCTTGTGTTCGCGCATCGACGACTCCCTACTGTCTCGGTGATGCTTCTACCTAGACAGATGGGTCTGCGCCCGGCATCGTGACGCCCACTTCGCAAAGAGGGCAAACGTACCTCTGGCGGCCCCCGCACGCCTACAGTTCGTCGTCCTCCAGCAGCTCGCGCTCGCGGGTGCGGGTGCGCCGCGCGCCGAGCGCGGTCAGGAACAGGAGCGCCACCAGGGTCAGCAGGCCCACCGTGATGAGCGGGCCGGCGAGCATCCACCCGATCTGCGCGAAGACGAGCGAGCCGACGTCGCTGGTCGGGGTCGGTCCGTTGTACGACGAGGTCACCGAGATCGCGTAGAGCACGATCCCGAGCACGACGAATCCGGCGCCGACGATCCATAGCGCCAGCATGTAGGGGTTGCGGCGCGGATTCAGTTCGAGCCCCGCGAGCACGCCCGAAGACGCGACCACGATCGACGGCTCGACGGCGCCCGACTGTGAGGCGACGGTGAGAGGAGCTGGAGTGAGCGAGCCGGGGATGCTGTCCGGCAGATACGCCGGCTCGGCCTCGCGTTCCGGCCACGCCGTCTCGGCCGGCGCGCTCTCGGAGCCGAGCACCGACGTCGGCCGGCGGTAGGCGGACTGCGGCGCGTCGGCCCGCACCCGCACCTGCGGCCGCTCGCCTGGCTGGGGCTGGTAGCCGCGCTGGAAAGAGGGGTCGTAGCGCGGATCGAATCCGCTGTCGCGACCGCTGCCGTCACGCTCCTCGGCGACCATGATGACCTCCCGACGTCCTGCTTCCGCAGCCTACGCCGCGCCACCCGGGTTCTGGCCCGTCCGCTCCGCGGCGGTCGCGGCGGCCGTCTCGTCGGTCAGAGACGCCAGCCACTCGCGCGCCTCCGTGAACACCTCGTCGCGGTAGCGCTGGTCGTACTCGACCGGCGCGCCGTCCGCCCGCGGGTACGAACCGAGGAACATCACCGACGGGCTGAACCGGCGGAGACCGAGAAGCGCGTCGGCCACCCGCTCGTCCCGGATGTGCCCGTCGGCGTCGATCACGAAGCGGTACCGGCCAAGCGCATCCCCGACAGGCCGCGACTCGATGAGACTGAGGTTGACGCCGCGCGTCGAGAACTGCTCGAGGAGGTCGAGGAGGCTTCCCGGCCGGTCGTCGGGCAGCTCGGCGATCAGGCTGGTCTTGTCGGCGCCGGTCGGCTCCGGGACGCTTCGGGTGGTGCTGACCAGCACGAACCGGGTCACCGCGTTCGCGTTGTCGCCGATGTTCTCGGCGAGCACGACCACGTCGTGGTGGTCGACGATCCCGGGCGGCGCCACGGCCGCGTCCGCCGCGCTGCCCTCGAACAGCGACGCCGCGGCGGCCACGTTGCTCGACGCCGGGAGGTGCCCGTGGTCGGGAAGGTGGCGGTCCAGCCACTGGTGGCACTGGGCGTAGGCGACGGGATGCGCGTTCACGGTGCGCACGTCGGCGAGCGTCGTGCCGGGCCGGGCCACGAGCACGAAGTTGACCGGAACCAGGTACTCGCCGATGATGCGCAGACCGGGGATGGTGGCCAGCGCATCCTGAGCGACCGACACCCCTCCATCGATCGAGTTCTCGATCGCGATCATGGCGGCCACGCTGCGGCCCTCCACCACGTCGGCGAGCGCCTCGCCGAGGTTGTTCACCGCCCGCCAGTGCTTGCCCCGCGCCTCCGGCACCTGCTTGAGCGCGGCCTCCGTAAAGGTGCCCGACGGCCCGAGGAAGCTGTAGACGTCGTCGAGGGAGGCGGGCAGCTCGGCCGTGGCGCCGTCGGTGCTTCCGTCAGCGCCGCCGTCAGTGCTGGCTGCGGCGCTTCCGTCGGGGGCGGTGGACATGCCGCTCAGCTTACCGAGCCGTTGGCCCAGCCCCTCCGCCGTGGAAGAGTAGGGACATGGACGAACGAGCCGGCACCCCCGCCCAGCCTTCCGACCTGATCGACGTCGACGCCCTGCGCCGCGCGTACTACGAGCTGAAGCCGGATGTCAGCATCCCGGAGCAGCGCGTGGTGTTCGGCACCTCCGGCCACCGGGGGTCGTCGCTGAACACAGCGTTCAACGAGGACCACATCGCCGCGACCACGCAGGCGATCGTCGAGTACCGCAACAGCCAGGGCATCACCGGTCCGCTCTTCATCGGCGCCGACACCCACCTGCTCAGCGAGTTCGCCACCACCACCGCCCTCGCGGTGCTGGTCGGCAACGAGGTGCGCGTGCTCGTCGACGAGTTCGACGACTGGGTGCCCACGCCCGCGGTCTCGCACGCGATCATCCGCTACAACCGTGCCGGCCACGACGACCAGGCGGACGGCATCGTCGTCACCCCGAGCCACAACCCGCCGTCCGACGGCGGCTTCAAGTACAACCCGCCGCACGGCGGACCTGCCGACACGGATGCGACCAGCTGGATCGCGAAGCGCGCCAACGAGATCATCGCGAACGGGATGACCGAGGTGCGGATGGCGGAGCCGTCCGGCGTTGAGACCTACGACTTCCGCGGGCACTACGTCGACGACCTCGAGAACATCATCGACGTGAAGGCGATCAAGGACAGCGGCATCCGGATCGGCGCGGACCCTCTGGGCGGCGCCAGCGTGCACTACTGGGAGGCCATCGCCGAGCGCTACGGTCTCGACCTGACCGTCGTGAATCCGGACGTCGACCCGACCTGGAGCTTCATGACGCTCGACTGGGACGGCAAGATCCGCATGGACCCGTCGAGCCCCTCGGCGATGGCGTCGGTGGTGGCGCGCCGGGCGGACTTCGACATCCTCACCGGCAACGACGCGGACGCGGACCGCCACGGCATCGTCACGCCCGACGGCGGTCTGATGAACCCCAACCACTACCTCGCGGTCGCGATCGACTACCTGTTCCGCACCCGCACGGAGTGGCGGAAGGATGCGGCGGTCGGCAAGACGCTGGTCTCGTCGTCGATCATCGACCGCGTGGCCGACTCGCTGGGCCAACGTCTCTGGGAGGTGCCGGTCGGCTTCAAGTGGTTCGTCCCCGGGCTGATCGACGGCACCGTCGGCTTCGGCGGTGAGGAGAGCGCGGGCGCTTCCTTCTTGCGGTTCGACGGGACGGCGTGGACGACGGACAAGGACGGCATCCTGCTCGCCCTGCTCGCCAGCGAGATCCGCGCGGTGACGGGCAAGTCGCCGTCGGAGCTGTACCGGGAGCTGACCGAGCGCTTCGGCGACCCGGTCTACCAGCGGGTGGATGCGCCCGCCTCGCCCGAGCAGAAGGCGGCGCTCTCGAAGCTCGACGGCGACGCGATCGCGGCGACCGAGCTGGCGGGTGAGCCGATCACGGCGAAGCTGAGCCGCGCGCCGGGCAACGACGCTCCGCTCGGCGGCGTGAAGGTGCAGACGGAGAAGGCGTGGTTCGCGGCGCGGCCCTCGGGCACGGAGAACGTCTACAAGATCTACGCCGAGTCGTTCGTCGGCGAGGACGACCTGCGCGAGGTGCAGGACGAGGCCAAGCGGATCGTGGGCGACGCGCTCGGGAGTTGAGCGGTCGGTTCGGCTAGCCGCGCGGTTCTATCGTCGGAAAACCGGTCCCAAATCTCCGACGCAGAGCGCTGCGGCAGGAGTTCGGGGCGGGATCGCGCCGGATCTCCGACGCGCGGCCTCGAATCTCCGACACACGCCGACGGATCTCCGAGGATCGGCGTGCGCGCTCAGCCCAGGTAGCTCGTGCCTCCGGGCACGTTGAAGAACTCCTCGAGCGTGGTCACGCCCGTCGCGTGGAGCTGGGTCGCGAGCGGCGTCCCGACGTAGCGGAAGTGCCACGGCTCGTAGGTGAAGCCGGTGACGGCGACCTTGTCGGCCGGGTAGCGCAGGATGAAGCCGAAACGCCAGGCGTTGGCCGCCAGCCAGCGGCCCTGCGGTGTCTCCCCGAAGCAGGCGTCGAGCGAGCACTTCGCCGGCAGGGCGCTGATGTCGACGGCGAGCCCGGTCTGGTGCTCGCTGTGGCCCGGGCGCGCGGTGTCCGTGTCGGCGTAGGCCTGGCCGTTGTGCGCGACGTCGTCGTCGTAGACGCGGGTCTGCGACTCGAACGAGCGGTAGGCGCTCTGGACCGAGAACTCCAGCCCGGCCTCGGCCTTCCCCGCCTGGAACATCGCGACCAGGGCCGCCGCGGTCTCCTGGCGCATCGGCTGGTGGTTGACGTAGGCGACGTCCGGGTACGTCAGGTCCTGCGGCACGAAGCTGATGGGATTCAGCGCGCGCGGCTTGTTCACCACGACCCACGGGCTGGCCGGGTCGTCGACCGACCGGGCGGTCTTGTCGAAGGCCACGAACGGCGGCGCCGGAGGAACCGTGGGCACCGGAGTGAGCGTCGGCGTGACGGTTGGCGTCGGGCGCGGGGGCCGCGGGGTGGCCGAGCGGTGCGGCGTCGGGCGGTGGCTCGCGGGCGCCGCGGCGACCGGACCGCTCGCGCATCCCGTCAGCACCAGGGCGGCGAGCAGCGCCGCTCCCACGACGACGGCGCGCGTCGACCGAGCCCGCCGTGCGCGGGCACCCCCCAGATCCACGCGATGAGCCTAGCCCACGGGGATGCCGCCCCGGGGAAAGCGGTCGGCTTTACTTGGAGAGGCTCCAGAAGTGCCCGATTCCGCCCGGGTGGTCGACCGTGATCGCCTCGTCGAGGTCGCGGTAGTCGCTGTCCTCGTTGTGGCCCACCATCTTGATCTTGATCTGGCCGTTGACGTTCTGCACGGCCGAGACGATCTGCACGTGGTCGAGCGAGTTGTTGTCGTTCCAGTCGAACATCACGATGTCGCCGACCTTGATCTTGTCACGCTGGTCGAACGAGTACTCGGTGAGCCCGAGCTGTGCAGCGTTCTCGCGGAAGTAGTTGTCCATGGCCGGCACGTAGCCCCACGCCGGGCTCCACTGGGCGGCCGCGTCGTGGTTGTACCACTCGCTGTTCATCTGCCAGCCGCGCGCGATCAGCGTCTGGCTGACGAAGTTGGCGCAGTCGCCGCCGACCGGGTTCAGGTCGCCGTACTGGGCCGTGTTGTAGTTCTTCCAGTACGTGAGCGCGTAGGCGAGCTGCTTGTCCACCGGCGTCTGCACCTGGTAGTCGTACGTCGACGCCGACGTCGTCACCGGCTTGCCGCTCTTGTCGGTCACGGTCACCGGGACGCTGCCCGCCTGGAAGTTGGCGGCGGCAGGGACGCTCACGACGACCTTGTCATCCGTGGCCTGGGTCACTGCGGCCGGCTGACCACCGATCTGCACGGCCGCGACCTTCTCGAGGTTCGTCCCGGTCAGCGTGACCGTGCCTCCGGAGACGCTGCCCGCAGCCGGCTGGATGGACGACACGACCGACGAGGTCGGCGACGGCGACGGTGCGGCGGCCTGGGCGACGGCCTTCGTGACCGGCGACGGCTCTCCGGCGCACGCGGTGAACGCGAGCGCCGCGGTCGCGACCACGGCGGTGAGGGCGAGGATGCGGCGGGGGCTGAGAGAACTCATACGACCTTACGGGCGGATTCGGAGGATGGTCGGGGGGCTGCGGTTCCACGCTACGCGCACAAGTTTTGCGTCACCTGAAGAGGGGCCAGTGTCGTTCGTTTTCCGCGCTACCAGCCCACACAATGGCCCGACGAGCGCGGTCTGTCACGAGGCCGTTCGCCGCTGGCGAACGCGGCCGCAGCGCCGTTCCTTCCTGCGTTGTGGCGAGGGTGGCAGGGGGTGTAACTTTGCAGTCTCCGCAAAATTCTCTTTGCCCCACATCGTCGTGACGCTCCGCGTGCCGGGCGTCCCTACACCCGAACTCTCGACACGGAGACAGATGTCCAGTCAGACCAGCGCGGCGACAGCCGCTCCCAAACCGATCATGTCGCATCGCGAGATCCTTCTCGTGATCTTCGGCCTCATGGCCGGCATGTTCCTCTCCGCCCTCGACCAGACCATCGTCGGTACGGCCATCCGCACCATCGGCGACGACCTCCACGGTCTGAGCGAGCAGGCCTGGGTCACCACCGGCTACCTGATCGTCTCGACGATCTCGACGCCGATCTACGGCAAGCTCTCCGACATCTTCGGCCGGCGTCCGCTGTTCGTCATCGCCATCCTCATCTTCATCGTCGGTTCGGTCCTGGCGTCGTTCTCGACGTCGATGGTCGAGCTCGCCGCGTTCCGTGCCATCCAGGGCCTCGGCGCCGGCGGTCTGATGTCGATGCCGCTCGCGATCATGGGCGACATGCTGGCGCCGCGCGAGCGCGCCAAGTACCAGGGCTACTTCCTCGCCGTCTTCGGCATCTCCAGCCTCATCGGCCCGCTGATCGGCGGCCTGTTCGCCGGTGCGGACCAGATCCTCTGGATCACCGGCTGGCGCTGGGTGTTCCTCATCAACGTGCCGATCGGCCTGATCGCGCTCGCGATGGTGCTCCGCTTCCTGCACCTGCCGAAGCGCGAGCGCGGCTCCGCCCGCATCGACTGGTGGGGCGCCGCGGGCGTCATCGTCGGACTCGTTCCGCTGCTGCTCGTCGCGGAGCAGGGCCGCACGTGGGGCTGGGACAGCCCCGCGGCCATCGCCTGCTACGTCATCGGCGGTCTGGGCATCATCGCCTTCATCCTCATCGAGATCGCGATGAAGGACGACGCGCTCATCCCGATCAAGCTGTTCCGCTCGAGCACGTTCTCGATGGCGACCATCATCGGCGTCTTCGTCGGTTTCGGGATGTTCGGCGCCATGCTGACCCTCCCGCTGTACCTTCAGCTGGTGCTCGGTTCGACCCCGACCGAGTCGGGGCTGCAGCTGCTGCCGATGATCCTCGGCCTCATGGTCTCGTCGATCGTCTCGGGTCAGATCATCGCCCGCACCGGCCGCTACCGGCAGTTCCCGATCATCGGAACCGCGATGCTGGCGGGTGGATTCTTCTACCTGACGTTCATCAAGTACGACGACTCCTACTGGTTCATCGCCGGCGCCATGCTGCTGATCGGTCTCGGCCTCGGCCAGCTGATGCAGACGCTGACCATCGCCAGCCAGAACTCGGTGGGCCTGCGGGACATGGGCGTCGCGACCAGCGCGTCCACGTTCTTCCGCCAGATCGGTGGAACGCTCGGCACGGCCGTGCTGCTGTCGCTGCTGTTCACGGTGTTCCCGACGAACATCAAGACGGCGCTGACGGACACCCCGACGCTGACCAGCGCTCTGGATGCCGCTCTCACCCCCTCGGTCGCCAGCGCGCCCGAGAACAAGCAGATCATGGACCAGATCTACAACAAGATCGTCGACCCCATCGAGAAGCAGGCGCAGGCGCAGGCGCACCAGGCCGGCGTGCAGCAGGCGGTCGCTCAGGGCGTCCCGCAGGCCGTCGCCGAGCAGAAGGTCCCGGCCGAGCCGATCGACTTCTCGAACGCCGACCAGCGCAAGCAGGTCGTCGACGCCGTCGTGCCGACGGTGTCCGACAAGCTCAAGTCGGCGGACAGCGGCTCGAGCAGTGCGGACGTTAACGACACGTCGTTCCTGAACGACGCCGACAAGCGCCTGTCGAAGCCGTTCCTGGTGGCCTTCAACGCCTCGGCGGTGACGGTGTACTGGGTGGCCATGATCGTGGTGCTGATCGCGTTCATCCTGTCGCTGTTCTTCAAGACCCCGCCGCTGCGGGCGAAGTCGGCACTGCAGGAGGCCGCGGACGACAAGGCCGACGCGGAGGCGAAGGCCACGGCCGAGCGCGAGCCCGTCGGCGCCTACGTCTCGCTGTCGGAGGACGACGACGAGGAGTACGACGTGGGCGTGCTCGCCAACCGTGCTGCGAGCGAGTTCGGAGCGCTGGTCGAGCCGGGCGCGGACACCGCGTCAACGCGGGCCCAGCGCCCCCGGCCCGCGACCGACTGACGCGAACCGCGAGGGCCGTCACCCGACGAGGGTGGCGGCCCTTCGCGTTTCCTCGCCGCTCCGCGCGCGCGGGGCGAACACCCAGACTCGGTAGAGGACGAAGCGGAACAGCGTCCCGAGCGCCAGCCCGACCACGTTGCCCGCGACGTTGTCGGCGACCAGCCCGTGGAGCCCCAGTACCGTCTGGGAGAACCACACGCAGCCGACCGGGATGAGCATCCCCGCCAGGCTGACGACGAGGAACTGGATGCCCTCCCGCGCCGCATCATCGCTGCGGTTCGCCGAGAACGCCCAGTACCGGTTGCCGACCCAGTTGACGCCGATCGCGGCGAGCGTCGCCAGCGCCACCGCGTAGAGGGACTTGCCGGCCAGCTCGACGCCCGGGATCAGCATCAGACCGTTGAAGACGAGCAGGTTCACCACGACGCCGACTGCTCCGACCGCGCCGAGCGGAGCAGTTGCAGCAGCACGGGCGATGGAACCGCGGAGGGCGAGGCCGAGGCCGATGCCTTCGGCTGCAGAGCAATCGCGTCAGGCATCGAGTCCTCCCGTCCCAACGGCGGCGTTCTCCCGCTCGGCTTCCGCCTGCTCGGGCTCGCCGGCTCCCTCGTCGTGCAGGGCCTCGGCGGAGTCGCCTCCGCCAGGCTCAGCGTCCTCCGCTTCGTCCTCGCCGCCGGCCGAACTACTACGCAGACCCGGCTGCGGTTCACGCTCAGCCATCAGGGCGAAGATCAACGTGGCGACGGAGAGCATTCCGGCGAGGATTCCGAGCACGAGGTGCTTCGTATTCTCGATCGACTCGCCGTACGCACAGGTCAGCAGCTGCACCCACGCGATCGTGCCGAGCAGGAGTGAGACGGCCGCGAAACCGGTGCGGATCCGCCCGATCCCCTCCCACCGGGAGCCCGAGGGCCCGCGCAGCCGCAGGACGACGATCGCTCCGATGCACAGGAGCAGCGAAAGGATCACGAAGGCACCGAGACCCCCGCCCACGAGCGGTTTCATGACGGCGGACGGGATCGCGAAGCGGGTGTCGAGCTGAGCGGCCGACGCGCCGCTGTCCTTCGTGAAGTTGCCGAGGTAATCCGGACGGCCCGCGAAGAAGTCCTTCGCGGCGGTGTTGGCGATTCCGACCGCGCGTTCGGGATGGGCCATCAGGAACTTCGCCACCGTCCCATAGGTCATCTTGTCTCTGACGGAGTCGAAGAGCGGATCGGCTTGGGGCGCGTTGTCACCGGCCCACCAGCTCTGGCCCGCGTGGGCCGCCATGCTCTTCGGCAGTCCCATCTCAGCCAGATCGGCCGCAGGATCCTCACTCGGGCCGAGGATCCCCACGAAAATGACCTCCGTGGGGTTGATCACGGCGAACTCCTTGGGATTGCTGTCGTAGGTCTTCAGCGCCGAGACGCCGAGTCCCGCGGTTCCGGTCACAGCGATCACGAGTGCCGCTGCGGCGGCGAGTCCGGCGAGCGCCGAGCGACGCCGCACCGCGGAGACGGTCATGCGGATGACATGCCAGAGCAGGAAGACCACGATGGGCACGAGCGTGGTGATGGTCTGGGTCTTCGCGTTCACGAGCAAGTAGGCGAATCCCAGGAACGCGGCGAGCGCGATCCACGTCATCACCGGACGTGAACGGAACGCACTGACATAGACGCCGGTGACGGCGATACCCATGATCCCGATGAGCCCGGCAGTCTCGGTGAACGGCGATCCAAGATAGTCCGCGAAGGCGGCGTCACCCAGGATGAGCACCAGGATCAGCGCCGCGGCGCCCTGCCGCACGGGCGAACGGAAGAGAAGACAGAGCGCGAGAACCAGAAGGCCGACGAAGACCGCAAACGCGACGAGCGCCACGCGGAGATCGATGTCGGCCGCCGTGCCGAAGAAACGGCTCAGTGCCGCCCAGAGCTGCATGAGCAATCGCGTCGTGCTCGGGTAGGCGATGCAATTCTTCGACGCCTCCGGCGAGCGGAAGTAGTCGAGGATCGCCCAGTTGTTGTACAGGTCGCCGTGGGAGGTCTCCCGAGGTGAGAGGCCCGACTGGCACATGAGGCGCACGCCATCGCCGTTATCGGCCATTCCAACCGGTCCCGGCCAGAAAAGCCGCACCAGCATTCCACCGGTTGCGAGCACCGCCAGAAGAATCGCGGTGACCCAACGGAACCTGCCCGCCGCGAGCCGGGCGCGAAACGGGGGCCTCTCCCCCACGTTGCCGCTCACGCGAGTGCCCGCTCTCGGGCGTGGAGGGCGGCCACCGGCTGGGCGACACTCTCTCGCAGAGGCCGGGTGCTCGTCCCCCGGACCCCGGTTCGCCGCTCGATCCCCCAACGGGTGACCCGGGCCATAGCCTCGAGCACGATGCCACCCGTCATCTTGGAGGCACCGAGCTCGCGCTCCACGAACGTGATGGGCACTTCGACGATGCGCAGCCCCTCATCGAAGGCACGGCGCGCCATGTCGATCTGGAAGCAGTACCCCTGGCTCTGCACCTCCTCGATGCGGATCCGTCGCAACGCCTCGGCCGTGAACGCGCGGTAGCCACCGGTGATGTCACGCGCGGGCACGCCCAACGCGATCCGCGCGTATGCGCTGCCGCCGCGCGAGAGCATGCGCCTCCGCAGGGGCCAATTCACCGTGCCACCTCCTGGAACCCAGCGGGAGCCGAGGACGAGATCTGCGCCGTCAGGTGACGACGGCCGGCGGAGCGCCGCGAGCAGCGTGCCGAGTTCCTCCGGCCGATGGGAGCCGTCGGCATCCATCTCGACGACCGCCTCGTATCCTGCGTCCAGCGCAAAACGCATTCCCGCCCGGTAGGCGGCCCCCAGCCCCTCCTTCGAACGACGGTGAAGCACGTGGATGCGATCATCAGCTGCCGCAAGCGCGTCGGCGATATCGCCCGTCCCGTCGGGAGAGCCGTCGTCGACCACGAGAATCCCGATGCCGGGCACCGATCGGCGCACGCGAGCGACGACCGTGGCAAGATTGTCGCGCTCGTTGTACGTGGGGATGACGACGAGCGTCCGCTCGACCTCGTTGCCCTTCGTTGCTTGGTGGCGTTCCATCACCGGTTCCTTCCTGCGGCCTGGGTCGGCCTTCTGTAACAGAGACCACGCTTTCTACGTCAACATGACGCCGATGATTCGACGTGGCCCGCGGTGCAGAACGCCCAGCACGCTCGCGGCTGAGGGACATCGCTTCGCTCGATTCCCGGAAAGACAATGATGAGAGCGCGACCACAAATGTCTTGACAACACCCGCTGCCGCGTTCTACATTCTCCTCAAACGCGTGAGAGCGCTCTCACGCTTCTGCACTGAGAGCGCTCTCACCGCTCAGGCGCACACAAGACACCACGCACAAAGGAGTGACCCGTGAAGCTTTCACGACGCACCAGGATCGCTGCGGCCGTCGCCGGCGCAGCATCTTTCGCCCTCATCGCAGCCGGATGCTCGTCGAGCGGCAGCGGCGGCGGATCCAGCTCGGACCCGATCACGCTGACCGTCACGACGTTCGGCACGATGGGCTTCGACAAGCTCTACTCGCAGTACGAGAAAGAGCACCCGAACATCACCATCAAGGCCACCAACATCGACACGGGCGACAACGCGCTCACCGACTGGCAGACGAAGCAGGCGGCCGGAAGCGGCCTCCCCGACGTCCAGGCGGTCGAGGAGGGCTGGCTCAGCAAGGTCATGCAGGTCTCCGACCAGTTCACCGACCTGAAGTCCTACGGCGCGAACGACATCAAGGACCGCTGGGTCGACTGGAAGCTCAAGCAGGCCACCGACAAGAACGGCCGCATCATCGGCTACGGCACCGACATCGGACCGGAGGGCCTCTGCTACAACGGCAAGCTCTTCGCCGCGGCCGGCCTGCCGAGCGACCGCGAGTCCGTCGCCAAGCTGTTCGGCGGCGAGAACGCCAGCTGGGACGACTTCTTCAAGGTCGGCGAGCAGTACCACGCCGCCACCGGCAAGCCCTGGTACGACCAGTCCGGCTTCATCTGGAACGCCATGGTGAACCAGCAGGACGAGGGCTACTACACCAAGGACGGCAAGCTCAACATCAAGGACAACAGCGACCTCAAGGCCCTGTGGTCCAAGCTCGCCGACGGGGCGGCTGCCGGCCTCTCCTCCAACCAGGCCCAGTGGGACTGGGGCAAGGGCAAGGCGTTCACCGACGGATCCTTCGCCACGTTCGTCTGCCCGGGCTGGATGCTCGGCGTCGTGCAGGGGCAGGTCAAGGCAGGCGGCGGCGACGCCGCCACCGGCTGGGACTTCGCCAACGTCTTCCCGGGCGGCGCGGCCAACTGGGGCGGATCGTTCCTGACGGTCCCGACCCAGTCGAAGCACCCGAAGGAGGCTGCGGCTCTCGCCGCCTGGCTGACCACCGCCAAGTCGCAGGTCCAGACCTTCCAGGCCGCCGGTACGTTCCCGTCGGTGACCGCAGCGCAGACCGACGCCGGTGTGACCGGTGAGAGCGACCTGACGAAGTTCTTCAACAACGCCCCCGTCGGCCAGATCCTCGGCGAGCGCGCGAAGGGAGTCGTCGCCCAGTACAAGGGACCGGACGACTCGGTCATCCAGTCGCAGGTGTTCGGCCCGTCCGTTCAGCAGCTCGACTCCGGCAAGGCGAACGGCGACCAGGCGTGGGACAACGCCATGAAGCTGCTCGACCAGCTGGTCGTCAACAAGTAACGAATCCGCACCCGGGCCCCCGCCGCTGATGGCGGCGGGGGCCCGCACCACGGGGAGAACCGCCATGACCACCACCGCCACCACCGCGCGCGACGACGCCGCGACCACCGCGCCCGCGTCGCCGCCCCGGCGCGCCGGACGCGGCGACCTGACCGCCAAGCAGCGGCTCAGCCGCTTCGACGTGAAGGCGTCGCCCTACTTCTACGTGGCGCCGTTCTTCATCCTCTTCGGGCTCGTCGGCCTCTTCCCGCTCATCTACACGTTCGTCGTCTCGCTGAACAACTGGAACCTGCTCACCGGCCCGGGCGAGTGGGTCGGCTTCAAGAACTACGCGGCCGAGCTGACGGATCCGTTCTTCTGGAACTCCCTCTTCAACACGATCAGCATCTTCCTGCTCTCCGCCATCCCGCAGCTGGTCGCCGCCGTCTTCATCGCCGCGATCCTCGACCAGAACCTGCGCGCCAAGACCTTCTGGCGGATGAGCGTGCTGCTCCCCTACGTCGTCACCCCGGTCGCGGTGACCCTGATCTTCTCGAGCGCGTTCGACGAGAAGTACGGCCTGATCAACAACATCATCCAGGCGCTCGGGCTCGACCCGGTGATGTGGAAGACCGAGACCTTCCCGTCGCACGTCGCCATCGCCTCGATGGTCAACTGGCGGTGGACGGGCTACAACGCCCTCATCCTCCTCGCCGCGATGCAGGCGGTCCCCCGCGACATCCACGAGTCCGCCGCGCTCGACGGGGCCGGCTCGTTCCGCCGCTTCTTCTCGATCACGCTGCCGAGCATCCGGCCGACCATGATCTTCGTCATCATCACGGCGACGATCGGCGGACTCCAGATCTTCACCGAGCCCAAGCTGTTCAACCCGTCGAGCGCAGTCCCAGGCGGCCCGCAGCGGCAGTACCAGACGACCGTGCTCTACCTCTGGGACATGGCGTTCAACCGCCAGAACTTCGGAAAGGCGTCCGCGATCGCGTGGCTGCTCTTCCTGCTGATCGTGATCTTCGGAGTCATCAACTTCCTGATCTCGCGGCGGATCGCCTCCACCGAGACCCGGCTGCATCGCAGACGGACAGCCAGACGACTGCAGGCCTCGCGCATCCTGGCCGCAGCGAGCGAGGAGAAGAACCTGTGACCGCCACGGCCCGCGACATCCGCCCGCCGAAGCGCCGCGCGCTCGGCATCGACCGCCGCCCCGGCTTCCTGACCTACGGCATCCTGCTCGCGATCTTCCTCGGCGGCGCCTACCCGCTCTGGTGGTCGTTCGTCGCCGGATCCAGCAACAGCACCGTGCTCACCTCGACGTGGCCGCCGCTGCTGCCGGGCGGGCAGTTCTGGACGAACATCGGTCAGGTCCTCGACACCGTGCCGTTCTGGCAGGCGCTCGGCAACTCGATCATCGTCTCGACCGTGATCACCGCATCCGTCGTCGCGTTCTCGACGCTCGCCGGCTACGCCTTCGCGAAGCTTCGGTTCCGCGGACGCGAGGGGCTGATGGTCTTCGTCGTCGCGACGCTCGCCGTCCCGACCCAGCTCGGCATCATCCCGCTCTTCATGGTGATGAAGCAGTTCGGGTGGACGGGGACCCTCGGCGCGGTCATCGTCCCGACCCTGGTCACGGCGTTCGGCGTCTTCTTCATGCGGCAGTACCTCGTGGACGTCATCCCCGACGAGCTGATCGAGGCGGCTCGCGTCGACGGCGCCAGCATGATCCGCACGTTCTGGCACGTCGGTGTCCCCGCCGCGCGACCGGCCATGGCGATCCTCGGCCTGTTCACCTTCATGACCGCGTGGACGGACTACCTCTGGCCGCTGCTCGTCGCGCCCCAGAACCCGACGCTGCAGGTGGCACTGAGCCAGCTGCAGTCGGCGAAGTACGTCGACTACTCGATCGTGCTCGCCGGAGCCGTGCTCGCCACCATCCCCCTGCTGATCCTCTTCGTGCTCGCCGGCCGGCAGCTGGTCTCCGGCATCATGGCCGGCGCGGTGAAAGGTTGAGAATGAACCGCACCTGGCCCGACGGCTTTCTCTGGGGGTCGGCCACCGCCGCCGCGCAGATCGAGGGCGCCGCCCACGAGGACGGCAAGGAGGACTCGATCTGGGATGCGTTCGCGCGTGTCCCCGGCGCGATCGCGGGCGGCGACACCCCCGAGACGGCGGTCGACCACTACCACCGGATGCCGCAGGATGTGGCGCTCATGGCGTCCCTCGGCCTCCAGTCGTACCGGTTCTCCACATCCTGGGCGCGCGTGAAGCCGGGCGACCGGGCCGTGAACCCGGCGGGTCTGGCGTTCTACGACCGGCTGGTCGACGAGCTGCTCGGCGCCGGCATCCTGCCGTGGCTGACGCTGTATCACTGGGATCTGCCGCAGGCGCTGGAAGAGAAGGGCGGATGGGCGAACCGGGACACCGCGTACCGTTTCCGCGACTACGCGGTCGCCGTGTACGAGGCGCTGGGCGACCGGGTGGACCACTGGACCACGTTCAACGAGCCCCTGTGCTCGTCGCTGATCGGGTACGCGGGCGGTGAGCACGCACCCGGGCGGCAGGAGCCCCGGGCGGCGCTGGCGGCCCTGCACCACCAGCACCTCGGCCACGGGCTCGCCGCTGCGGCCATCCGTTCACTTGCGTCGGGGGGCGGGCGTTCCGCCGACCTGCGGCTGGGCATCACGCTGAACCTCACCACGGCGGTCCCGAACGACCCGGCGGACGAGCTCGACCTCGACGCCGCCCGCCGCATCGACGGGCTGTGGAACCGCATGTACCTGGAGCCGCTGCTGCTCGGCGCCTACCCGTCCGATGTGCTCGAGGATGTGCGCGAGCACCGCTTCGAAGAGCTGGTGCACGACGGCGACCTGGACGTGATCGCGGCCCCGCTCGATTTCCTCGGCGTGAACCACTACCACGACGACAACGTGAGCGGCCATCCGCTGGGCCCGGACCAGCCTGCGCCCGTCGTGCCGACCGGCCGGCCGACCTCGTCACCGTTCGTGGGCAGCGAGTTCGTCACGTTCCCGTCGCGTCACCTGCCGACCACGGCGATGGGCTGGGAGGTCAACCCGAATGGCCTCCATGCCCTGCTCGTGCGGCTCACCCGGGACTACCCGGCGCTGCCGCCGCTGTACATCACCGAGAACGGCGCCGCCTACGACGACGTCGTCTCGGAGGACGGGCAGGTGCACGACCGCGAGCGCGAGGCGTACATCCTCGCCCACATCGACGCCGTCGGGCGGGCCATCGACGACGGTGCGGACGTGCGCGGCTACTTCGTGTGGTCGCTGCTCGACAACTTCGAGTGGGCGTGGGGGTACGCGAAGCGCTTCGGCATCGTCCGGGTCGACTACGAGACTCAGGAGCGGACCGTGAAGGACTCGGGTCTCGCGTTCGCGCGGATCATCGCCGCAGCGCGGGCCGGCGCCCCGGCCGGTGAGGTCGTGGATGCCGTGGGGGAGGCCGCCGCCTCGCGCGTCTAGCCGTCTAGCATGGACCAAAGCGACGAGGAGACCGGATGACCACGGAGCAGATGCCCGGCCGGGTGGTTCCCACCCTGGAGGCCGTCGCCGCGCGCGCCGGCGTCTCCCGCGCCACGGTCTCACGCGTGGTCAACGGCTCGCCCAAGGTCACCGCCGAGGTGGTGGCCGCGGTGGAACGCGCGATCGCCGACCTCAATTACGTCCCCAATCGCGCGGCCCGTTCGCTGGCTTCCCGGCGCACGCAGGTGATCGCGCTGGTGCTTCCGGAGTCGACGGCGAAGGTCTTCGCGGACCCGTTCTTCGCCTCCATCGTGCAGGGCGTCGCCCTGGCCCTGGCCGACACCGAGTACACGCTCAACATGGTCATCTCGTCGGAGACGAACCCCGACAAGACCAGGCGTTACCTGATGGGCGGCAACGTCGACGGCGCGCTGGTCGTGTCCCACCACTCGGGCGACCACTCGTACGCGCAGCTCGGCGCATCCCTCCCGCTGGTCTTCGGCGGACGCCCGGTGAGCGAGAGCGAGCACTCGTCGTACTACGTGGATGTGGACAACGTTGCGGGCGCGCAGGTGGCCACCCAGCACCTCATCGACCGGGGGCGCCGCGACATCGCGCTGATCACGGGACCGCAGGACATGCCCGCCGGCCTCGACCGGTACACAGGGTGGAAGCAGGCGATGTCGCAGGCGGGACTCGACACGTCGCTGGTCGCGTACGGCGACTTCTCCCCGGCCTCCGGCTCGGACGCGATGCGCCGGCTGCTCGCCGACGGCCGCCGCATCGACGGACTGTTCGCCGCGAACGACCAGATGGCGGCCGGGGCGTACTCGGCCATCCACGAGGCGGGACTCAGCATCCCGGGCGACATCGCGGTGGTCGGCTACGACGACGACAACTTCGGTCTCATGTCGTCCCCGCCGCTGACCACGGTGCACCAGCCGTCGATCGGCCTCGGCGAGGCGATGGCGCGGGTGCTGGTGCGGCTGCTCGCGGGCGAGCCGGTCGACCGGGTGACGCTGCTGCCGACCGAGCTGGTGGTGCGGCAGAGCTCGTAGGGGGCTCCGCCCGCCTTTCGCCCCTCCATCGAGTCCTCACTTAGTGCACGCTCTTGCGGCGTGTCGCGGGCACTTTGTGAGGACTCGATGGGCGTTGAGACGCGGACGGCCGCCCCGCGAGGATCGCGGGGCGGCCGTTGTGGGGTGGTGCGTGTCAGGCGACCGGGGCGGTTGCCGCCTGGCGGCGGCGAACCAGGACGGTGCCGCCGATCGCGGCGCCCGCCAGGGCGAGCGCGCCGAGCGCGATGCCCGGGTTCATGATCGGCAGGGGCAGGGTGGCCCAGGTGGTCGGAGGGGAGTCGATGCCGTTCAGCGTCTGGATGACGGTCAGCGGGGCCTTGACGTTCGCGGGGAGAGTGATGCTCCACGTGTTGTCGGCGCCCACAGTGTTGGTTCCAACCGGGTTTCCGTCGGCGTCCTTGACCGTCACTAGCGCGCCGGCATCGCCGGTGCCGGTCATCGTGTACTGGCCGGTGCCGTCCGGGCCAGTGACGCCCGAGATGACGACCGGGCCCTTCGGGCCTGCCGGGGTAGCGGGAGAGATGGCGTAGCTGTACGGAGTGGACGTGACACCATTCATGGCCTGCGTAATGCTCAGCGGGCCAGTGAAGGTCGCGGGAAGGAGGGTGCTCCATGCACCAGTCCCGTCGACCAGGACATTGGTGACGATCGGATTCCCGGCCGCGTCTTTGATCGTCACATAGGCACCGGCAACGCCCTTGCCGATCAGCGTGTACCGGTTGCTACCGTTGGGGCCGGTCTTGCCCACGTTGGAGACCTGCTGGATGGTGCCCGCGCCTGGAATGCTGGCTTGCGAGATGCTTGCGGAAGGCGCGGCAGTGGTGGTGCCGGCAAACGGAGTGAAGGTGACGGTGACGTTACCCACGATCGGCCCCGTGGAGACGACCGAGAACGAGCTTGCGTAGTTTCCGGGAACGAATCCGGGACCGTCAGCACCGATCGGCGCGTTCACCGTCTGGATCAGGGTCTGGTCAGACGTCACCTGGCAGGTGGCGGGGAAGTACTGCCAATCGTATTTAGGGTAGGCAGCGCATGCGTTAGCGGCAAACTTCAGCCCCGTCGGCAGTGTCACCGTGTAGTAGCTAGTCTGGCCCGGGTCAAGGTGGAAGTTCGACAAGCTGGGCCCGCGTCCATCACCGTTGTTGAACGACACAACACCAGTCGTGCCCGGCGTTGCAAAGGACTGGGCCGGCGCTTGTGGAGTAATGCTAAGCGCCGTTACACCAGCGTTGATCGAGCCGACATTCGCCGCGCTGGCAGAGGTCGCGACGCCGAACGTGAGCGCGGCTGTAGCGAGGGTGGCGGCGCCAGCTCCGAGGAGCTTGCGTCGGGTGGGTCGGATGCCCATGGTGGTTCCTTTCGGGGAGGGTTGTGTCAGCGGGACGAGGTGGTGCGGTGCTGACGGGTGGCCGGGAAGGGGTTCGGTTCCCGGAAGTCGAGATGGCACTGTTTGATTGGTGCGTGCATCGTTAAGGGACGCGTTTGAGCCCGGGTGGTGACGCCGGAGGCCCTCTTTCAGGAAATGCACATATATAGCTGCCGCCGGGACGCTGGCTTGCCAAAGCGCCTAGGAACCGCCAAGAGCAGCGCGGCTACGGCGAGGTCCTGTAGCGAATTAGGTCAGCAGAGCCGGGACTCAGCGCGAAGCACGCGCGCGGCGGCGGGCGCGGTACGCGGCGGCTTTCGCGCGGTCGCCGCAGCCGGCCATGCCGCACCAGCGGCGGTTGTGAGCGCGGGACGCGTCCAGGAAGGCGCGGGTGCAGTCGGTGCCCTCGCACCAGGTGAGGCGGACGCGGTTGGCCGGGCGGAAGACGTCGACGGCGGCGCGGGCGATCGCGGTGAGGCAGGCGTCCAGGTCGGCGGTCGTGGCCACGGAGCGGTCGGGGGAGAGGGCAGCCGTCGGGGCCGGCCCGGCGGCGCCGGCGTTGAGCGCCTCCACGGCGTCGGCGGGGAGTGGGCGGGAGTCGTCGGTCGTCAGCAGCGCCCAGATCAGCTCGCGGAGGGCGATCGCGCGGGCGTAACTCTCCGCGCCGACCGCGGGAGGCGCATCGACGACCCCCGCATCGGCCAGCCACTGCGCCAGGTCGGAGGGCGTCGGTATGCGCTCGACGGCCGTCGTGCGGCGTTCGGCGACCGTCGCGACGAAGTCGAGCGCGAGGTTTCCCGCGACGAACTCGAAACTCACGTCACTATCTTGACAGGTGACGCATTCGCGAGCAAGGTGTCGTGCATGAGCGCACGCAGGGGCGGTCTCACGGTGTACCTGGCCGCGGCGGTGACGGCGCGGTCGGCCGACGCGGGAGCCATCGTCGCCGCCGTGCTGGCGGGCACGGCGGTCGGGGGTCCGGCCGCGGGCGGTCTCCTCGCGGCGGCGCTGACCGTGCCGCATCTGATCGGACCGCTGGCCGGGCGGGTACTGGACGGACGGCGCCGACCGGGGCTCGTGCTGAGCAGGGCCTTCGCCTGGTACGCGGTGTTCGTGGTGGTCGCGGCGGGGTTGCTCGGGGTGAGCATCCCCGCGGCGGCGCTGGCCCTGGCGGCGGCGGGATGCGCGGGGCCGCTCGTCACGGGCGGATTGAGCAGCCGGCTGGCGCCGATGCTCGCGGAGCGCGAGGCGGCAGCGGTGGACGCATCCGGCCGGAAGCAGCGGCGGGGGCAGGCGCTCGACGCGCTGACGTACGGTGTGTCCGGCACCGTCGGGCCCGCCGCGGTCGCGGTGGCCGCGCGCATCCTGACACCGACGGGGGCGCTTGCCGCGACGGCCGGGCTGCTCGTCGTGGCGGCGGTCGTCGTGCTCTGGCTGCCGCACGCAACCGGTTCGGCCGTGCGCGCGGCGAGTGGCGGCGTTCTCCGGTTGCTCGTGACCTCGGCGCCGCTGCGCCGCACGACGGTCGCGACCGTCGGCTCCGCGACCGCGCTCGCGGCGGCGCCGGTGATCGCTGCAGCCCTGGCCGCGCAGCGGGGCGCGGACCCGTCGACGGCCGCCGTCCTCATGTCGTTGTACGGCGCGGGCGGGCTGGTCGCCTCGCTGGTGCTCATCGCGCGGCCGCTCAGAGGGGATCCGGAGCGGTTGGTACGTGTGGGAGTGGCGGTCGCCGGGGTGGCGCTGCTCCTGCCGCTGCTGGCGCTGCCGTTCCCGACGGCGGGAGCGGTGTTCGGGGGCGTCGCGTTCGCCGCGGTCGGGGCCGCGAGTTCGGCGCTGTTCGCGGCGACGCTCGCCGCGCGCACCGAGTACTCGCCGCCCGGCGCGGCGGCCCGCGTGTTCGCATCCGTCGCCGGGGTGAAGGTCGGAGGCAGTGCGCTCGGGGTGGCGGCCGCGGGGCTCGTCGCGCCGCTCGGGCCGGGGGTGCTGATCGTGTGCGCGGCCGCGGTGTGCGCCGTGACGCTGGTGATCGTCGTGACGGATGCGGCGCTCGGGCGTCGGCGGGCGCGCGACGGCGTCTCGTCGCGCGCGAGTGGTGACTTGGTGTCGCAATCCGCGCGGGAAAGCAGCAACAACTCACGGCTCGATCCCCGGCACGCTCAGGGCGCTGACGAGCCGCCGGCGAGTGGTGACTTGACGTCGCTATCCGCGCTGGAAAGCAGCAACGGCTCACGAGTCGAACGACGCCCGCGGGACCGCGCCGAGCCTGACGAGTGGTGACTTGATGTGGCCACTCGCGTCCTCAAACAGCATCCACTCACCACTCGGGCGCAGGCAGTCGCGGGAGGGCGCCGAACCCGACACGAGTGGTGAGTTGATGTCGCCACTCGCGTCCCGAAGCAGCAACGACTCACGACTCGCGAATCCGGGCGGGCCAGGCGCTTGCGGACCAGGCCCCCGGGCGTACCGTCGCGGCATGCCGACCTATACCGCAACACGCCCGCTCGAGGGCGACGCCGACGAGTACTTCGACTACATCGCCGATCCGGAGAACCTGCCCGCCTACTTCCCGCGCGTGACGGAGGCGCACGAGCTGCCGGACGGCAAGGTGGAGACCACCGCGCACGTCGACGCCGACCAGGACGGCAGCGACGAGACCGTCACCTCGGAGGCCGCGTTCGACGTCGACCGCGCCGCCCGGGAGATCACGTGGTCCGCCCCCGGTCCGCACGACTACCACGGGTCGCTCAAGCTGACCGATGACGGAGTGGAGCTGACGATCCACACGACGCAGGACTTCGACGGGATGCAGCAGGCGCTCGACGGATCTCTCGCGAAGATCGCGGAGAACCTGCGCGCCAAGGCCTGACCCCGGCCGTGTTCGACGGCTTCGAGACCGCGGACGTCGACGTCGGCGCCGTGCGCCTCCGCGTCCGGCAGGGCGGCGAGGGGCGCCCGATCGTGCTGCTGCACGGCCATCCGCGCACGGGCGCGACCTGGCACCGCGTGGCCCCGCTGCTCGTGGAGCGCGGCTTCCGCGTGGTCGTCCCCGACCTGCGCGGGTACGGACGCTCGACCGCGCCGCCGCCACAGCCCGACCACGCGCAGGCGTCGAAGCGGGCGATGGCGGGGGACGTTCTCGCGCTCATGCGCAGCCTCGGCCATGAGCGGTTCGACGTGGTGGGGCACGACCGGGGCAGCTACGTCGCGTTCCGGCTGGCGATGGACCACCCCGAGGCGGTGCGGCGCGCGGCAGTCCTCGACTGCATCCCGATCGTGGAGCACCTCGACCGGATCACGCCGGAGTTCGCCACCGCCTGGTACCACTGGTTCTTCTTCGCCCAGCCCGAGACGCCCGAGCGCGTGATCACGGCCGACCCGGACGCCTGGTACCACGGCGACCCGGACGCCATGGGCCGCGAGAACTTCGACGAGCGGCGGGAGGCCATCCACCGCCCCGAGGTGGTGCACGCCATGCTGGAGGACTACCGCGCCGGGCTCACGGTCGATCGCGCCGACGAGGAGGCCGACCGGGCGGCCGGTCGCCGGGTGACCGTGCCGCTCCTCGCGCTGTGGTCGCTGCGCGACGACCTCGAGGAGCTGTTCGGCGACCCGCTGGCGATCTGGCAGGACTGGGCGGTGGATGTGCGCGGCGCCGGCATCGACTCCGGGCACCACGTGGCCGAGGAGGCACCCGGACCGCTGGTGGATGCGCTCGGCGCTTTCTTCCTGGAGGACTGAGACAGCGTCGAGCGCGCGCTCACGCCAGCCGGCGGTACAACCGGTTGCCGAGCGCGGCGAGCACGAACCCGGTCGCCACGATCGCGGCGACCCCGCCCGCATACGCGATGAACAGGTGCTCGGTGCCGCTCTGGGTCGAGAAGTAGGTGACCAGCAGCGCCACGACCGAGCCGACCAGGCAGACGACGCCGACCCAGATCAGCGGCCAGAGCTTGCTCCGCACCGGCGGCTCCGCGCCGGGGAGGCGCAGCCAGGCGAGCACGATACCGGCGATGCACCCCCAGAACGCCACGACCAGCATCCCCGCGACGACGTCGCTCGGCCGGTGCCACTGCTCGACCAGGGTGGATGCTCCCGCCGCGATCGCGAAGATCGAGCCGACGACCGCCGCGAGCGGACGGAACCGCGGAGACGCCAGGAGGAAGACGACGAGCGCCGCGGAGGCAGCGACCGCCGTGTGACCGGAGGGCAGGGAGTTGGCGAGTCCCGCATCTACCCCCTTCTCGGGCCGCGACAGGATGGTGTACTTCAGCACCTGCGTGCTGACGTTGGCGCCGACGGCCGCCCCGACGGCGACCGCGAACACCAGCCAGTTGCGGCGCACGAGCACGATCACCACCGCGACGATCGCGCCGATGACCACCGAGGCGACCGGGAGGGCGTTGAGGAACGTGTGCGCGAACTCGATCACGCCACCCTTCCACACGTCCGCACCGGCGAACGCGCGCTCGTCGATCACCTGCCCGATGTAGCTGCGCACGAACACGAGGTAGACGGCCACGAACAGCGCGGCGGAGACGAGTGCACCCCAGAGGAAGGGGAGGGCGCGCAGGCTCGATCGCATAGTGCATCCACCCTTCCACACGCGACTCTGAGATTTCCGGACGAACACCGAGGATGGGGAGAACGCGTCGCGTCCGCAGCCTGTGAGCAGAAACGCGCGATCAGTCGATGAAGCGCACCGCGGGCTCGCACCCGGCGAGCCGCTCCCGCATGACCGCGACCGCCGCCGGGTTGCTGTCCACCAGCAGGAACCGGCGTCCGAGCGCGGAGGCGACCGCACCAGTCGTGCCGCTACCCGCGAAGAAGTCGAGCACCCAGTCCCCCTCGCGGCTCGACGCCTGCACGATCCGGCGCAGCACGCCCTCCGGCTTCTGGGTCGGATACCCGGTCTTCTCGCGTCCGGTCGGCGACACGATGGTGTGCCACCAGACGTCCGTCGGGAGCTTGCCGAGCTGCGCCTTCTCGGGCGTCACCAGGCCGGGAGCCATGTACGGCTCGCGCTCGACCGCCGCCGAGTCGAAGTGGTACGCCGCCGGGTCCTTCACGTAGACCAGGATCGTGTCGTGCTTGGCCGGCCACCGGTTCTTCGGCTTCGCCCCATAGTCGTAGGCCCAGATGATCTCGTTGAGGAACGACTCGCGGCCGAACAAAGCATCCAACAGCACCTTCGCGTAGTGCGCCTCGCGGTAGTCGAGGTGGAGGTACAGCGTCCCGTCGTCGGCGAGCACCCGCCAGGCCTCGATCAGGCGCGGCTCGAGGAAGCCCCAGTAGTCCTCGAACCGGTCGTCGTAGCTGAGGAGGTCGCCCTTGATCCGCTCGTAGCTGCGGCCCTTGAAGCCGATGACGCTGCCCGCGCCGCCCTCCGACCGCACCGACGTGAGCGTCTGCCGCGCCTGCGGCCGGCCCGTGTTGAAGGGAGGGTCGAGATAGATGAGGCGGAAGGACGCGTCGGGCAGGCCGGCCAGAACGTCGAGGTTGTCGGCGTGGGCGACGGTGCTCGGCGCATCCGGATGCCACAGCGGCCTAGCTGACGGGACGGGCTGCGACATGCGTCCATTCTCGCAGCGGAGAGAATGGACTGTGCACAATCTCGGTCTGCTCTTCGACGTCGACGGCCCCCTCGCGAGCCCCGTCACCCGTACCATCGCCATCCGCAGCATCGTCACCGACCTGGTCGCGATGGCGGCTGCCGGTGTGCCGATCGCCTTCATCACCGGGCGGTCGGGCGACTTCATCCGTCACCAGGTGGTCGCGCCGCTCTGCGACGCGGGGCTCGGCGACGCCCTCGACCAGCACGGCGCGCGCATGTTCGGCGTCTTCGAGAAGGGCGGCGCCTGGGCCCCGATCACGGGCGAGGGGATGGGCGAGGTCACGGTGGACGAGAGCGTCGCATTCCCGGACGAGGCGGTGGACGGCGTGCGCCGGCTGGTGCGCGACCGTTTCGCCGACACGATGTTCTTCGACGAGACGAAGCGCGCGATGATCTCGGTCGAGCAGCGGACCGACGTGGACGCGGACACCTACCGCGAGGCGCAAGGGCGCTTCGAGGACGCGGCATTCGGCCTGCTGACCGGGCTCGGGATCGGCCTGCGCTACGGTTCGCGGGTCTCGCCCGACGCGGACGGCGCCGTGCCGTTCCGCATCGACCCGACCATCATCTCCACGGACATCGAGTCGGTGCTCCTCGACAAGGATCGCGGTGCGCAGCGGGCGTTCGACTACTTCGCCGCACGGGGTCCGCTGCCGCGGCGCTGGCGGTCGATCGGCGACTCCCGCAGCGACTACAAGATGGCCGACTTCGTGCACGACGCCGGCTACGAGGTCGCCCACGTGGATGTGCGGCCCGCCGACGGCGTGCTCGACCGGCCGTACGAGGTCATCACCATCGGCGACGCGGTGCACGACGACGCGGGAGCGGAGTTCCTGGCGCACTGGCGGCGCGAGCTGGGGCTCGACGCGGCGGTCTGACGCCCGGCCCTCGCCTCAGCCCAGCTCGCGACCGCGGTTGCGGCGGCGCACCTCGCGCGGAGCGCGTCCGCCGAGGAAGGAGCGCGCCGGGTCCACTACGAAGCCCTGGCGCAGCGCCTCGCGGCCCACCAGCATCCGGAAGCCCATCTGGTCGCGGTTGGTGAGGGTCGTCTCGGCGCGCACCGAGCGTCCCGCGATCACGAGGTCGAGCAGCACGACGATCCGCTCCTCGGTGTGGCCGGACGAGCTGCGCACCACGCGCCGGTCGTGCACCGCGCACTCGGCGGTCACCGCATCCCGGTCGGAGTCCTGCCACGGCTGCACCCGGAACCGCACTCGGTCGCCCGGCAGCTCCTCGATGTCGAAGGCGTGGAGGGACGAACTGCGTGCCCCGGTGTCGACCTTCACCTTGATCCACGACACCCCGATGCCGGGCAGGCTCACCCACTCACGCCAGCCGACCGTGTCGGTGGTTGGATGGAGGTCGGCCATTCCCCCATCTTCGCAGGAGCCCACCCGTGAAACTCGCCATCCTCTCGCGCGCCCCGCACGCGTACTCGACGCAGCGGCTGCGTTCGGCGGCCGAGAGCCGCGGCCACGCGGTGAAGGTGCTCAACACGCTGCGGTTCGCGATCGACCTCTCCGGCGACGAGCCCGACCTGCAGTACCGGGGGCGGCTGCTCTCCGACTACGACGCCATCCTGCCGCGCATCGGCAACTCGATCACGTACTACGGCACGGCCGTGGTGCGGCAGTTCGAGCAGATGGATGTGTACACGCCGAACACGGCCAACGGCATCACGAACTCGCGGGACAAGCTGCGGGCGACGCAGATCCTGTCCCGCCACAACATCGGGATGCCGCGCACGGCGTTCGTGAACAGCCGCGCGGATGTGCGCATGGCGATCGAGCGGGTCGGCGGGGCGCCGGTCGTGATCAAGCTGCTCGAGGGCACCCAGGGCATCGGCGTGATTCTCGCGCCGGAGGCGAAGATCGCCGAGTCGATCATCGAGACGCTGCACTCGACCAAGCAGAACGTCCTCATCCAGAGCTTCATCGCGGAGAGCCGCGGCCGTGACATCCGGGCGCTGGTCGTCGGCGACCGGGTCGTCGCCGCGATGCGTCGCGTGGCGAGCGGGGACGAGTTCCGCTCCAACGTGCACCGCGGGGGCACGGTCGAGAAGGTCGCGCTGACGCCCGAGTTCGAGGAGGCCGCGGTCCGCTCGGCGCAGATCATGGGCCTCCGCGTCGCGGGCGTCGACATGCTGGAGGGCAAGGACGGCCCGCTGGTGATGGAGGTCAACTCCTCACCGGGCCTCGAAGGCATCGAGCGGGCGACCGGGCTGGATGTGGCGGGCGCGATCATCGACTTCATCGACAATCAGGTCGCCTTCCCCGAGATCGACGTGCGTCAGCGGCTCAGCGTCTCGACCGGCTACGGGGTGGCCGAGCTGCTCGTGCACTCCAACGCGGACCTCGTCGGCAAGTCGCTCCGCGACTCCGGCCTCGGCGACCGCGACATCTCGGTGCTCACCCTGCACCGCGGCACGTCCGTCATCCCGAACCCGCGCAGCGGCGTGGTGCTGGAGTCGGGCGACCGGCTGCTGTGCTTCGGCCGCCTGGAGGAGATGCGGTCGATGATCCCGGACCGCCGCAAGCGGCGAGCCAAGGTGCGCAAGTTGCCGAAGGAGGCTCAGGAGGCGCTCACTGAGGAGTGAGCCCCGGCCGCTCGGCGCGCAGTCGGTCGGCGCGGTGGTAGTGGCGGAGGATCAGCCACAGCGTCAGGATGCCGCCGGCGGCCGCCACGGCCAGCACCACGATGTACAGGATGCCCGCGAGCGCCGTCACGGCGGACGCCGTCTGCGTGGTGAGGCCGCCCGCGGTGGTCAGCTCCGCCAGGGCGCGGCCGTTGGCGATCAGCGCGATCACGGCTGCCAGGTCGCTCGCCGAGTCCCACAGCCCGTGCAGCACTGCCACACCGACGTAGGTCACCACGATCCAGATCGAGAACCGGAACCGGTCGCGTCCGCGCGCAGCACCGAACAGCACGGCGCCGAGCACCGCGGTCCACAGCACGTGCCCCACCGGCGCGAGGATGGCGCGCAGCACCTCGGTCTGCAGCAGCGAGACGAGATCGATGCCCTGCGCGGTGATCGCCGCGTTGAACGCGTAGCCTGCCGACTCGAACGCCGCGAAACCGGCGCCGACGGTCGCGCCGAGCAGGGCGCCCTGGGTCGCCGTCTTCGGCACGACGCGCCACCCGATGATGATCAGGAGCACCGCCTTCACGAACTCCTCGATCAGCCCGACGAGCAGGTACATGCCCCACGACTGGTGCAGGTTCACCTCCAGCAGGGATGCGCCGAGCACGCCGAAGATGCCGCCGACGAAGAACGCGAGCACGAGCTGGAGCGCGCTGATGCTGCCGGTCACCCGCTCGATCGCGAACAGGACCACGCAGAACGGGACCAGGAAGCTGCCGATCAGGATGAGCGTGGGCACCAGGTTGGTGTTGCCGGTGGTCGCGGTGACGACGATCGTCAGCACCCAGAGCGCGAAGCCGGTCAGCAGGGTCTTCCACCACCAGCCATGGTGGTGGTGCGGGTGCGGCGCCACGGCGGGCGTGTCCACGGTGATGTCAGCAGCCATCGTGATCCCCTCGGTCGGTGGCGGAGGTGTGTCGGACATCCTCCCACCGTGTGGCATGGTTCACGAGAGAATCGCGTCATCGTCGCCGGGACGACCCGTCTTCATCGGTGAGGGGTGCTGGGTCGGCTTCTGGGATCGCCTCTCGGGTCACGGTCCGCCATGAGCGGGAGCGTGACGGAGCCCGCCGATGACGCATCGGCGGGCTCGTCTCGTTCGATCAGTCTTCGTCGGTGAGCGCCCCGGGCGTCTCCTCCGCGACCGCCGTGCGCGCCTTCCGCTTGAACGGGCCGATCATGATGCGGAACATCACGAACAGTGTCGCCACGCTGCCCGAGAGCATGAAGACGGTCCCGAAGACGGCGTGTGTCCAGTCGAACCCGGCCTGGCCCCAGGTGATGGTCGCCGCGGTGATCATCCCGATGCGAGCGAAGTTGATGACCAGGATCATCCCGGCGGCGACGGCCACGCCGATCAGCCAGCGGCTCCACTGGAGGCGCGCGAGAACGGTGATCAGGGTCGCGCTCAGGACGAGGACCGGGATCAGCACCATCAGTGCGGTGCACTCGGCGGTGATCTGGAGCCCGAGGTAGTGGCTGGGGGTCTGACGGATCACGACCTGGTCGCGGAACGCGAACACCCCGTCTCCGAGGAACGGCTTGACCAG